>DATHDE010000263.1:0-17814 GCA_035490495.1 Nitrospirota bacterium
CCATGACATCCTCCCCTGCATCGAGCTCCTGGAACTCCTTGAGCGTGGGCAGGGAGGAAAGATCCTTCAACCCGAAGTACTGGAGAAACTCCTGAGAAGTGCCGTACAGCATGGGTTTGCCCGGCACGTCTTTTTTCCCGACGATCTTGACCAGCCGGCGCTCCATCAGGTTGCGTATAATGCCGCCGATGTTCACGCCGCGGATCTGCTCCACCTCGGTGCGCGTGATCGGCTGCTTGTAGGCGACGATGGCGAGTGTTTCGAGCGCGGGCTTCGACAGCTTCGAAGAGGTCTTGGCGGTGCGGAATTTCCGTATCAACAACGCATGCTCGGGCCGGGTCGCGAACTGGTAGCCGCCTGCAATCTCGGCGAGCATGATGCCCGAGCCGCGGCCGTCGTATTCCGCTTTGAGGCCCGCCAGCTGCGCCTCGATCTGCTCAGGCGGCACGTCCTCAAAAAGCCCCTTGAGCTTGTCCGCGGCCAGGGGGGTCCCCGCGATAAAAAGAATTGCCTCGATTGCCGCTTTCAGTTCCTGGTCTTCCAAGATGAAACCTCACGAGAGAGAGGGCCCCGGGTCCAGTAGCCAGTAGCAGGGGAAAAGCATCAAAGCCACTGTTTTAGCTTTTCCCGGCTCCTGGCCTCCGGCTGCCGGACCCCTTTAGTTTACATTGCCGACGGATCGCCCATCCGGCCCAGCGCAACCTTGGCGTTCATCTTCACGTCGATGTCCGTCGACGTTTCCATGATTGCGCGGATCTTCGGGAGTGCGCTGCGAACAAGCTCGGCGTTGGAGCTGCCGATGTTGCCGAGCGCGGCAACGGCGTTCTTGACCGCGTTGGGGTGCCCGCTGTCGAGATACTGGATCAGCCGCGGCACCAGGCCCGCCACTTCCTGGGGATAGTGCAGCCCGATGGCGCCGAGGGCGAACAGCACGCCGCCGCAGGTGGCCTCCTTCGAGAACTCCAGCACTTCGACGAGTTTCGGCAGGATGCCGCGGATGAGCTCGGGCGCGTTGATGCCGACCTTGCCCAGGGCGTGCGCTGCGGCCTCCCGCTCGTCGTCATCTCCCCGTTCGAGGATTTCGATGAGGCGCGGCACCGCGTCCCGCACGAGATCCGTGTGGGCAAAGCCGATGTTGCCGAGCGCGTAGGCCGCCTCCTGCCGCACCAGGCTCTGCTCGTGGTGCAGAAGCCGCTTCAATATCGGCGATGCCGCGGCCGCGGAATCCTTGAAGCTGAATCCCAGGTTCCCGACCGCGTTCGCCGCGTCGATCTTGATAAACATGTCCGGATCGTCGAGCAGCGCGATAAGCGTGGGGAGGTGGGGCCGGGTATCATTGGGGTAATCGAAGCCTACGCGCGAGAGCAGGTTCAGCACGCCCGAACGCAGATCGCCGTTCTTTTCCCCCAGCAGCCCCACGAGCTGACCGATGAGTGAACGGTCCGCGTAGACCGCGGTCTCGATCTCTCCGAATTTTTTTTCCAGTGCAAGCGCTTTGATGTCGGGTTTCATAAAAGATAGTAGCCGGCAGCCAGGTGCCAGCAGCAAGGGGATGCTGTGAAAGCAACGAAGGTCTTAAAGGTTGCCCGGCTACTGGCTACCGGACCCTGGTCCCTTTTTTTACTAAGGTCCCTTGCCCCTGTGTTCTTATCCGAACAAATTCCCCGTCGCCGTATCGGCATTCGCAGCCGTTTCGCGCACGGCTTTCATGATCCTGATCGCGCCGAACTGCTCGATCTGCACCGCCTTGACCACGCGCGTTTTGACGAGCTCCAGCAGGGCGAGGAACGTGCCGATCACCTGGGCTTTGGACGAGCTTCCTTCGAACAGGTCGGCGAAGAGCAGGCTGTCCGCGACCTCGAGCCGCGCGAGGATCTGCGAGATCTTTTCGGTAATCGAGACCGCTTCGGCCGTCACCTCGAACCCGGCGTCGGGCACACGCGCCATGACGTCCTTGAGCGCGGCAAGAAGATCGAAGAGATGAAAATCGAAAAGCAGCGGATCGTCGTCCGCCGGAACGTCCGGAGCGCGTTCCGCCTGGCGCGTGTATACCTGCGACCAGGTCTCTTCCTTTTCGGCGAGGGATGACGCTGCCTCCTTGAAGCTCTTGTACTCGAGCAGCCTGCGGATGAGCTCCGCCCGCGGATCTACGCCGTCCTCCTCGTCTTCGGGATGTTCAGGCGGCGGGAGGAGCATTTTCGACTTGATGTGCGTGAGGGTGGACGCCATCACCAGGAAGTCGCCCGCAATTTCCATATCGAGGCTCTTCATGAGCTCCAGGTACTCAAGGTATTGCTGGGTGATGAGTGCAACGGGGATGGAGTAGATGTCGAGTTCGTGCTTCCTGATGAGGTGCAGAAGAAGGTCCATGGGACCTTCGAAAATTTCGAGTTTGATCTGATACGACATGAGCCGGGCTACGCCTCCCTGCGCCGACCGGAAGAACCGGCGACGCTGATTTGTATCAGGGGGAAATTAGCGTTATTCACCCCAAAAGTCAAGTGAAAACATGGAACACTGCGGTCCGACGGGACGGGTGCGGACCGCCGGCCCCGCAGGATCCGCCGCGCACCATACGCAGCGCGCCGAAGCGGTCCGGTCCGTCCGGGGACGAGGTTTGCTATAATGAAGTATGACGAGGACCGGGTGCGAGTACACTGAAAAAGAGCTCATCCGCATGATACGGCGATGGCTCCCGCAGGAGAATGCGCCAAAGCATGTGACGATCAAGGACACAGCCGACTTCCTGCGCATAGAATACGGCGATGTGGTCGTGCTCGAAGGCGTTCCGTACCTGGTCCGGAACAACGAGCGGGAAGGCAGGTTCGGCATCGACGACGAACCGAAGTTCTGGGTCAAGCGCGCGCGCAACCTCGCGACGGGCGAGGTCAAAATTCTCAAGTGGGTCTTCCGGGAGCGGTTCGAGGCGAAAGTCGGCGGCTATGTGTTCGAATGTGTCCGGAGTCCGGAAAAGGAGGCGCGCATCCTCGAACTCGTGCGCGGCAGGCCGGACTTCATGCAGGGACGAACCGTGTTCGACTCGGAGGGCAAGCAGCTTCGCATCCTCGACTTCATCAGCGGCACATCGCTCAATCAGCTGCCGCACGGGCTGGGCACGGATCATCATGATTATTTCTTCCATCATTTTCCCGGCATCCTTGATTCCTACATCAAAATCGTCGAGGCTATCCGGTTCCTGCACGAACACAACGAAAAACACGGCGATATCCGGCGGGATCATATCATCAGGGACAGCAGCACGGGCTGGTTCCGGTGGATCGATTTCGATTTCAACTACCGCCACGGGGAAAGCCGGTTCGGGTACGACCTGTTCGGCCTCGGCAACGTTCTCGTGTTCCTGACCGGCCGCGGTGACGTAACGACGCACCAGCTTATGCAGGACAACCCCGCGCTCCTGGAGCGGCTGGACGGGGACGATGTTGGCATCGTATTCCACAACAGGGTGAGCAATCTCGGGAAGATTTTCCCCTATATCCCGGAAACGCTGAACCGCATTCTGCGCCACTTCTCCGCCGGCGCGTCGGTGTTCTATGAAGATACGCGGGAGCTGCTCGCTGATCTGGGGGAAGCCAGGGAGGAGCTGAAAAAAGCCACGGGGATCTAGCTGACGGATGTTCCCTCGCCGACCGAGATGCCGATCATCCCGAAAGGAGAAGGTGTATGAGCCCAGCGACGACACAAGCAAAGAAGAACAAACACCTGATCATTGCCGTGGACGATTCGGACAGCGCGCGCCGGGCCGTGCTTTATGTCGCCGATCTGCTCGGCGGCGTTCCCGGGTTCATTGCCACGCTCATTTCGATCATCCCTGAAAAGGAAATGGATTTCTTCGATTCCGAGCAGGAAAAAGACGCATGGATCGAACAACAGCTCGTTTCGGCGAATGCCATGCTCGAGCAGTACCGGCGCCTGCTGGTCCAGTCAGGCTTCCCCCAGGACGCAGTGCGCGTGCAGGTTTGCGTTGAAGCACGAAAGTCGCTGTCGGAGGCGATCCTCGAGACCCGGTGCGACGCCTCGTGCTGCACCGTTGTCGTGGGCCGCGGCCATAAAACGAAAACCGAGGAATTCCTTTTCGGAAGCATATCAAGCCGGCTCATTCACGAGGCGCAGAGCTGCGCCGTATGGGTCGTGGAATAGACCACGCCTTCCCGCCTTCATACACACGGTAAAGTTATTTCCCGTCCTGCCGATAATACAACCACGCGGGAAAATGAATGCAGCTCTTGGCAAACCAGTACGTTTTGCTGTGCCCTGCAACCGGATTGCACGTTCCCCTGGAGGGAGCGCTATCGATGAAGATACAATGGACCCCGGATCTTGCGACCGGCTCTTCGGAAATCGACGCGCAGCATGTCGAACTTTTCAAGCGGATCGACAGCCTGTTCTCAACCTTTGATCAGGGCGTAGTCAAACGCTCTGAAATAGACAGGACCGTCCAGTTCTTGTCCGAGTATGTCGCGCAACATTTCGGAACCGAAGAGGCGTATATGACCAAATACGCGTATTCGAGCAGGTCCGCGCACCTGTCGCAGCACCAGCAATTCATAAAGAGCTTCGGAAAGCTGAAGGATCGAATACACAAAGAAGGTATCGTTCCCGAGGTCGCACAGGAGACGAAAGAGCTCTGTACCGACTGGCTCGTAACCCATATCAAATTCTCGGACAAAGCCCTGGGCATGTTTCTGAAGATGAAGATGCGTTGAGCCGGGGCAACCTTCCCGTTCCCATTCCCATTCCCATTCCCTTTTTTATCCGTTATCCCGCCTGATCGCTTTAAAAAACCGCCATGGATGCGGCGTTTTTCTGTGGTGTTTATTGCTGAGTGTTTTTGTCCGCTATTTATGCGCCTTTTCAGCCCCTCTGCTATCGATGTTTCATGAAATGCCTGTCAATGCAGACTATATGTGGTATAAAAAACGTCTTGACAACACTACATGTTGTGTTATACTCCGTAACGCTGGCAGTAATCAGCGGCTTGAGCATCCTACGACAACTTCTTTTCCCAGGTTTACGCGCAATACCGCAATACGCTTTAACTGAGTGAAACAGACAACGCAGGCAGGTGAGATGGGTATTGCATTAAAAAACGAATTGCGCAGCTGCGGCTCATGGTTCTCTAGGTAGCACACGACACCGGGGCGGTTCAACAGGCCGCCCCGAATTAATTTTTTATTCTTTTTTCTCCATGGAGGGAGTTATGAAAAGTGCAGCACCCGTTTCCACATCGGCTTCCGCGAGCGGACTGAACCTGTCCGAAAACTGCCTCAAGGTTCTCGAAAAGCGCTATCTCAAGCGCAATGAAGACGGAACGGTGGTTGAAACGGCAGCTGACATGTTTACCCGCGTTGCCCGCACCATTGCCGAAGGAGACCGCGCCTACGGCAAATCGGATGAAGAGATCGAGCGCACGGCGGCGGAATTCTACCACCTCATGACCTCCCTCGAATTTCTGCCCAACAGCCCCACGCTCATGAACGCCGGCCGGGAGCTGGGACAGCTTTCCGCGTGCTTTGTGCTGCCCGTGGGCGATTCCATGGACGAGATCTTCGAGTCCGTAAAGCACGCCGCGCTCATTCACAAGTCCGGCGGCGGCACGGGCTTCTCCTTCTCGCGCATCCGGCCGAAAAACGACGTGGTGAAGTCGACCAAGGGCGTTTCCTCGGGCCCCATATCCTTCATGACCGTGTTCGACGCGGCCACGGAGACGGTCAAGCAGGGCGGCACGCGCCGGGGCGCGAACATGGGGATCCTTTCCGTCGAGCACCCGGACATCCTCGACTTCATCACCTGCAAGCAGCAGAACGACCGGCTGAACAACTTCAACATCTCCGTTGCCCTGACCGACGCGTTCATGGACGCCGTGGAGCATGACGGGGAGTACGAGCTTGTATCGCCCCGCAACAGGATCGTCGTGAAGCGGCTCCAGGCGCGGAAGGTATTCGACACGATTGTGAACATGGCATGGAAAAACGGCGATCCGGGCATCGTCTATCTCGACCGCATCAACCAGTACAACCCCACACCGCATATCGGCATGGTGGAGTCCACCAACCCCTGCGGCGAGCAGCCGCTGCTGCCGTATGAATCCTGCAATCTGGGCTCGATCAATCTGGCAAGGATGCTGTCGCCCCACGGCAGAACGATCAATTTCGACAAGCTCCGGCGCACTGTTCGCCAGGCCGTCCATTTCCTCGACAATGTCATCGACGTCAACCGCTATCCGCTCGAAAAAATCTCCCAGATGACCCGGGCGAACCGCAAGATCGGGCTGGGCGTGATGGGGTTTGCCGACATGCTGCTCGAAATGGACATTCCCTATAATTCCGAAGACGCCGTGCGGACCGCCGAAACGGTGATGAAGTTCATCACCGATGAGGGCAGGAAAATGAGCGAGGAACTCGCCGCGGAGCGCGGCGTTTTCCCGAATTTCAAGGGAAGCATCTACGACCGGCCGGGGGGCGCGCCGATGCGAAACGCCACGGTGACGACGATCGCCCCGACCGGGACGCTGTCGATTATCGCCGGCTGTTCCAGCGGCATCGAACCCGTTTTCGCGCTCACGTTCATGCGGAGGGTGCTCGACGGAGCGGAGCTTATTGAAGTGAATCCCGTGTTCGAGAACGTCGCGCGGAAGCGCGGCTTCTACTCCCGCGAACTCATGAAGAACATCGCCGACCACGGCGGCTGCACGAACGTCCCGGCCGTTCCCGAGGACATCCAGCGCGTGTTCGTCACGGCTCATGACATCACGCCGGAATGGCACATCCGCATGCAGGCGGCCTTCCAGAAATACACGGACAACGCCGTTTCGAAAACGGTGAATTTCCCGCACAGCGCAACGTCTGCAGACGTGGAAAAAGCCTATCTCCTCGCGTATAAAACGGGCTGCAAAGGCGTCACGATCTACCGTGACGGGTCCCGCGAGGAGCAGGTGCTTTCCACGGGCGCCACGGAGAAGGCACGCAGGGCGGCAGCCCAGCCGGTCACGGTCGCATCGGCGTCTCCGGAGCTGGCCGAGGAAAAGAAGCCCCGGAACCGCCCCATGCTCACCCGCGGCATCACCCAGAAGATCCCCACGGGGTGCGGCAACCTCTATATTACGATCAACGAAGACGACGAGGGCATCTGCGAGGTGTTCTCCACCATGGGCAAGTCAGGCGGATGCGCAGCCAGCCAGTCGGAAGCCGTCAGCCGCATGGTGTCCCTTGCGCTCCGTTCGGGCGTGTCCATTGATTCGATCATCAAGCAGGTCAAGGGCATCCGCTGTCCGTCGCCTGCCTGGGGCGAGGGAGGCTCGATCCTGTCCTGCCCCGATGCCGTGGGCAGGGCGCTGGAGCGCTACGCAAAAGACGGCATGGGAACAAAGCACCATGCAAAGCCCAAGGCTGCGGCAGCGCTGTCCAACGTGCCCTACACATCGTCGGACTGCACCCAGGGAGAAAACAAGAACCATATGGGCCTGTGCCCCGAGTGTCCCGACTGCGGCGGGCTTCTGGAATTCGGCGAGGGATGCGCGTTCTGCCGCGGCTGCGGTTTCTCGAAGTGCGCCTGAGCGAACATGCGCACGGGCACGGCGCTGAACAGGAGCAGGAAAGCGCATAGAGCAGCGGACTCTCATCTCGGGCCTCCGGAGGTCTGGTGAGCTTCTATAAGTTTGCATTCAATTTCTGGTCGTACCCACGACCCTTACGATGAAGCCGGGAGATGTTTCTTCCGGCTTTTTTATTCAGGACCGGGACGGCGTTCTGCAGAGGGGATGCTGATAACCTGCTGATTCAAGGGGGTAAAATGACTCTGAAAGAAGCGATCATGGAATTGTATCGCCTTGCCGAGTCGAAGACGTGGGACGGCGAGACGACGGATGAAGCACTGTCCGCTGCCATTGAGGGTTTGGAACAGATCTGGGAGCTGCAGCAGGCAGACAAGCGAAAGACCGCCATGGTTCATGCAAACAAGAAACAGCCGCGCTCGTGGTGCTGAGGTTCCCGGGCGCGCGATCATGAGCGATTCGTAAAAAAAGATGATTTCAATGAAATATCTTGACATTTATTCAAGATGATTTTAGAGTAGCCGTTGAGAAGGCGAGGGCATTTTTCAGGTGTGCCGCTCTCTCTGCTGCACGAGCATGCTGGCTGAGCTTCTCCGAATCAATGCGCAATCCATCCGCTTCCGGCGGGTCAATCGTATATGAAGGAGGACAACGCGTATGGCAACAGAGAAGATCGTAAAGTTCGAATGCAGGGTATGCGGCAGGAGAATAAATGTTACCAGATCGGGCGATGTCTATGAGGAGCCGGTGTACTGCTGCGGGTTGGAAACCACCCAGCTTGCAGTACCGGAAAAACCCGGAGCTCTCGAAGCAGCAGCACCTGCGGTAGCGAAGAAAGCGCCGAAGAAGAAAGCTGCAAAGAAGGCCAAAAAGAAAGCGGCGAAGAAGGCAATAAAGAAGGCCGCCAAGAAAAAAGCGGCGAAAAAGAAGACGGCCAAGAAAAAAGCAACAAAGAAAAAAGCGGCAAAAAAGGCAAAAAAGAAAGCGGCAAAGAAGAAACGATAGCTTCCCGCCGGTTCCCAGGGCTTCCGGATCGTTCCGGAAGCCCTTTTTCTTTCATGAGCCGGCTCTCCGTATGATTAGGAAGAGACAGGAGCAAGGGTTTTAACATCCCCCTGCTCACGCCCGCCGGAGGCGTCATGCATGAGCCCCGGTGATTGAAGAGAATATATGGAACGGGAAACAGAGCGCGAAATAAGACGTCTGACAGGCCGGGCTATCGGGGATTTCGGCCTCATAGAAAACGGCGACCGCATCCTGGTCGCCCTCTCCGGCGGCAAGGACAGCTGGACCCTGCTGCATATGCTGCAGCGTCTGCAGGCGCGGGCGCCCGTTGAATTTTCGCTTACCGTTGTCATTGTCCATCCGGGATTCCCCGGGTTTCAGACCAACATCGTCGAAAGCCGTCTTCGAGCCGCGGGGTGCGACTACCGCGTTGTGCAGGCCCCGGTGCACACCCTGCTGCTGGAAAAGCTCGGTCCTGACGACACGCCGTGCGCGCTCTGCAGCCGCATCAAGCGGGGCGTGCTCTACACCCAGGCGCGGGAACTGGGGTGCTCGAAGATCGCCCTTGGACATCACCGCGACGACTTCATCGAGACGCTGCTCCTGAACATGTTCTACAACGGCAGGATCAAGGCAATGTCGCCGCTGCTGCATGCGGACGACGGCAGGACGGTCGTTATCCGGCCTCTTGTGTATGTGCCTGAGGAAGCCATCATCCGATTCGCCGCTGACGAGGGTTTTCCGATTGCCTGCTGCGCGTGTCCGGCGTGCGGAGACCTCGATTTGAAGCGCACCAGCATCAAGGCCCTGCTTGCCGAGCTTGAGCGGGGCCATCCGGGGATCAAAGCCAGCCTCCTTGCATCGCTGGGCCGGGTGGATGCCGACCACCTGCTCGCCCCCCGGACCGGCGCTGCAGGCGTTGGAGACCGCGACTGAGTTTAACGCGCGTACAACCTTCAAAACACATTGACATCTTATATATGCGGAGTTTATAATCAAATTACTTGGGTTTATTGCGCAGACGATTTTCGGTCCAAGGAGGCGCCATGGCCGAAATGAAGAAACTCGGCGATATGCTGAAGGAAGCGGGGATCATCGATGATTTCCAGCTTCAGTCGGCACTGTCGCATCAACGGAACTGGGGCGGCAAACTGGGGAACATCCTCGTCGAGCTGGAGTTTGTCCGGGAGGAGGACATCGCCCGCGTTGTCTCGGAAAAGCTCAAGATTCCCTACGTGAACCTGTTCGAGCCCGATATTCCCGAGAGCATCACCAAGCTGCTGAAGGCCGATGTGGCGAAAAAATACCATGTCATGCCCGCAGCCAAGGAAAAGGGGGCGCTGGTCGTGGCCATGTCGGATCCGCTGGACATCGAGGCGATCGACGAAATCCGGTTCATTACGGGGCTCACCATCAAACCAGCCCTGGCCATGAAGTCGGAGATCAAGGACGCCATCAGCAAATATTACGACGGCGAACGGATCAACCGCGATGCGTCGAAATCGCTCTTTCATGTCAAGGGGCGTGCGGACGGGGGAAAGATGGAGATCATCCGCGGAAGCGATCTCAACATGCCCCGGACCGCGGAGAGCGATGATGCGTCTCCCATCCTTCCGCGTGATGAAGCGATCACGCAGGCGCTGGAAGACACGAAAATAAAACTCGACGCGCTCGTCACCCTGCTCATTGAAAAAGGGCTCATCACCCGCGACGAGCTGGTCAGCATGATTTACCAGAAAAAGATCGGGCTGTGACGAGGCCCGTTCCGGATCGGATGGAAATGTGAAAGCATACAGCGCGTTCTTGGCTGCAGTTTGCATGGCGGCGACCGCGGCCCTTCTTTTTGCGGGCGAAATCGCGGGACCGAAGCTGTCCGCGAAGGAGCTGCAGTTTGATTTCGGCAAGGTCGCCCAGGGCGCTGAAGCGTCCCACGTTTTCGAAATCACAAACAGCGGCAGCGAGCAGCTGATCATCGAGCGGGTTGTTCCCTCGTGAGGATGCACGGCAGCGGTGATCAGTTCGGATCACCTCGCACCCGGAGAATGGGGCCGCATCCGGGCGGTCGTAGACACGAAAGGGAGGCAGGGCCCCCTCGTCAAGCATGTCACGGTCTATACGAACGACCGCACGGCCCCCGCGCTGTCGTTCAGTTTGATCATGGATGTGGTGCCCCAGAAATAAAGGCCCGGCTGCCGGAATGCCTTGAGAAAAAGTCTTTTTCCCGGCTGCAACTATTTTCTTGACAATTTTTACCCCTGTATGTTAGTGTCATGTCGTTTTCGCCTTAGAGGGAAACCAGGAGAGGCGGTTTTTCCGTGAAACAACATAGACATCCACAATATCCCAGCGACACACCAACCCCGGGCATAGGTCCCGCCCCGGCGGGACTCTAATCTTTTTCAGACAAGATTGCTGCGTCTTCAATCTCACACGAACGGACATCCTGACGGGCCTTGTCGCCTGTTGCCGTTATAACAATGGAGGGTACACTTATGCAGAAAAAATATCTCTTGGCTCCCGGCCCGACGCCCGTGCCGCCGGAAGCGCTTATGGCCATGGCAATGCCCATCATCCATCACCGTGCGCCTGATTTTGTTCCGGTCCTCGATTCGGCGAAAAAAGGCCTCCAGTGGCTCTATCAGACCAAGAACGACGTTCTGATCCTCTGCTCCACGGGAACAGGCGGCATGGTCGGATCGGTGAACAACTTCCTGAATCCGGGAGATGACGTGCTCGTGGTGAACGGCGGGAAGTTCGGCGAACGCTGGACGAAGATCTGCCAGGCCTACGGCATGAAGGTGGAGGAGATCGCCGTCGAGTGGGGCTATGCCGTGAAGCCCGAAGCAGTGGAGGCCGCGCTCAAAAAGAATCCCCGGATCAAGGCAGTGTTCGTCCAGGCAAATGAAACTTCGACCGGCGTGTACCACGATGTCAAGGCGCTTGCCTCGATCGTGAAGAAGACCGATGCGTTGTTCATCGTTGACGCTATTTCCGCGCTCGTGGCGCACGATCTCAGAACGGACGAGTGGGGCATCGACGTCATGATCGGCGGATCGCAGAAGGGCGTCATGCTTCCCCCGGGTCTTGCGTTCGTATCCGTGTCGGACAAGGCCTGGAAGGCGGCCGACGCGGCCAAGACGCCGAAGTTCTACTTCAACTTCAAGAAAGAGCGCGAAAATCTCGCGAAGAACCAGACGCTCTTCACTTCGGCCGTGACGCTCATCATCGGATTGAACTCCTGCATCAAGATGCTCCAGGAGGAGGGGCTCGAGAATGTTCTGGCCCGGCACGAAAGGCTCGCGAAAGCGACGCGTGCGGGCGCAGCAGCGCTCGGACTCAAACTTTTCCCGAAGGAGAACCCTTCGAACGCGCTTACCGCCATCGAAGCGCCCGCGGGCGTGGACGGCCAGGCCATCTACAAGAACCTCCGCGAGAAATACGGCATCACGGGTGCGGGCGGCCAGGACAAGCTGAAGGGCAAGATCTTCCGCATCGCGCACCTGGGCTACGCCGACACGTTCGACGTGATCACCGCCCTCGCGGGCATCGAGATGGTCTTGAAAGGCCTCGGCCATCCCGTGAAGCTCGGCACCGGCGTCGCCGCAGCAGAGGAAATATTAATGAAGTAAGACAAATGCCTTGACAGGATGAGAGGATAAGGGCGGATAATACAAAAACGGATTTTCACCAGCTCTCGTCTCATCCTGTTCATCCGTGGTTACTACTTCAGGTTTGGAGGTTCCATGAAGGTTCTGATCAGCGACAACCTTTCGCCCATCGGGGTGGAGATATTGAAAAAAGCCGGGCTCGAAGTCGACGCCCGGAGCAAGACCTCGGCCGAGGAGATCGAAAAGATCATCGGCGAGTACGACGGCCTCATCATCCGGTCGGCCACGAAGGTCACGGCAGCGCTTCTCGAGAAGGCCGCAAAGCTCAAGGTCGTGGGCCGCGCGGGCAGCGGCCTGGACAACGTCGACATTCCCGCGGCCACGAAAAAAGGCGTCGTGGTCATGAACACGCCGGGCGGCAACACGGTCACGACCGCCGAGCACACCCTCGGCATGATCTTCGCCTGCGCGCGCATGATCCCGCAGGCCTACGCCTCGCTCAAGGCGGGCAAGTGGGAGAAGAAGAAATTCGAAGGCGTGGAGCTGTACGACAAGACCCTGGGCATCATCGGCCTGGGCGCCATCGGCGGCGTCCTGGCGAACCGCGCCATCGGCCTGGGCATGAAGGTCCTGGCGTATGATCCCTTCATCTCCGCGGAGAAGGCCAAGTCCCTCGGCATCGAGCTGGCGGACCTTGCGACGATCTATCAGCGCTCCGATTTCATCACCGTGCACACGCCGAAGACGAAGGAAACCGCGAACCTCATCAACAGGAACACGATCGCCCAGATGAAGGACGGCGTGCGCATCATCAACTGCGCGCGCGGCGGCATCGTCAACGAGCAGGATCTCCACGAAGCGCTCAAGAGCGGCAAGGTTGCGGGCGCGGCCTTCGACGTGTTCGAAAAAGAGCCGCCCGAGAACCATCCGCTGCTCGCGCTCGACAACTTCATCGCAACGCCCCATCTCGGCGCGTCGACGCTGGAAGCGCAGGAGAACGTCGCCGTGGCCGTGGCCGAGCAGGTCGTCGATTATCTCATCGCCGGGACCGTGCGCAACGCCGTCAACGTGCCGTCCGTGCCCGCGGACCAGCTCCCGACGCTCTCGCCGTACATCAATCTCGCGGAGCGCATGGGCCTCTTCATCGCCCAGCTTTCCGACGGCGGCCTCACGCAGGCGACCGTGGAGTACAGCGGCGATGTGGCGAACCTGAAGCTGGAACCGATCACGCTTTCCGCGCTCAAGGGGCTGCTCACGCCCACGCTGCAGGAAAATGTGAACTACGTGAACGCTCCGCTCATCGCCAAGGACCGGGGCATCGATGTCAAGGTATCCAGGTCGAGCGGCGCGTCGGAGTACACGAGCCTCATCACGCTCAGGATCAAGGCGGGGGGCAAGGATGTGTCCGCGTCGGGAACGCTGAACAGCAGGAAGGAGCCCCGCATCATCCAGGTGGACAACTTCCCCATGGAGACCGTGCCCGAGGGCGACATGCTCGTGCTGATGAACAACGACAAGCCGGGCGTCATCGGCGGCATCGGCACGCTCCTGGGCCAGAACGGCGTGAACATCGCGCGCATGCAGTTCGGCCGCGAGACGCAGGGCGGCCTGGCCATGTCGGTCGTGAGCATCGACAACACCGTGGACGACGAACTGATGAAAAAGATCAAGCAGCTGCCGAACGTGCTGTCCGTGAAGCAGATACGCATCTGACGTTCCGGCTGGCCGGGACGAATTGAAAATTGTATGTTGAAAACCGGAAATCGGAGCTGGGGGAAGAAATTTCGCATCTGCGATTTCCAGGACGTCCCGTTTGTTGCACGGGACGCCGGGGGAGTTAAGCCATGCCGGTACTCGTCGTAGTCGGCTCCCAATGGGGAGATGAAGGAAAGGGCAAGATCATCGATCTGCTGACCGAGCGCGCCGACGTCGTTGCGCGCTACCAGGGCGGCCACAATGCCGGCCACACGGTGGTCGTGGGATCAAATGAGTTCATTCTGCACCTGATCCCGTCGGGCATTCTGCACAAGGGCAAGAAGTGCGTCATCGGAAACGGCGTCGTGCTCGACCCGTCGGCCCTGCTGGAAGAAATGGACGCCATGGCCAAGCGGGGGATCAGGTTCGGCGGCAATCTCCTGATCAGCAAGAACGCCCATCTCATCATGCCGTACCATAAAGCCATCGACATGGCGAGCGAGAAGCTCAAAGGCGACAAGAAGATCGGAACCACGGGCCGCGGCATCGGCCCGGCCTATGCCGACAAGATCAACCGCAAGGGCATCCGGCTGGCCGATCTGTTCGACGCCGCGGCGTTCCGCGAGAAGCTGGCGTGCAACACCGGCGAGGCCAACTTCCTGCTCGAGCGCTACTACGGCGCGTCGCAGGTGCACCTGGACCGGATCTACGAGGAGTACCTGGCCTACGGCAGGCGGCTCAGGAAATACGTTGCCGACACGTCGCTCTTCCTGGGCGAATCCCTCGCCAGGAATAAAAAGATCCTGGCCGAAGGCGCGCAGGGAACGCACCTCGACGTGGACCACGGCACGTATCCCTTCGTCACGTCGTCGAGCCCCACCGCGGGCGGCGCGTGCACCGGCCTCGGCCTCGGTCCGAATGCCATCACCGAGGTGGTCGGCATCGTGAAGGCCTACACCACGCGCGTGGGCAGCGGACCGTTCCCCACGGAGCAGGACAACAAGCTGGGCGAGCATCTTCGCGCGCGGGGCAAGGAGTACGGCGCGACCACGGGCAGGCCGCGGCGCTGCGGCTGGGCCGACACGCTGGTCATCCGCCACGCCGTGCGCGTGAACGGCATGACGAGCGCCGCCATCACCAAGCTCGACGTGCTCGACGATCTGGACGAACTCAAGATCTGCGTGGGCTACAAATACAACGGGAAACTCTACGAGGAGATGCCGTCCGAGCTGAGCGTGCTGGAAAAGGGCACGCCGCAGTACATCACCCTGCCCGGATGGAAGGAAAACACCATCGGCATCAGGAAATACGACCGCCTGCCGAAAAAAGCGCGGTCCTACGTGGAGAAGCTCTGCAAACTGTGCGGGGTGAAGCCCACGATCATCTCGACCGGCGCGCGCAGGGACGAGACGATCATCCTCGAGCAGCCGTTCAGGAAAAAGACGGGAAAGTGATGCATTCCGCAGGGATTTCCTGTTGACAATGTCGGCAGTTCTCTGATATTATACGCCTCTTCGCGTGTAAGCGCGGGCCGGTAGCTCAGCTGGTAGAGCACCGCCCTTTTAAGGCGGGAGTCGTGGGTCCGAATCCCACCCGGCTCACCATAAATACAGTTCAGAGTACAGAGTTCACCGTACAAAGTAAAATCTTTCTGCCGGTTTTTATTTTTTACTCTGAACTCTGTACTCTGAACTTTGCATTGCTGTTAGAAGTCCCCATCGTCTAGCCCGGCCCAGGACACCGCCCTTTCACGGCGATAACGGGGGTTCGAATCCCCCTGGGGACGCCAAATCAATTCGAGGAGCTGCCGAGATCCGGCAGATCTTTTTTTGTCGTGTCTTTCTTCATTCCTAAAAAGGATCGTGAATACAATCAACCAAGGGAGGTGCTGTAATGGCAAACGTAAAGGTGACGATCGACAGGGACCAGTGCACGAGTTGCGAAACATGCTGGACGGGCTGCCCGGAGGTCTTTGAGCAGAATTCTGCGGACTCCTGGACCCAGGTAGTCGCGAAATATCAGGTCGGAAACGATCCGTCAGTCGGCCAGGTTCCGGACACCCTGAAGGATAAGGTGCAGGAGGCTGCGGATTCCTGCCCTGTCGCGATCATTCATGTTGGATGATCAGGACAAACGAAAAAGCACGGCCTTAAACAGTCAAAGGGTGTGACGTGCCTTACTACAGCACGTCAGGATAACAAATAAATAAAGCGGACTCAATTAACCTGGGGACGCCAATCAATTCGAGGAGCTGCCAAATTTCGGCAGCTCTTTTTTTGTTGTCCTCTCCTTATTCATTTGCCTGAATCCAGTTACCTGCCCTGCGACAACCAACAATTCGTTTGACACAAAGCAGCAAGAGGCCTAGAATCTCTTATTCGTTCAGCAATAATCGTTCGTATAATAGTTGGGAACTAAAGAAGAATGCGTCAATCCTTATTTCCTGAGCCTGACCCCATGCAGGCCCCCATCGGACACGGCGTTCCTGCCTTTTCAGGCCATATACAGGTCCATGACCAGAAGATCAGCGAAGCGGACGCACTACGGAAGAAGATCGAGCGGCTGCTGTCGGATCAGGGTTTGAAGCATGCCGTGCTGCAAATGGAGTGCGCGGACTGCTGCGATAACGGGCTTTACTGCACAGTAAGCGAAGGCAACAGCCATCTTGGGCATTCGCACCGATGAAACGGCGGGGTTGTTTCTACAAACGTGGAGGACGAGGACCATGCACATTATGATCAGACTACTTGCTGTGATGATAGCGATTGGAATGGCCGTTCCATCTCATGCCTCTGCAGGTGAATCAGGAAAGGCAACTGCCATGAATGACAAGGAAGCGCAAACCGATTGGTACTTCCCGGAATGGCTCGGAACGGCACCCTACGCTCCGGTGTTCCAAGTGCGCGATACGGAGAACAAATACGGCAGATATGCAAAGCAGACGAAGCGGATCACGATCAAAGACCTCATCAAGTATCACGGCCACTTCTGCGGCGGGCTCGTGGAGAGCGCGGCGTCGCTCCGGGTCGCCTTTGACACGCTCTTTCCCGATAAGGTTGTTGACCGCACGGATTTGCAGATCGTGTCGAACAATTCGGCCTGCGGCGGGGACGTGGCGGCATATCTCACCGGCGCCCGCGCCCGCTTCGGAAGCCACGCCATAGACAACACCCTGACCGAGAGCGAATTCTACGTCCGGCAGGTATCGACCGGCAAGACCGTTCACGTGAAGCTTAATCCTACGGCGTATCCCAAAGAGGTCAAGACGCAGATGAAAAAGATCGAATCCGGCAAGTTCGAGCCGAAGGACATCGACCTGTTTCAGGAACTGCAATGGGCCTATGCGAAACGACTGGTAAACAGGCCGCTCGGGGAATCGTTCCTCGTTGAAGAGATGAAGGACTACAAATGGCCCGAAGGGTCGTGCATGGACCTGGGGAAGCGGAAGGATAACGACTACAAAAACACGCCCGTCAAGGCGGAGGGCGCTCCATGATCAGGGCGCTCATCGAAGCGGCGAAATCAGATGAACGGTTTGCCGCGCTGCTTGAGGAGGTGCGGGAGGGGGCTACTTGGGGTCAGGCTTAGGAAATAAGGAATTGGCACAGGGCGCCAATTTCAGCTATTGCCGATAGGCTTTGCCATGGACAAATCTCTCCGAACCTGCCCTATTAACGCGGGGTCGCCAAGTCAATTCGAGGAGCTGCTGAAATATCGGCAGCTCTTTTTTTGTCCTCTCCTTATTCATTTGCCTGAATTCAGTTTCCTGCCCTGCGACAACCAATATTTCGTTTGACACAAAGCAGCAAGAGGCCTAAAATCTCTTATTCGTTCAGAAATGATCGTTCGTATAATAGTTGGGAACTAAAGAAGAATGCGTCAATCCTTATTTCCTGATTTCCTGAGCCTGACCCCATGCAGGCCCCCATCGGACAC
>DATHDE010000264.1:0-6703 GCA_035490495.1 Nitrospirota bacterium
CGATGCGCTCGTGGGTCTGCAGCAGCATGTTGGCGAGAATCTGAAACGCACCAGCCGTTCGGTGGCAATCCTGGCCAGAACCGGAGCAGGTGTACAGGCAAGGACGGATGCCGTGCCGAAATTCATCGTCTGCGTGCCGCATGCAAACGTCAAGATCGATAAAACGCAGGCAACGGATGAACTGGATCAATACCTGCTGGAGCATGCTCAATTTTCCTTCAGCTACATGAAGGGCTATTACGTCTACCGGTGCGAAGCTTCGGGAGTGAACGAGGGAAGTCTCCTGCAGGGAAGTGTTGATCCGCAAAACCTGAGTGAACCCATCGGTATTACTCCGGATTACGTGCTCCTGAACGAAATCGAGGGATATGACGAGAAGGGAAATATCGTTGTGCACCGTTCCTATACCTTGAAACTGGCACTCGCGCTCTATGATATGAAGGAAAAGAAAAAAGTCTGGTCCAGTTCGACATCCGGCATATCGAGTCGAAGCATCATCGCCGCCATCCTGACGTTCGGAGGAACGGAGACCGGGGTTTCGGATGAGCTGCAGACGGTACGGAGCGCGCTCGATCGGGCAATGGACAGCCTCCCGGCGGTGGCTGGATTCAGGAGAGGCGATGTCAGTCCGTTGGACAGAAAATAGCGATGCGGTGCCGCTACAGTCCGACAGGCTGAATGTGCATTTTCAACAGATCGCAGGAGCAGGCACATGAAATCATATCGCAAGGAACTCTGGTTCAATATCCCCGCGCGCAGGGGATTCGTGAACATCACGCCGCAGGTGGAGGACTGCCTGCAGGAGAGCGGGGTGCAGGAAGGGCTTGTGCTCGTGAACGCGATGCACATAACGGCATCGGTCTTCATCAACGATGACGAGCGCGGCCTTCTCGGCGACTTCGAAAAATGGCTCGAAAAACTGGCGCCGCACGAACCCGTGTCGCAGTATGCGCATAATACGGGCGAAGACAATGCCGACGCGCACCTGAAGCGCTCGGTCATGGGCCGCGAGGTCGTGGCCGCGGTAACGAAAGGCAAGCTCGATTTCGGCCCCTGGGAGCAGATTTTCTACGGGGAATTCGACGGCCGTCGGAAAAAACGCGTACTGGTCAAGATTATCGGGGAATGATGTTTGTCCGGAGGGATGCAGCCGGTCGTTAAGCGCTCCGTCAATCGACAGCAGGACGACGTCACAGTTCCCACGGATAGCCGATGAAGATCTCCGGTTCGAACCCCTCCCGGCCGAAAGCGAGGTCCCCCCGGAACACGACGCCGGAAGCCGTAACCACGCGCAGGCCCAGCCCGTAGGAATCCCTCCAGACATCGCCCAGCTGGCTCCGTATGTCCGCAGTGCTTCCGATTTCATAAAACGCCGCGATCTGGACAGCGGTGCGCACGTCCTTCATCACGAAGATGTTGAACGGCGTTGTTTCATCCGTCAGGTTCCAGCGGATTTCCGTGCCGTAGAACAGGGTGTGGGCGCCCTTGTACCGGCCCTGCGAGTAGGACCGCAGGCGGCTGAAACCGCCGAGCTGCGTTGCGGTGCCGTATTGGTTTTCAGCGGCCATATTCAGGATCACTTCGTCGCAGAATTTCTTCTGTTCCCCTGTAAGATCATTGCAGTTCAAACCCTGCTCATTCTGAAGTTTGCTTGTGTCCGTCACACCTGTCCGGAGAACGACTGCGTCGGAGCGGAGGAAGTTGAATGCCCAGGTGCTGCGCCTGCCGATGGGGATGTAGGCAGTGGTGTTGTAGTCCATGATATAATAATCAGCGCCTGATCCGCGGGGAGGAGACTGGGTGCGGGTAATATCGATCCGGAACCCCCTGCGGGGATCGTTGTAGTCGTCCGTGAGATCCACACGAACTCCGAAAAGCGTATTATGGCCCCTCTTGCGCTCCGCATTCTGCGTCGAAACAATCACGTTGCCGTCCTTGTCGAGGATGCCCTCGAGTTTTGACGCCCCTTCATACCATGCCCCGTACAGTTCGAAGCGCCGGTCGAAGAACGTTGCGGTCAGGCGGCCGCCGTAGTACGCAGTATCGCCGAGTTCGAGGAGGCTGTAATCGTTTTTTTCCGTGTTCATTCCGCGTTGGGCATAACTCTGAATGGAAGCCTTGCTGAGAGCGCTGAAACCCGTGTCCAGGATGAGGGTCCGGGGGATGAGATGAATATCCCCCACAGCGAATGCTTCACCACGCACATCGCCGGTAAAGATCATGCCGTAGGCGTCGGTGTAGGTGTCCGCGATGTTCATGGCGCCGCCTACGAGGCCGATGCCCATGCCGATGCCCGGCAGACTGTAGGGGTAGGGGAAAAGCGCGTAGCCGAAGCTCTTTTGAAACTGCTCCTTGCGGCGGCCGGGCCAGAAATGATCGGATGAGGGATCGGACGCGTCCTGCGCCGGTGAAGCCGTCTGAACAGCCGTTGCCTTTTCGGGGGGCGTTTGTTCCATGGCTGCGGCGTACGAGGAAGGCAATGCAAGTAAGAAAAGCGCAAAGAGTAAAATGAATGGCGATTTCACGGCTGAAGATCCCCCGATAAGGACATGATGAGAAGGCCACATCTCTAGTGTCATTCCCGGATGTTTAATAGGGAATCCGGTATTAACAACCATATCCCCGGGAGAAGCGTTCGGGGATAACTATGCGGGGTGGAAACAACATCACTGCTTCGGAAAAGCACGGTTGATGAGGTCGCGCGCTTCATTCAGCCACTCTTCGCGCCGCACGTCCGTGCTTGTAACAACGACCCCAAAGGTCCTCCGCCGCACATCCGCTATCCCGCACAGGCCGAAGATGCAGTTTCGCCAGATCAACTCGAGGGGATCGCCGAAGACCGCGCGTTCGCGCTCATCCCGTGTGTTGGCGGTGTTGAACACGACCGCTGTTTTTGCCTTGAGCAAGCCGCGCGGCACGCCCTCGCCGCTGTCTCCTTCAAGGAACTCGTATGCCACACCGGGCCGCAGCACGCGGTCGATCCAGCCTTTCAGGACCGCGGGCGGCTGGCCCCACCAGTTGGGATGGATGATAATGATGCCGTCTGCGCGGGCGATCTCGTCGCAGTGTTGTTTGATGAGTGAAGGAAGCGTTGTGTTCTTTGGGATTTCCTCAGGTGGAAGGACCGGATCAAAATGCTCCTCGCAGAGATCGTGAAAATAGACCTGGTGATCGTTTTCCCTGAGCTGCGCCACGGCGACTGCTGCGATGGCATGATTGAAGCTGCTCCTGGACGGATGCCCAAGAATCACGGATACGTTCACGAAATCCTCCGGGGTACGAGTGTGATACCCGAAACCATGTCTTTAACAGGATGACAGGATGATGGACAGGATAAACAGGCGTTTATCAGGTTCTTATCCTGTACCCCTGCTGAAGGTTATGTTTTATGAAAGGGTCTTGAACACCTCGCCCATGCGCCTGATGCCTTCCTCTATATATTGAGGCGCGGCGTTTGAAAAATTCAGGCGCAGCGTGTTCTTGCCCGAACCGTCCGGGAAAAACTCCCTCCCCGGAACAAAGGCCACGTTGTGTTCAATGCACTTGAGAAGAATTTCAGCCGCATCCCACGAGGCCGGCAGCATGACCCAGAAGAACATGCCGCCCGCCGGCTTGTTCCAGGTCACGGATTCGGGGAACCATTGTTCCATGGCTGCGAGCATGACATCGCGGCGCTCGCGGTATGTCTGCCGGATACGGGCGATGTGCTCCTCATATCCGCCGCTTTCGAGATATTCAAGAACAAGGTACTGCCCGAAGGAGTTGGTATGCAGGTCCGTTGCCTGCTTTGCGATGACAAGCTTCTTTATGAGCTCCTGGTCAGCGGCGACCGAGGCAATACGCAGGCCCGGGGCAATGGTTTTCGAGAACGTGGTCATGCGGACGACGTTTCTGCCGCCGGCCAGCGAAAACAGAGTCGGCAGGCGCTCACCCTCGAAGATCAGTTCTCCATACGGATCGTCCTCGACAATCAGGACATCATGTTCCCGGGCCGCGGCAACCAACTCCCGCCGCCGGTCCAGAGGATAGGCAATGCCGGTGGGGTTCTGAAAATTCGGCATGATGTAGAGGAACACGGGTTTGTGCTTTTTCAACCGCTCACGCAGGACCGGCACGAGGATGCCGTGACTGTCGGACGGGATCGGCTCGATGGCGGCCTCGAAAAGCTGGAACGCCTGGAGCGCGCCCAGATAGCTCGGGTTCTCGGTCATGACGAGCGAACCCTTGTTGATGAAAACCTTTGCGATCAGGTCGAGCCCCTGCTGCGAACCCTGGGTGATCAGGACGTTGTCGATAGTGAGGCCGCCGGCGCTACGATTGAGTTGTTCCGCGATCTTCTCGCGAAGTGCAGGAATGCCTTCGGTAAACGAATACTGCAAAGCTTCGGCCCCGAACTTAGTTAAAACACGTTCAGCGGCCTTCTTCACCGCATCAACTGGGAACAGCTCCGGCGCGGGCAGGCCGCCGGCGAGCGAGATCATGCCGGGTTTGGAAATAATCTTGAGGATGTCGCGGATGGCGGAGCTTTTAACGTTGTTCATGCGTTCGGAGAACATGATGTTTACCCGTGCGTCCGGTTGTATCCAGGAAATGCATTTGACACAGATCAAATCTGAAAAGGATCTGATACATGCGGATTCATTCCTGAAATATTTCGCCCGGAACTTGAAGTTATTTCCGATTTCGTCCGACTATATCATTTAGTGATCCGCTTCTTCAGTGTCCAGCCGCCTTTTATGCGGCTGTGGGACTCGTGGTTACGTCCGACGTGGACAGCATTGTAGCAGAATCCGGCGTCAGCAACAACTGCTATTGCCTTTCGGCGCATCGCTGCATCCGCAGGCCGGTTCGGTGCCGGTGAGCATGCCGGTGATGATGGCGGACGCGCAGCCCACGCCGGCATCCACGGAGAGCGCGCCGAAGTCGCAGTTTTTCGCGCAGGCGCCGCATTCCATGCAGAGATCCCTGTCCGTGATGGCTGCGCGTTTGTCCTGCATGACAAACACACCGCGCGGGCACACCTCCACGCACCTGCCGCAGCCCGCGCATTTTTCCCGGTCATACTGAAGCGTTGTAACGTCGGCAAGATATATCATACGAGCCCCCATTCCTTCAATTTGAAAAGAGCGAGAAGAACGAGCGCGGCTCCCGCAATCGTGATGTCGATGGGGAGTGCGAATTTCAGCTCCTTCTTCACTCCGGTCATGCCGGTAAAGGTCGTAGCGCCCGTGAATTGAAGAGCGATATACGAACTCAAAGCGGGAAAGAGCGCATATATTGCCGCAACAAGCAGCGGGCCCTGCACAGTCGCGAGGCCGGACGTCAGCGCCAGAAAGATCAACAGCAGGCCGACGATCCATCCCTTGACCGCGAACGACCGGAAGGGAATGAAGGGCAGAAGCGCCGGCGTCACGAGCGCGCCTGAAACAAGTGCAACCAGAGCCAGGACGAGAAAGGGCAGGCCGTTCGACCATGCCGGCCGGAACAGGATGCCCGAGGGCTGAAGCCCGAAGACAAGCAGGATCGCGGCTGCTATCCAGGGGAATTTTTTCATCGCCGGGTTGAGTTCCATGGGAGTCAGAACCAGGCGGTCCGACAGGGTGAATTTCATGAGGCTCATTTCCGGCGTCTTCCTGCAACCGGCGGCGAGATACGCGGGAATGTCACTCGCCTCTACAGGACCGTAGGAAACTCTGAAGCCCGTTCGTTTCTGAACCTCGCCGCTGCTTACTCCTACCGCGCCGAGCTGCGGCAGGATGAGCCGGCGGTGGCTTACAACCTGGTCGAGCTTGACGGACGAAACTCTCCTGATCAGCTCCTCCGTGCCGAAGGTCCCTTTTCCTGCCGCGCACCAGACATTGATGCTTTTCGTGTCGAGTACGAGAATCCAGGCATCGAGGTCTTTCAGTTCTCGCCGCAGGATATCGAAGGTGAGTTTGTAGTTCGCTGTGACGAACACCTCGGATTCCTTCACGGGATCGCCCATTGCATAGAGGCCAGGCGGCACGCTGTAATTCATGCGGAATGCACCGGTCCTGCTCTTGACCATGCCCCAGAAGTCGGCGCGCGACCAGTCCGGGGAAACGCGGTACACCGGCCCGTTCGGCAAAGCTATCGTTCCCGTTGTCCAGGGCGGCGCTTCCCTTTTGACGAATGCAAGCGGTATGGACTTCATAGTGCGCTCCGTTAATCAGGAAATATCGTTCATCAACGGTCCGAGCATGCCCTTGACCATGGTCTCGAGATTGCCCGCCTTGATGAGTGCGATGCAGCAGACCTCGCCGTCCTTCTGCCAGGTCGTGATCGCGAACTTGTCGCCCGCCTTGATGCCTGCCTTTGCCCGCAACTCCTTGGGCAGGACCATCTGTCCCCGGTCGTCCACCGTCACGATTGCCTCCACCGCGCAACAGCCGTTCGCTTTCCCGAACGGCGTCCGGACAGGAATCCGCTCCTTGGCCTTAGTCGTCATCGTTCCTCCCCAAATCAGCATTATCTGATAAATCAGACAAGTAAGATATACCTGATATTCTGACAGGTGTCAAGGGAAATGGTGCTGATACCGGGTCACTTTATCGGTCGTTGACATCTTCTTTTTATATGCATATTATAATACAAGTCCGGCATGCAAACAGCAAGCCGGTAAAGACCGATAATCCAGTGTTAGTCATGGCAGTTCGGGGAGACGGTCACTGGTTAGGTATGA
>DATHDE010000265.1:0-3393 GCA_035490495.1 Nitrospirota bacterium
GCAGGCAGGATCAGGTTGAACAGGACCTTGTCCTGCTCGGTCTCGTAGGCATGCTGGACCCCCCGCGCGAAGAGGCGGCTGCTGCCGTGGCGCAATGCCGAAGCGCGGGCATCGTGCCGGTGATGATCACGGGCGACCATCCGCTCACGGCGCGGGCAATCGCGCGCCGCGTAGGCATTCTCGATACCGATGATCCCCGGGCGCTCATCACAGGCGCGGAACTTGCCGCCCTGTCGCTCGAGCAGTTCGAAGAGCGCGTCGAATCGATCCGCGTGTACGCGCGCGTAGCCCCTGAGCAGAAACTCACGATCGTCCGCGGCCTTCAGGACAGGGGGCACTTCGTCGCCATGACCGGCGACGGCGTGAACGACGCGCCTGCGCTCAAACGCGCCGACATCGGCATCGCCATGGGCCGGACCGGCACGGACGTGGCCAAGGAAGCGTCGTCCATGATCCTCCTCGACGACAACTTTGCAACGATCGTGCAGGCGGTGAGGGAAGGCCGCGTGATCTACGATAATATCCGGAAGTTCGTCAAATACCTTCTGTCGACGAATTCCGGGGAAATCTGGACGCTGTTTCTTGCGCCTTTCCTGGGCCTTCCCCTCCCGGTCCAGCCGATTCAGATTCTCTGGATCAATCTGGTGACCGACGGACTGCCTGCGCTGGCACTGGCCCTGGAACCCGCCGAACCTTCGATCATGCAGCGCCGCCCCCGGCATCCCCAGGAAGGCTTTTTTTCCGGCGGGCTCGGTGTGCACGCGGTCGGCGCCGGTCTGGTCATGGCTGCTGCAGCGCTTTCTCTTCAGGCCTTCGCTCTCAGAAACGGAAACCACGCCTGGCAGACCATGGTTTTTTCCGCTCTGTGCTTCCTGCAACTCGGCAATGTCATGGCAATCAGGTCCGAACGGCAGTCCCTGTTCACGCAGGGCATTGCCTCGAACAAACCCCTGCTCGCTGCCGTGCTCGGGACCGTCCTGCTCCAGCTCGCAGTCATCTATACGCCGTCGCTCAACAGTGTCTTTAAAACCCAGCCCCTTGCTTTCGCTGACCTCCTTTTAGTGTTTGCGCTTTCCACCATCGTCTTCGTCGCCGTGGAAATCGAGAAGCTCATCCGCCGCGGAAAAACGGCTTGACAAATATCCGTCGAAGATACCATAATTCGTACATAAGCATGCGGACACAGAATAAGCGTATTAACAATAAAACCGGATGAAATCGAAAACAAGGTCTACACCGGCTGGGTGAATCCCCTTTCAGGGCTGAAACCGCCTTTATCCGGTTTGATCTGTGTCAAATGTCGTTTCGGGAGACTCATGCACAACGATACGGTTGTTGCCCCGCGTCACAATTCCTTTGATAAGGTGCACTGTCGTCCATGATCGATTTCGGCTCCCTTGGTTCCATCAGCTTCGACCTTGCCTTTCTTTCTGCTCTTTTCAGCATCGTCATCATCGATCTCATTCTCGCAGGCGACAACGCCGTGGTCATCGCCATGGCGGTCCGGGCCCTGCCGCATGATCAAAGGAAACAGGGCATCATCTTTGGCGCGGCCGCGGCCGTGCTGCTGCGCGTCATCCTGACGTTTTTCGTGGCCCAGCTTCTGTCGGTTGGTTACGTCAAGCTCGCAGGCGGCATCCTGATCCTCTGGATCGCCGTGAAGCTCTTCATTGAAGGCGCACCTGAGGACGGAAAGGCCCGCGAAGCAGCCACGATCTGGCAGGCGATCAAGATTATCGTGCTCGCGGACATCACCATGTCCCTGGACAACATGCTCGCCGTGGGCGGCGCGTCGCACGGGAACATGTTCCTGCTGCTCTTCGGCCTGGGATTGTCCATTCCCTTCATCGTGGTCACGAGCAACCTGCTCTCCACGCTGATGGACAAGTACCCGATCATCATCTACATCGGCGCAGCCATCCTCGGCAAGGTGGGCGGCGAGATGATCATGACCGATCCGTTCACCGTGAGCATTCTCCATCCTCCCCATTGGGCGGTCTATGCGGTCGAAGCCCTGTTCGCCGCTGGCGTCATCATCGCCGGCAAGCTCTCGATGCGGTGGACTGTCCGGAAGGAGGAGGAACAGGAGGCGATTGTGAGCCCTGCTGCGGAGGGCGCTGCGCCCGCGAGGCTTGGTGCGATACTCACCGTATCCCGAGAGTTCGGAAGCGGTGGCAGGGAAATCGGCCTGGCTGTGGCGCGCGAGCTTGGATACCGTTACGTTGACCGGGAGACGATTTTCGAGGACATCCGGAAGGACGGGCCGAAATGGGAGGAGTGGGCCAAGGACCTCGATGAACACAGCCCCACGCTCTGGGAAAAGAACGACTGGTCGTACCGCGGATTTGTCGCTCTCATGCAGTGGCACCTGCTGGAGTATGCGAAGGAGGGCGGTGTGGTCATCATGGGCCGCGGCGGCAACTTTCTTCTGAAAGACCTCCCGCACGCTTTCCGCATTCACATTACAGCGCCGCTTGAAACCCGCTGGGAGCGGATCATGAACCGCGAAAGCCTGGATCGTGACAGCGCAAAATTGCTGTGTGAAAAAACAGACCATGAGCGCGCCCGTTTTTCTCAGGCGATCTATGGAAAGCGATGGGACGATCCCGACGAATACGACCGCCTTTTCTCAGTACCGGGCAGATCGATCGACGACGTCGTTTCTGCTGTAAAAAAAGAGCTGCTCGAACGGGAGATGCTGGCCACGGACGAGGCCAGACAATGGCTCATTATGCTGGCCGCAGCCGCAAAGATCAAAGCAGGCATTGCAGTGAATCCCCGTTTTTTCATCCCCGTCTTCGACGTCCTCTATAACGGAAGGGAAATACTCCTGCGCGGCGTCACGCACACGCCCCGGGAGCATAAAGCCATCGAGGAAGCTGCCCGGGAGCTTGCCGGCGGGCTGCCGCTGCGGTGCGAGCTGCATTACCGGAAGTAAGCGGATCGCCGGTAAAGAACGAAAATCCATTTTTCCCTAGCCGTCGCCGGCTAGACAATAACTGGTTAGACTAGCGCTTGGAGTGTTATGAATCATCTCAAAGAAATTGATCTCGGTTTCAGCGGGCTGAAATATGTACAGGAGCATTTGTCAAATGGTGCAGCTTTCAGCGCCAGCCTTTTTAAAAAGATTAAAGCCCAAGAAGGCATCGTAACCGCTTCTTTGCCGAACTACGTCACAGAAGAGGCTGCACGTAATTTTGACAGCGGTATATTGTTATCTCGACCAAAAGCAAGGGATATGCTTAGCGATGAAGAGCGCGAAAAACGAAGAATCTACTCAGAACAGAATGCTCCGGCTTTGATGTCAGAAGGCAGATCAATGTCCCGATGACCCGGAATGTCGCTCACATTGGAGAGCGCTGGCTGGCAAAAGCCGGAAGGCTCGGAAAGAAA
>DATHDE010000266.1:0-26758 GCA_035490495.1 Nitrospirota bacterium
CAGATCGCTCCGGTCCGTTGTCGACCTGGACGCTCTGGGCGAGCGGAGTGTGCTGATCGACTGCGACGTGATCCAGGCGGACGGCGGCACGCGCACGGCGTCGATCACCGGTTCGTTCGTTGCCCTGATGGATGCGCTCACCCGGGCGCGGAAAGAGCGGCTGATTGATTCAATCCCCGTCACCGACCATCTCGCTGCGGTGAGCGTGGGGATTGTGAACGGAAAACCGCTGCTCGATCTGTGTTACACGGAGGATTCCACTGCGGAAGTTGACATGAATCTCGTCATGACAGGAACGGGCGCGCTCGTGGAAGTGCAGGGGACGGCCGAGGGCAAGCCTTTTTCGAAAGCGGATCTCGCACGGCTGCTCTCGCTGGGAGAAAAAGGCATCAAAACGCTCGTTGCCAGGCAGAAAGCGGTCCTGCGGTGACGGCGTTTCTTACGGCCCTCGTTGTCGTCTTTCTGGCTGAGATGGGGGACAAGACGCAGCTCCTGGCACTTGCTTTTGCCGCCCGGATCAGGTGGCAGACCGTGCTGCTCGGCATATTCGCAGCCACGGCGGTGAACCACCTGCTTGCCGTGTATGTCGGTAACTTCCTGACCTATCTTGTCCCGCTCCGCGCGGTCAAGATTGCAGCCGCCGCGTCCTTCATTCTCTTCGGACTCTGGACATTGCGGGGCGATAAGCTGGAGAATGAGGACAAACGATTTCAATACAGCCCCTTCTGGACCGTTTGCATTGCATTCTTTCTCGCGGAAATGGGTGACAAGACACAGCTTGCCACCGTCGCCCTTGCTGCAGATTATGCTGTGGTCATCCCTGTCTGGGCAGGCACGACTGCAGGCATGCTGACCGCTGACGCCCTGGCCATAATCGCCGGCATCATGCTGCACAAGAGAATGCCGGAAAAACAGATAAAGTGGGCTGCTGCTTCTTTGTTCATTTGTTTTGGCATTTGGGGATTGTACCAATCACTGGCACTGCAATAATTACCGCTTCAGGATTCCCATCCACCCGGCCAAGTAAAATTAGAATTTTATTTCCCTTGACAAAAGTTCTTTGCCGTTTTAATATTAAACGCTTGTTTTAAAACGCTGGAGGAGTATGTGTTTTACCGTCGCTTCATGCAGATAGTCACCGTAGCTCTTCTCTTTTATTCATCCTCGGCTTCAGCACAATTTCCAATAATCGATCATACGCAACTGAAATCCTGGATAACAGGCAAGTCGAAAGCTGTTCTTATAGATTCCAGGACTCGTGAAGAATACGTGCAGGCGCACATCCCCGGTGCCATCAACATTCCAGCCGGCCAGTTGGAGGCGCATACAACCGCTCTCCCGAAGAATAAAAACATACCGTTGATCTTCTACTGCCGCGGCCTTGGATGCACCTTGAGTAAAATGGCGGCAAATGAAGCGGTATCCTTGGGCTTTACCTATCTTATGATCTACCAGGCCGGCATGCCTGACTGGCTGCTGCAGGGCAACCCTGTACAAAAAGGGGAAAAGCCGGGATCGTTGAACACCAAATCCGTTCAGTGAGGGCTGTCATGGTTATGAAGCGAGAAAAAGCAAATTATACGATTCAGTCCGTTTCCCACGCGCTTGATATCCTGGAATCCTTCACCAAAAACGAAGACGAACTCGGCGTGACCGAATTGGCAAAGCGCCTGGGTCTTCATAAGAACAACGTGTTCCGTCTGCTTGCCACGCTCGAGCACCGCGGTTACATCGAGCAGAACAAATCATCGGAAAACTACCGGCTCGGCCCCAAAACGCTTCAAATCGGTTCCATCTTTATCGAACAGCGCGAATGCCGGCGCCAGGCACGCCCCCTTCTGGACAGCCTCGCTGCTGCATCCGGGGAAACTGCAGTCGTCGCCGTGCTGCGCGGAAACAAAGTCATCTATATGGACAGCGTGGACACAGACAAACCCGTCCGCGCCATGTCGCGCGTAGGCGCCATGTATCCCGCCCACTGCACCGCCGTGGGCAAAGCGCATCTCGCCACCTTCTCTCCGGCGGAACTGGAGCGGCTGTATGCCGAGCCGTTTCTCACCGGCCTCACGGATAAAAGCATCAAGTCGCGCGATGCGCTCATGGCTGAACTGAAGAACATTTCGGAAAAAGGGTATGCCGTGGAGAGCGAGGAAGCCGACATCGAGGTGCGCGGCCTCGCGGTGGCAGTCCGTGATTTTTCAAACAAAGTAGTCGCGGCGATCGGTGTTGTCGCGCCTGCATCCAGGCTCACCGATGAGCGGATCGAAGCGAGCGGCATTATCGGTCTGATCCAGGAATCGGGCAAAGCCCTCTCCACGAAGCTCGGGTTTATGCCGGCGAATATGAGAAAGTAGTCCGGCATCGCCCCCTTTCAGGTACCTTCCCCCTGCCCCTGTGCACCGTCCGTGCGCCCGGCCGTGAACCGGTCACTTAGTCAAACAGAGCAATCAACGCACGGCAATCCGTCCTATCTCTTCTGTCTAGGCATGCAGTCTCTGTCCTCCCGCGTCGAATCAGGGTTAACGGGGGAATGCGCAGTTCTTCGCACAGCACGCCGAGACCGATTCGGACCTGTCTCCCCCGCAACACCGCGGCCCCGAAGGAGTTTATTGACACCGAAGTTTCCGCTGTGTTATTATCGCACGGATGGCGATAGAACATAAATGGGAGCAGCTGAAATCACTGCTTCGGGGCATGCAACGCGCGGTGCTCGCCTACTCCGGCGGCGTGGACAGCTCGCTGTTGCTCGCAGCAGCGGCTGAAGCCATGGGGACAGGGCTCATTGCCGTGACAGCGGTTTCCGAAACATATCCCGCAAGCGAACTTCTCGCCGCGCAGGAATTCGCCCGTTCCTGCAAGACACGGCTCGAAGTCATTCGCACGGCGGAACTCGAGAATGAATCCTATGCGCGCAATACGCCGGACCGCTGCTATTACTGCAAGACAGAGCTGTTCACCAAGCTCCGCGCGATTGCCGATGCTGAGGGAATGAGCTTCATTATTGAAGGCTCCAACACTGATGACCTGAAGGACTACCGGCCCGGACGAAAAGCCGTTGGAGAATTCGGCGTCCGGAGCCCGCTCGTCGAGGTGGGGCTGTCAAAAGCGGAAATCCGGGAACTGGCGCGCCGCTTCGGCCTCGCTGTATGGGATAAACCCTCTCTCGCCTGCCTCTCATCAAGAATTCCCTACGGAACGCGGATCACCGCGGATATATTGCGCACGGTGCATGCGGCCGAAAACCGTTTGCGCGTGCTCGGTTTCGGGCAGGTGCGCGTGCGGCACCATGGTGAAACGGCAAGGATCGAAATCAGCAGCAGGGAGTTCGGCAGGCTGCTCCGGGACGATACAGCCGGCCGCATTGCCGCGGAGCTCAGGGAACTGGGGTACACCTATGTGTGCCTTGATCTCGATGGCTATCGGACGGGAAGCATGAATGAGGGAATGCGGAAAGAGCGGACTCAAAGGAGTAGGACATGAAAGTGCTCGTTGTTGGCGGCGGAGGCAGGGAGCATGCTCTGGTCTGGAAAATAGCGCAGAGCCGGAAGGTCGCGAAGATCTACGCAGCGCCGGGCAATGCGGGCATCGCGCAACTGGCGGAGTGCGTCCCGATCAAGGCCGAGGATATGGCTGGTCTTGCGGCGTTCGCGAAATCGAAGGCCGTTGACCTGACAGTCGTGGGGCCGGAGGGGCCTCTTTCCCAGGGAATTGTGGATGCGTTCGCGGCACAGGGCCTGCGCGCCTTCGGTCCAAGCGGCAAGGCTGCGGAAATCGAAGCGAGCAAGCGCTTTGCGAAGGACCTGATGAAGAAGTACAACATCCCCACGGCCGAGTACGGCGTGTTCACGGACAAGGCTTCCGCGGAGAGCTATGTGCGACAGAAGGGCGCGCCCATCGTGGTGAAGGCCGACGGCCTTGCTGCCGGCAAAGGGGTTGTCGTAGCTGAAACCGTCGACGAAGCGCTCAAGGCGCTGGACCTCATCATGGGGGACAAGGCCTTCGGCGCGGCGGGCGACCGTGTCGTGATTGAGGAATGCCTGCTGGGCGAGGAAGCTTCCTTCATGGCCTTTTCGGACGGAACGACGGTCGTGCCCATGGCGTCGTCGCAGGACCATAAGCGCGTCTTCGATGCGGACAAGGGGCCGAATACAGGCGGCATGGGCGCATATTCGCCGGCGCCCGTGGTCACGAAGAAGCTGGAACGAAAGGTCATGGACACGATCATGATCCCCACGATCCAGGCCATGGAAAAGGAAGGGCGGCTGTTCAAGGGAGTGCTGTATGCCGGGCTCATGATCAGCGGCGGCGATGCCAAGGTGCTCGAATTCAACGCGCGCTTCGGCGATCCCGAAACACAGCCGATCATGGCCCGTCTCGATACGGACCTTGTTGAGATCATCGAGGCGATTCTCTCCGGCACGCTCGCCAAAGTCGAGATCAGGTGGAAGCCCGACTCGGCTGTCTGCGTGGTTATGGCATCGGGCGGGTACCCCGGCGGCTATGCAAAGGGAAAAGTCATCACCGGCCTCGAGAAAGCCGCGCAGCAGAGCGGGGTAGTCGTATTCCATGCGGGAACGGCGTTCGCCAACGGTTCGGTCGTGACGGACGGCGGACGCGTACTCGGCGTGACAGGGCTCGGACCCACCGTGGCTGCGGCAATCGACACTGCCTATGCAGGTGTTCGGGAGATATCCTTCGACGGCGCGCATTTCCGCAGGGACATTGGCGCGCGGGCGCTCGAAACGGGCAATTGACGCCCTCATTTCCGCGCCTTTCAGCCACAGAGTCATCAGCATTGCAGCTTATCCACAGCAGGGAAAAACGTTCGGCACGGATGCCGTCCGAAAGGGCGACGCGAAACGGTTGTATCGGGGGGCATTTTCGTTCTGCATGCCTCTGATGATATACCTGCATCCGGGTTGTCCGGCGGAAAGACGCGACGTGCACAAAGCCACGATCCAGAATATCACGCGGTTTTTGAACACAACCCTCCGGGTCCGGGCGATCAAGGATGCTTCCGTGAACGGCCTGCAGGTGAAATCCCGAAGGGGCGGAGAAATTGCGACGGTCGGTTTTGCCGTGGACGCATGCATCTCCACCTTTGAACTTGCGAAAAAGAAGGGTGTGGAACTGCTTGTCGTACATCACGGCATCAAGTGGCGGCCCCAAAAAGACGTTCACCTGGCGCGGCTGAGGGAAACCTACCTGAAGAAAAACAACATCGCCCTGTACGCGGCCCATCTGCCCCTGGATCTTCACGAGGAATTCGGAAACAATGCCCAGATCGCACGGCTACTCGGCGCCGCGACAATCGTCAAATTCGGCAGGTACCACGGCATCAAAATCGGATATGCGGGGATGTTCAGAAAATCCGTGCGCCTCTCCGGTATCGCAGCGCTGCTCTCGGCGCGGCTGAAGACAACCTGCCGTATCATGCCGTTCGGCAGCAGGCGCATACGCTCACTCGGCATCGTATCCGGCGGAGGAGGGAGCATTGCTCCCGAGGCCGCCGCCACGGGGCTCGACTGCTTTCTTACCGGCGAGGCGGACCTTGCCCTGTTCAATGCGGCGCGCGATCACCGCTTGAGCGTCATTGCCGCGGGACACTACGCTACGGAAACGCCGGGCGTGCGCGCTCTGATGCGGCCGGTGCGGGAAGCATTCGGGGTGTCAACGATATTTCTGGACGACAGGAAAGATCTTTAAAATATTTTATGAGCGTTTATCAAGAAGGGAGTGTCCATGTCCAAACCGGTTGTAGGTATTCTCATGGGCAGCGATTCGGACCTGCCGATCATGCAGGAATCCGCTGCCATGCTCCAGGAGTTCGGTATTGAATACGAAATCACCATTGCATCGGCCCATCGGACGCCGAAGCGGGTGATCGAGTACAGCCAGAGCGCGGAAAAGAAGGGAATCAAGGTGATCATCGCAGGCGCCGGATGGGCAGCCCATCTCGCAGGTGTTGTCGCCGCGCACACGACGCTGCCCGTCATCGGCGTGCCCATCGATTCGTCGCCGCTCAAGGGCCTTGACGCCCTGCTTGCGACGGTGCAGATGCCGGGCGGCATCCCCGTGGCAACCATGTCGCTGGGCAAGGGAGGCGCCAAGAACGCGGGGATTTTCGCAGCGCAGATCATCGCGTCCGGCGATGTGCGCATCGCGAACAGACTGAAGGTCTTTCGCGTCGAGATGGAGCGTGAAGTCGAGGAAAAAGCGAAGCGTTTGATCGCCATTACCGCCGTGCCGCAGGCGCAGGAAATCCCGCACCCCGAAGCCCCGGTGCAGATCAAGAAGAAAACGCGGCGCAGGCGATGGAAGAAAAAATCCGGCACGGGGTCCTCGGGCCCGGGGCCGCAGGCGTGACACCGCGCTGCAGGGGGCGGCTGCGCCGAATCACGAAGTGAACGGGGAATGCCCTCCATGGCGATGAAAACCGAATTGAGGTGCCTGCCCTGCTTTTTCGGCCAGGTGTCGCGCTCGCTGCATCACGCGGGCGTGAACGGCGACCGGGGACGCGCAATCATGCGCATGGCGGAGGCTATCATCGAACGGGCGGCGCTGGACGACGTTCCCGCACGGACCACAACCCTGATCCACAGGATGGTGCGCGGGCAAACGGGTAGCGATCCCTATGCCGCAGTCAAGCGCGAGTACAACCGCGTCGCGCTCGCCCTCCTGCCTGCGCTGCAGGCCATGGCACAAGAGAGCAACGACCGGCTGGAAGCCGGGGTGCGCGTCGCCATTGCCGGCAACGTGATCGATTTCGGGATCTACGATACCGTCGACCTCGACCGCTCCGTGGAGGATTCGTTCCGGCTTCCCCTTGTTCCCGACGTGTTCCGCCTTTTCTCCGACAAAATCCGCGCTTCCCGGCGCATCCTGTATCTCTGCGACAATGCCGGCGAGATCGTGTTCGACCGCGTACTTCTCGATATTCTGCGGGCGATGGGCAAGGACACGCTCGCCGTGGTCAAGGGCGCGCCGGTCATCAATGACGCGACGCTCGACGACGCCCGCGACGCCGGCCTGGTGCAGAGTTCAGCGATCATGGACAACGGCAGCGACGGTATCGGCACGCTTCTTGAAACCTGTTCCCCGGCCTTTCTCGATGCATACCGGAATGCGGATGTGATCATCAGCAAAGGCCAGGCGAACTACGAAACCCTGGCCGGGGAATGCGATGAACGGACTTTTTTCCTGTTCAAAGTAAAATGCCCTGTTGTCGCAGAGCACCTCGGCAGGCCGACCGGCGACATCGTGCTCCTGTCCCGCGCCACTGCTCAGGGGTGAACCGTGGCGGGGCGCTCGCATACCATAACCATCGATCCAGCGCGTCCGGACAAGGCCTTTTCCCGCTGCAGGGAGGTCCTGGCCGCCGGCGGCGTGATCGCTTATCCCACGGACACTTTTTATGCGCTCGGCGCGGATCCACAGAACGAACTCGCAGTGCGCAAGTTGTTCGGGCTTAAAGGCAGGGCGCCGGATCAGCCCATCCTGTTGCTGATCGCCGAGGCGGGCGTTGTCGAGCAGTGGGCGGCGGAGGTCCCGCCGCAGGCGGCTGTGCTGATGCGGCGCTTCTGGCCCGGCCCGCTCACGATTGTATTCAAGGCGCGGCCGCTGACGCTTTCTCTTCTCACGGCCGGCACTGATTCGATCGGGCTCCGCGTCCCCGGAGCACCCCTGGTGCGCGACATGCTGCGATTTCTCGGCCATGCGCTGACGGGAACGAGCGCAAACCGTACCGGCGAGCCGGACAATCGTTCGGCACGCGGCGTTGCCGCCGCATTCGGAGACCGGCTCGATCTTATCCTCGATGCCGGTGAAACGGCGGGGGGAAAGCCGTCGACCATCGTCGATGTTCGCGACGGCACCGTGCACGTGCTTCGTGACGGCGCTATCCCCGCGCAGGAACTTGCCGGCTGAGACGGACCCCGGCAGGGGCGGAAAATTCAAACGACGAGGGAAGGACAAATGACAAAAAAAATTTTTGTACTCGACACCAACGTTCTGCTCCACGATCCCCGCGCCATGTTCAATTTCCAGGAAAATGACGTGACGATCCCGATCGTCGTCATCGAGGAACTGGATAAGTTCAAGAAGGGAATCGACGAGATGGGACGGAATGCGCGCCAGGTCTCGCGCATTCTCGACGAATACCGGCAGAAGGGAAAACTTTCGCAGGGCGTCACGCTCGAAGGCGGCGGCTGCCTGCGGGTTGAGCTGAATCATCAATCCCCGCAGCACCTTCCTCCGGAACTCCTCTCGTCGAAGGGCGACAACCGGATTCTTGCAACGGCACTGAACCTGAAGCACGACGACCTTCCTGTGGTGCTCGTGACCAAGGACACAAACCTCCGGATCAAGGCGGATGCACTGGGGCTGCGCGCCGAGGACTACGAGACGGACATGATCACGCTCGACGAACTGTATTCCGGGGAGCGGGAAATAGCCGTGGAACCGGGCGCGATCGACGCATTTTTTGCTCAGGGCGAATGGCCGCTGCCGTCCGGGGATGCCAAGCCATTCCCCAACCAGTTTGTGCTGCTCAAGAACACCGCCAACCCGTCGCAGACGGCGCTTGCCCGGTACCAGCAGCAGCGCAACGCGCTCATCCCGATCGTGAACGCAAAACACGGCGTGTGGGGCATCAATGCCAGGAACAAGCAGCAGCAGTTCGCCCTCGATCTGCTGCTGAACGATGAGATACGCCTTGTGACGCTCGTGGGCAAAGCGGGAACGGGCAAGACGCTCCTGGCGCTCGCCGCAGGCCTGGAAAAGACCATCGAGGCGCGGACGTTCCAGAGGCTGGTGGTCTCGCGCCCCGTATTCCCGCTCGGCAAGGACATCGGATTCCTGCCCGGCGACATCGATGAGAAGCTCCGGCCATGGATGCAGCCGATCCGCGATAATCTCGATTTCCTCATGGGCGCGTCCGCGGTCGCGGGCAGGGCCAAGGGGAAGAAGGACCTGCAGAGCCTCTTCGACCTCGGCATGATCGAGGTGGAGCCGCTCACGTATATCCGCGGGAGGAGCATGCCGAACCAGTATCTTATCGTGGATGAGGCGCAGAACCTTACGCCGCATGAAATCAAGACCATCATCACGCGCGCAGGCGAGGGGACCAAGATCGTGCTGACGGGCGATCCGTACCAGATCGACAACCCGTACATCGATTCATCGAGCAACGGTCTCAGCTTTGTGGTGGAACGCTTCAAGGAGGAAACCATCGCAGGGCATATTACGCTCGTGAAGGGCGAGCGTTCGGACCTGGCCGAGCTTGCGGCTACGCTGTTGTAGCCGCTGCGGACCGCCGGACAAAAAGGAGACACACAAACTCTCATGCAAACCAGGAAATCGCGGTTTGATGCGTCATTTCTCATTGCCGCATTGCTTGCATCGCTTTTTGTTGCTACGGAAATCATCCTGAACTCGTTCGGGAAGAGCCTCTGCTTTTCCGAAGGCTGCGCCCTTACCGTGCAGTCGGTGCGCTACGGCGACATCTCGATATTCCTTGCCGGCCTGGGTGCGTTTCTGCTGCTCGGCGTACTCGTTCTGATCAACCGCACCCGCCGGAATCCCGGGCTCGACCGGTTTATCAATCTCGTCCTCGTTCTTGCGCTTGCATCTGAAGGCTTCCTGATGGGGTATCTTGCGTTCCGGCTGCATGCGATCTGCCTGTTCTGCATCATGATCTGCAGCTTCATGGTCCTGCTCGGGCTCATCAGGCTCCTCTCGGGTGAACGGGACCTGATTGCCGGTTTTGCGGCGTTTGCTGCAATGTTTCTGATCCAGTATGTTATTCTGCCTGCGGGGGTGCCCGTGGACCTGCCCGCCGGCGAGCGGCTCATCCTGTTTTACAGCAAGGACTGCAAGCACTGCACGGAGATCATCAAGGAATTCGATGAACGGAACATCCATGCGCTTCACAAGCCCGTGAGCGGCTATGCAGGGTTCCTGAAGAATATGGGCATCGAACATGTGCCGACGCTCCTGGTAAACGATCCTTACCAGAAAGTATTTCTCACGGGAAAAGACGCAATTTTGCGCTATCTGGTTTCCTGTTCGCCGGCGAAACAGCCTGAGCGGCAACAGAACGGCAAAAAGCAGGTGAGACAGCATACCGTTCCCGCGGCGAGCGGCCTTTCCGTTGATATTTTTCAACAGCCCTCGCTGCTTACTACGCCGAGCCCTTCGGCGTCAGAGGCGGGCATGTGCAAGGAAGAGGAAGCATGCAAGTAGCCGGGATCACCGTCGCATGTCCAGCATGGTGCACGATTCCTGCAGCGGCCATTTCGCTGTGGAAAAATTCTCTGTTTCTGTGGTACTATAACAGGTTGTGTGAAGTTTCCCCGGAATGGTAGGGAGGGAAGCACCGCGCCCTGTTTATACGCAGAACAGGCGCCATCCAAACAGCTTGACACTTCTCAGGGTGTTGTGTTAAGGTAACAGACTGTTTTTGAGGGGGGGACCGTTGGAAAACCAAAAAGGCATTATTGAACGCGCAGCGGACCGGGTTTGGAAGTTCTTCTCATCCGTAAAGCTGGCAGTCATTCTCCTGATCATTCTGGCTATCCTGTCGATCATCGGGACGGTGATCCAGCAGAATGAATCTCCGGAACTCTACCTCCGCGAATACAGCCAATCCACGGTCGACTTGTTCGAGATGCTTGGATTCTTCGACATGTATCATACCTGGTGGTATGTGCTGCTCCTGTTTCTTTTCACCGCGAATTTGACCGTCTGTACTCTCGACCGGTTCCCCACAGCCTGGAAAATCATGAGGGCGCCACTCAAACCCCTCGAGGATGATGCCGTTAAAGCGCTTCCGTTCAGGAAAGAAATCGTCTTCAAGGGGGACCTTGCCAAGGCGAGTGAACGGGTGAAAGCCGCGCTTCATGCGCACGGATATCGCACGACGCAATTCAGCAGCGGGGAGTCACACCAGCTGGCATCCCAGAAGGGTGCATATTCGCGCATGGGTGTGTATATCACCCACGTGAGCATTCTCCTGATTTTCATCGGCGCGCTTATTGGCGCCTTCTTCGGCTTCAAAGCGTTTCTGAACCTTCCCGAAGGCAAGGCGTCCGATGTCGTCTACCTCAGAAACGAACCGTTGTGGGACCGGATCATGAGCGCGCTCCATATATTGAAAAGCCCCGTCATCAATGATCCCCAGGCCGGTGTACCGGCCATGCCCCTGGGATATTATGTGTATTGCGACAGCTTTGATGTCGACTACTATGTGAGTCCGAACGGCATGCCGACGGGCATGCCGTCTGAATACCACAGCACGCTCAGTATTTACGACCTCAACAGGACAAAAGTCCTCGAAAAGCGCATCCGGGTGAACGACCCGCTCACGCAGAACGGTGTCACCTTTTATCAATCAAGCTACGGACCTGTGCCGGGCGCCGAGGGCAGGATCGTCCTGAACATCCGCAAAAAATCGGACCCAACCGCAGGCCAGGATATCTATTTCGAACCGGGCGTCTCCGTGTTTGTTCCCTCCATCGACCGCTCCATCAAGGTCCTTGGATTTGCGCCCTATGCAATGCGGATGCGCGACTCGGGCCAGGTGCAGTTTTTCCGCACGGACAACCAGGAATATATCAATCCTGCCGTTGAACTCGAAGTGTTCCAGGGCAAGAAGTCCTTGTACAAGACCCTTGTCCTGAAAGCAGATCCGGGCAAACCGTATATGCCCGAGGACTACGTGATCTCGTACCGCTCCTTCTGGGGAACGCGGTATACGGGGCTCCAGGTCACCAAGGACCCCGGGGTATGGATCGTCTATGCGGGATTCATCATGCTGTGCATCGGTCCGTTTATCGCCTTTTTCGGATCACATAGGAAAATGTGGGTGCGCTTCAAGGAGAGCAAAGGCGAGACGGCTGTTCTTGTTGCCGGTTCATCGAACCGGAACCGGTTCGCGTTCGAGCGCGCTTTCAACAAAATTACGGCTGATATCTCCCGCTAGGGCGGCTGCCTTCGATCATCCGGGGCGCCGGAGCCGGTTGTGCAACGTTTATTCAGGAGGACGTGATGACGAATACCCTGCTCTTTACCATTGCTACCCTGCTGTATCTGGGGGCAATGGTGCTTTATATCAGCTATCTTGCATTCCGGAAGAACGGAATCGGCGTGACGGCGACGGCGGTGACGGTACTCGGGTTCGCCGTGCAGACGGCAGCCTTGCTCCTCCGCTGGTACGAATCCTACCAGATGGACATCGGCCGGGTCCCCTTGACGAATCTCTATGAATCGCTGGTGTTCTTCTCGTGGAGCTGCATTCTGATCTATCTTATTGTCGAGTTTAAGTACGGGACGAAAGTGTTCGGCGCATTTGTTCTGCCGATAGCTTTTCTTTCGCTCGCGTTCATCAACGTGGCGGGCATCAGCAACGATATTACGCCGCTCGTACCTGCGCTCAAGAGCAACTGGCTGTTCTACCACGTCCTGATCAGTTTCCTGGGATATGCGGCATTCGGAGTCGCTTTCGCAGTATATGTGATCTTCCTCTTGAACGATATCGAGGAACGGGGATCGTTCGCATACCTTGCTGTCGCGCTCGCTGTTCTCGCCGTCATCACGCCGCTCGGCTATTTCATGGCCGATGCCGGCCCCTCGCTGAAAAGAATTTTCTGGTACGGGCTCGCTGTGCTTTTTCTTGCGTGGGTCATTTACCTGATCGTCGCGGGTTCCCGGAACAAAAAGCAGGTGTACCTGTTCTGGACGCTCTGCGTGACGCTCACCGTGGGCCTGCTCGCGGCCATGGGGACGGATTTCATGCTGTTCAAGAAGGTGGGCACGGACGAGAGCTTCCGGAAGCATATGTTCGAATCCACGTTCCTGAGTTCCTCGCCTCTTGTTCTTGTCCTGTGCTGGGGAGCGGTGGCGGCGTTGTTCGCCGTTGTCTGGACGCTGGGCGTCAGGCTGAAGCGGGTATTCTCCCTGTACAGCATATCCGGCGATATGCTTGAGGAAATCAGCTATAAGGTAATTGCCGTGGGGTGGCCGCTTCTGGGCGCAGGCATCATCACGGGGGCGGTCTGGGCGAACAGCGCATGGGGCACATACTGGAGCTGGGATCCGAAGGAGACCTGGTCGCTGATCACATGGTTCATCTACGCCATTTATCTGCATGCCAGATATGTGCGGGGCTGGAAGGGAACGCAGATGGCGGTGATCGCATGTTTCGGATTTCTGTCCGTGATTTTCACCTATCTGGGCGTAAACCTCGTTTTGTCCGGGCTGCACTCCTATGGAGGAATGAACTAGGGCAGTAACAAAAAAATCACGCACTACCTCTTCGCGCCGGTTCCCGTTGAACCGGCGTTTTATATTTCTCATCCGGAAAAACCCCCGCTGAGAACACAGGACGGATTTTGGACACTCCGAATCCCCGGTGTTTTACCCTCGACTCTGCAATGATGTGAACCCCGGCAGAAAAGCAACAATTTCAAGCGCATGCATCGTGGTATGTTTTATGCTCAGCCCATGATGAATGAACATCCACGTTAATGCAAATACGTATGAAAAAAGTCTTGGTGCGAAAGTAACATCAGGCGCCCTCCATCGGAATGCTTCCGGTCCGGCCGGCGCAGCGGCTCCCCGGCATCGAACGTATTTCCGGGAGTTCCTCTGCGCGGCGATTATTGTGTTCGCGACGAATGCCTTTGGCGCTGATCTAGCCGTCTACCCGGGGCTGCTCAATCTCCATGCATACGGCAGCGGATTTTCTACGGCCGGAGCGTCACCCGTTCCCGAAGCAACGCCCGCACGGCGCCTGGCGACGCTTGCCACGCTGCAACTTGCTGATGTGCTCCAGACCCTGCAGTTTCTCGCAGTCACGGAAACGCGGCACTATTCGGTCCTCTCTTCATCGACGACCGTCGTAAATTTGGGCAATGTTCTCGAGGATGGCCGTGTTGATGACTCAAGATTCAACGGCAACAATTCGTGCAGCGTGGACGGATCAGGCAACGCATTTTGTCTGGAAAAAACATGGCGGTTCTCGCAGCGCAGCTATACGACGCATAAATATTATGAAACCAATCCCCTGCTCGGCGAGAGGCCGGACGCTCTCCGGCTCGTTGGATTCAGTGTCATCAGTTTCGGCGCAGTAGCGGCCCTGACACATTATTTGCCCCCCCGGTGGTCCTCGATCGTGTCTGAGTCGATTGTAAGCAGCATGGCAATGAACGTTGAAGGAAACACGGCGCTGATCAATCCGTGCATGATCACCTCATGGAAGCGCGGGCCGATCCCGATTGTCATCTCCTCGAGGTGGTAGGCAGACCAGCGCCAGAGATTACCGTTCCATCTCAACCAGAACGATGCTGTCGGTTTCGTCGCGCGTCATTGAGATGTTGTGCTCGGTGAAACCGGCATTCTTCGCAATGGCCATCATGTCATCTTCATTCCGGTAGACGAGCCACCAGTCAAGCAGCCATTCCATGAGCGGCACGGCTGCGTGGCCGGGCCGATAGTTGCTGGTGAATATCCGCGTTCCCGGCCGGCTGCCGGCGTGAAGTGCCGCATAGATGGCGGTCGCTGCATCTGCTTCGAGATATTCAATGAGCCCCATACAAATGCATATATCCGCACGCTCGGCCGAACTGCGAATCGCACCGAGTCCTTCCGGGGAAACGAGGTTCACCTGACGAGTATCGAGATGAACACGGGGATCATCCAGCTTTTGCGTCGCAAAGCGGAGGGCCCGTTCATCGAAGTCGAGCCCCTGAACGGCGAGTTTCACGTCAGGCGTTGCCTGTTCAAGAATTGATTTTTCTATGCACATCGGGCCGCACCCCAGATCCAGGATCGACAGCAGCCCCGAGGGGTTCATTCTCCCTATCACATCCAAAATGCGATCAATGACCCACCGGGACCGTCGGCGAACGGCTTCGGTGCCCGGATAGGTCTGAAAATAGCGGTCAACATGGTAGCCGAGACCGCGGGACGGTATCGTTCCATGAAACATCATATCCAACAGCACGTGGTCGCCCGGATAACCGAACGGTTTCACGAGTGCACGCCGGAAAACGACGGAGTCGGAATAGATACGAGTCATATCATCATACATTTTCCTTTGTTTTTGCTTTACGATGTCCGGAGAAAGCATTTTTTCATAACTTCTCATCGTTTCCATGAATGATGACACGTTTTCGGAGTAGCGTTTGAAATGCTCTTCCGTACGCTCGTCCGCGGGATCGTTTCTGACGATCGGACGGAGATTTTCCGATCCTTCGAGGAGCCCTGCCAGCGCACGATCGATGATTTTTTCCGCATCATGAAAAGACGAACCGCTTTGAACGCTCTGCGGGTTTTCCCGGTCGTCTCCGGATACCATCGGTTGATGCGAGGGTGCGCCCAGTGCCGCCGTCACCGCCAGAGTGATTGCCGACCGTGTTTTATTCTCGACAACGGCCCCGATAAATCGGGTTTCGCCGAGAAGCCCTTTGCCGGTAAGGTCGATCCAGGCATCCCTGCGGGAGATCTCGGAATCCGGCAGTACCCGCTCCAGCACGTTTGCCTTCTTGCCTGCTTCTATGATGGTCCAGACACGGGTTGCCGCGGCATCAAATGTTTCATGACTGACGGTTGCGATTCTGCGGGCGAGAGCATATCCATCATCCCCGAGAAGGGCCTGCCACATTTCGCAGGTTCGGTTTTCCACGAGTTCGATATCAATGCCGATGCGAAATCGGCTCACCAGGGCAACAGCGATCTCCCCGCTGTCCGAGAGACTGATTTCAACATTCTCGAATGCCTGTGCCAGCGACTGCGCATTGAAAGCGAGCGCGGGTTTCCCCGTTCCATCCGGCCGAAGGTGAACATGAAGCGGCGGGAGATCGATGGATAAATATTTCCTTGCATACGCGACAGCGGCTTTTCTGACAGCAGCCAGCTCCGCGACAGCTGCAGCCCGACGCGGCTGCGATACGGTGGAATGGATTTTGGTGATATCATCGGCCGTTATTTCAGGGAACCGCGTACCGCGGTCGTCATCGATGTCCACGGCAGCGACTGCGAGCGGCCTGTTTCCGGAAATGGTTTGCAGGCCCTTTTCTATGTCAGGCAACGACGCAGGTGAAGCGGGGGGCCTGTAGCCTTCGGGTTCCGTGCGGGGCGCTTCAAGGAGGACACCCTTGATCGTTTCAAGGAGTCCGCCGCCACCGCTGAATACTGCGATGTCGGCTTCATATTTGCCGTCTCCCAGCTTCCTGCCCCTCGCGTGGCATACCACCGCAGCTCCTGGAATGAGCGGTCTGTGGAACCTGACTTCACCGATGCCAACAGGAAGATACCCGGACGGAAGAATCAACGCCCCCGTCTGGAAGAATGCGTCTCGTACAGCAGGCGAACTGAGCGGCTGCGATCCGGCGAATTCGCCATTAAAGTATCGTTCGCCGTCAGGCACAACGACTTCCGTCAGGCTTTCGCGCCCTTCCTCCCGCAGAAATACTCTGCTGATCCGCCTGAAGAACTTTCCCTGGAAAAGCGGAGCAGGGTTGAAGCATTCAGGGTCGATCGCGAGCGGCTCCCGAACCGCGGGAGGATCAGGCGTCCAGCTCGCGCCGCGTCTCTTCGTTTCAAACACGCAGAGACCTTCGAAGTGGTTCGACGCGAAATTGTCCATATCGGATCTGATGACCACGCTGACGACCGATTCGGATGGTGTTGCCGTATCCATGACCGCTATCGTCCGCATGACGATAGAGCTGCCGTCGGGAATGATCAACGGACGGAGAAACCGGATGTCGCGAAAAACCGGCGGTTCGCTGCTTCCGGTGCAGACGATGGCGGCCTGGCCCATGGCTTCCATGGCCATGACACCGGGGAATACCTGCGTTCCGTGAAACACGTGCTCGGCTATATATCGATCTGACGCGGCTGAGATCACGGCATCGGCCACCACTTCTCCGCCGGGAATCCACCTGCGTACCTTCTCCAGGAACCTGCCATGGCCGGTGTGAATCCGGGCAAAAAGGTCGGTTTCGAGTTCGGGAGTCATCCTGCCGAGTATGACGACCGTCGGTACTGAAGGATGATCCAGCAAGCTGAGATAAGCGTTTACACCGTCCTCGGTGCTGATGGTTGTTATGCCTTGAGCGGCAAGCGAACCCACGACGCCGAGTTTCTTTCCTAAACCGGTCTCCGCCCAGACGGAATAGCCGAGGGACAGGCAATGGATCCGGGGGCGGGTCCGGTGCACGATCGTTACTGCCGCGTCGAGCCACGCGTTTGCGAACGTGTAGTCCGCCTGGCCTTTCATCCCCGTTTTTCCGAGAACAGAAGAGAGAACATGCAGCATCTTGAGCCGGTCGGTGTCGACCGCGCGCATCATGTTGTACAAGCCGCGGATTTTAACCCGGATCACTTTGAGAAAAGCATGCAGGTCCATTTCGAGAAACAGCTTGAGCCGGCTTATACCGGCGCCGTGGAAAATACCGGTGATGGGGCCAAGGTCCTGTTCCGCGTGCTTCACAGCCCGGAGTACGGCATCGAGGTCCGTAATATCGGCCTGATAATAGCGGTACTCGATACCCGCCCGTTTATACCGGTCAAGGCTCTGCTGAACCTCCGGCGGCTCCGTTCCGGTCGTCTGCACGAGCGGAGTCGAACCGAGGATCGCAAGTTTGACGCCGGTTTTACGTGCAAGGTTGAATGCCAGTTCGTGTGTGATCCCCTTTGCGCCGCCGCTCACGAGTACTACATCTTCATGGCTCATGTTGAACGGGGTTTCGTCCTGGTTCGTTTTTGCAAAGGCTGCTTCCGTGGAGCGCGTCCCGTCAGCAGCGTAGGAATAGGATATCTTGCGACCCGCCGTCTGCATTTCGTTGAGCGCCACCGCAGCACAACGCGAAGCCGGCCACTCGCGAGGCACGGTTATCCACTTCAGGAGAGCGCCGGGGTGCTCCAGCGAAACTGTCTTCAGCAAACCGCTCATTGCGTCATAGTCCGCTCCCTTGTCGGGAGAGACCGCCGGCCTGAGCACGATGAGCCTCGGAGCGGAGCCGGTCTCGACGCCACGCCTGATCATGCCGCGCACCAGCTGAAAGAATGTCGTTGCAAAATATTCCGTACGATGCGTGAAAGAATCGGAAGGACATTCAAAAAACGTCTTGTCCTCTTCAGGAAGAACGACAATGATGCCGGCGTGTTCAGGGAGATCGTCTCCCGTGAACCCGGGATATGCTTCATAGAGCTGAGGTGTGAATCCCCCTCCCGAGATTGCGCTGACGATCGCATCCGCCGGCGGAGCCTCGGGGGCTGCACACACAAGGATTCTGCTGAGCGCGGGGAGCGGGCGCGCCGGCTCTTCGCTCAATGGCGCCGGCATCGGGGCTATGCAGAATGTCCGAACAGGGGCCGGCATCCCTTCGTCGAGAGATAGAGGCGCGTTCTGAAGCGATGCCTGCTTGCCGGTATCGCCGGTCGTAGGGATCTGCAGGGCTTCGACAATTTCGGCAATGGTCGCATTTGCCAGTGACGAGGAATCGGTGCTGAAAACACCGTTGAACTTTCTGCTCAGGCTGATCGTGAGCTCTCCGGCCTTGATCGAATCGAGATTGAGATCCTGCCTGAGCTTCATTGCAGGCTTGATGGAACCAGCGGGGAACCCGGTCCGTTTTGCGATCCAGGCGATGGCATACTCCATGACATCCCCCGTAGTGCGTGCCACGGGGGAAGCCGCGACAGCTGCCTGCGGGCTCACGATGTGCATCGGAACTGCGGCGGAAGGGGATCCGAGCACCGGCGCATCCGCGCGTTTGCCGACCGTGTGCCGGAAATCAACTGCGATGAAGTCCTTCAGAAAATCCTTGCGCATGGCAAGATAGTTTGCGAACAGGTCGGCTGGCACGCCGTCCGGTGCCAGCGTTGAGGCCGTGGACGGAGCGAAGGCAGCAGGGGCTGCGTTCGCTTCCGCGACGGGCCGTTCACAGGGATTCGTGATGAATTTCGGGTCGTAGGAATCGAGTGAGAAGGGCCGATGGAAGCGATACGCAAACAAACGATCGCGCCGGACCGGAAAGCCGATCACGAACGCCACGGCGAGGACTGCATTGAGCAGGCGGGAAGCGTCATCATGGGCAATATCCGTCGGCAGGACCGCACTGTTTTTGTCCCGCAGTATGCTTCGCAGCAGGGATGATAATACCCCGCCGGGGCCGACTTCGAGCCACAGATCGGGTTTTTTCTCCGACGCGCTCCGAACCGCTTCGATGAATCGAACCGGTGCGACTATCTGCTCGCTGAGACGATCGGGAACGCAGTCATTGGCGTTGATCTCGCGGCCGGTGACGGTGGTTATCATGCAGCACTGCGGTCTGCTGAAGCTGAAATTCCTAATATTTTTCAAGAAAAGCCTGGATGCAGGAGCAACCAGGGGAGAATGGAAAGCATGCGATACAGGAAGCTTGATCGAGCGGATTCCCTTCTTTTTGCATTCTTCGAGAAAAGCATCGACAGCATCGGTGCCGCCTGAGACAACTGTCTGCTTCGGCGAGTTGTAGTTCGAAATCGTGACGTCCAGGCCGCAGGAGCGTATCAGCTGCTCCACGGCCGCGGCATCGATGCCGATGGCCGCCATGCCGCCGGCATCGTTTCCTGAGAGCGAAGCCATTGCCTGGCCGCGCAGGGCTGCGATGCGGACGGCGGATGCGTCATCAATGCAGCCGGCCGCGTGATACGCGACAACCTCGCCCAGACTGTGGCCGAGGACGACATCCGGCTTCAGCCCCATGAAATCGAGCACCTTGAGCATGGAAACCGACGACATCGCGATGGCGGGCTGCGTATTTTTCGTGTCCTGGAGGCAGCGTTCGAATCGTCTGCATGCTTCGTCGGTGCGGGTGAAATTCTCCCATTGAATGAAGCGCGAGATCCCCCTCGGCAGAATATCGTGGAGGCTCTCGTCGGTCCGGCGCACGAAATCACGGACAAAGGGGAAGTTGCGCCGCGGCCCTTCACCCATGTTCACAAACTGCGAACCCTGGCCCGGAAACAACATGGCAAGCACGGGGTGCTCCTTCGCACGCCGCGCAAAAATGCCGGTATCGGGATCGCTGATGTGATCGAGCGGCACGTCATGCTTCAGTTGTTCTTCGACCGAACGGAGCGCCGTGGCCAATGTCCACGGCGCATCAGCGACAAGTGCAAGCCTCAAATCGCCGGACAGGGGTTCTTCTGCCAGCGCTGCCGACAGGTCCGTAAATTCCGCACGCGAAATACGCTCCGACAAGACACGGAGTTTTTGTACGCGCTCGTGCATTCTCTCCGGGGTGGGGGCGGACAGGACGAACAATTCGCTGTCCCTGCTGCTTCCGAGAATGGCAAGGTCTTCCGCGGAGGCCTCGGTCCCGGGATTGGCCTCTTCAAGCGCAAGGTGCGCGTTCGCGCCGCCGAATCCCATGGCGCTGACCGACGCGCGTCGGGGATACACTCCCCGCTCCCAGGCAGCGCCTTCGACCAGGGGAATAAGCCTGCTCATGGGCTTTCCAAACACGGGGCTGGGGCGGCGGCAGTTGCCCGTTGGCGGCATGATCTTTCGCTTCAAGGCCATGACCGCCTTTACAAGGCCGGCCGAGCCGGCTGCCGCCTTGCAGTGTCCGATGTTCCCCTTGATGCTGCCGATATAAGCCGGTTCGACGCTTCCGGCCTCTTCAAGGAGCTTGTGAATTGCTGTTATTTCGACCTTGTCTCCCAGCGCCGTTCCGGTGCCGTGCCCCTCAAACAGCCTGACCGCTGCAATCGGATATCCCGCGCACTCGTACGCTTTCCTGAGCGCCCGCATCTGGCCTTCAACGCCCGGCGCCGTTATCGCACCGGCCCCGTCAGCGGAATAACCCCAGCCGCGTATGAGCGCATGGATTCTCAGTTCCTGCGCTTGCGCGTCCTCCTCGCGCATGAGGACGAACATGCCGCACCCTTCGCCCGGGAGCATGCCGGCTGCGCGTTCGTCGTACGGCCTCGTATCGTCTATTGCCAGGGCCCGCGCCTTGGCAAAACCGACTAGCTCGAAGGGATCGAGACTGATGTCAACCCCGCCGGAAAGGACGATGTCCATCTCCCCCTTTATAAGCGCGTTACAGGCGTGGGCAATTGCCAGGAGAGACGATGAGCATGCACCATCCACGGTAAATCCGGCTCCGCCGAGGTCGAAATAATTGCAGATACGGCCGGCGATTGTGTTCGACATGTTGCCGGCCAGCGAATCTTCGGTAATGTCAGGAAGCGGGGAATTGTAATAATAGGATACGCTTTCGATAAGGGCTTCAGCCTGGCTGTCGGCAATGCCGCTTTTTTCCAAGGCCCGCCGGACCGCCCTCTGTACATACGGCCACCGAAGCCTCAAGTTAATGGACCGGGAAAACTCGCCGGTCAGGGTATTCCCGAGAATAATCCCGGTCCGGCTGCGGTCCTGCTTCGTCAGGTCAATGCCGGAATCCCGGATGGCAGCGTGTGTCGTGGCAAGGGCGATCCAGTGGGCAATGTCCGACGCCTCGACAGTTACCGGCGGAACCCTGAACGCCACGGGGTCGAAAGACCAGCCCGTGATGACCGCCATAAAATCGCTGTATGTTTTGGCAGGCGCATCGAGATCTGCATCGTAATAATCCTTTCGCGGCAGTCGCTCATCGGGAAATTTCCTGAAATATCTTCGTTCGGCAAGGGCGTTTTGCCAGAGTTCCTCCGGGGAATGCGCGCCGGGGAATACACATGCCATGCCGACAACGGCAATTGAATTGTTTTTGTCCGTGTTTTGGTCAAACATAGATTTACACCCTCTTGAGCATTGGAGTAGCGACAGGAATAATACTTTCGTATATTCTTTTGTCGGCGCAAGCATAGCGCCGTGTGCCCATCGATATTAAACAAAGACACGAAGAGAGGCAATAGGGTTTTAGATGAGAACAAAAGTTTGCATATTCATTCGGGGTATTCATGAAATTATTTTAAACATGTAAGATTGACGCGCTCGCCATAAGTCGCCAGCCCTGCGACAGCATGCAACCATGAATCGACAGCTGCCCGCCATACATGGATCCACGTTTGCTCGGAAATGGCGGCTCCGACGATGTGTGAAATTTATGCGAGGCCAGGCAGAGAAACGGATTCGAAAAAAGTTTCTTTGATCACAGAGAACACGGAGGATTTGCTGCGAGGTCATCAAGATACGAACAGGGAGAGAGCGGGATGATTGGGAGTAATAACCCGATCTGCCAGCAGGTCGCCGATACTGTCGCGCGCATGTACTGCAGTTGACGTTCTCTCAGCATGCCTGCACAGCAGCGGCGAGGCCAATACAAGAACATCTGCCCTGTAGTTCTAGCGCTTGAGCCGCACGTCCACTTTTTTCTCAATAGAGTAAATCGGATAGATCCTGAAATCCTTCACCCACGGCTGAACGACATAGTAGTCCGCGCGGTGCCACATGAACACCCAGGGTGCGTTCTGAATCACCCGATCCTCGGCCTGCCGGTAGAGGCGGTAGCGCATGTTTTCTCCCATGGTATGCTGCGCCTGTTCGATCAAACGGTCGAGCTCCGGGTCCACGCACCGCGTGCGGTTGCCTGCGCTGCCCACGCTGGCCGAGTGAAAGAGGGGATACAGGAAGTTCTCCGGATCAGGATAATCGGCCCACCACGAGAGCCAGAAGGCATCGGGCTCGCCCTCGTTCACGGCATGCTTGAGCGCGCTCCAGTCGAGCTGCGTGATCTTCGCGTTGAGCCCTGCCTGCGCCAGATACTGCTGGACGACTTCAACAATGTCGAGCACCTCGGGGTCGGCATTGATGTAGATGTTCACCGAAGCTCCCGCGGCGCCAGCCTCCTTGATAAGCGACTTAGCTTTCTGCGGGTCGTAGGCATACCCCTTGAGCGCCTGCGGAAAGGCCCGGTTCTTCCAGAGGCCGGGCGGAATGGGGCCTGCAGCGAGAACTCCCCGTTTCTCGAAAACCGTATTCAGAATATGCGACCGGTCGATGGCATAATTCACGGCATGCCGCACGCGGATGTCGTTGAAGGGAGGGCGGGAGCAGTTGAGCCCTAAATAGTAGCTGTTGAGCCCCGGCATGCCGTACACGTGATCACGCCACGCCGGGTCCGTGGTATAGCGTTGATACTGGGAGGAAGGAATGAGCAGCACATCGAGTTTGCCTGTTTCGAATTCGACAACGGCGGTCAGATCTTCGGGAATAACACGGAAAAAGATACCCTTGGTCCGCGCCCTTCCTTCAAAATAGTCCTCGCGCCCCGCCAGCGCCAGCGACTGGCCGTGCTTCCACTCCTGGAGGATATAGGGACCGCTGCCCACGGGGTGCGTGCCGAAGTCCTGGCCGAGCCGCTCGGCAACCTCCTCGGGAACGATGTAGGCTGTGGTCATAGCGAGGAGCGACAAGAAGGGGCCGAAGGGCTGGTCGAGCCTGATGGAGAGCGTGCGGTCGTCCTTCACAACCACGCCGGCCAGATGCTCCGTAGTCCCCCGTATCACGTCCTTTGCACCCGCGATCTTGTCTAGCACCCAGGTGAGCGGAGCCTTGGTGCGGGGCCGGAGCACGCGTTCAAAGGAGTATTTGACATCGCGGGCCGTGACCGCCCGGCCGTTGCTGAACGTGACATCAGGCCGCAGGCGGAAGGTATAGGTCAGCTGGTCCGGCGAAAGCTTCCAGGATGCAGCCACGTCCGGTACGATATCCAGATTTTCGTTGAAGCGGACGAGCCCGTTGAAAAGTTTGGCCGCGATGCCGCCGCCCTGGACATCGGTGATAAGTGCGGGATCGAGCGTGGTGGGGTTGTTGTTCAGGCGGAGATAGAGGTATCCCGGGATGCGGCCGTCATCGGCCGTGCGGCAACTGGCGGAAAACAGCGAAAGGAGTGCTGCGAGAGGGATAACCAGCAGCCTGCATGCTGCCGGGAAGCGGCGCAGCCGGTTATTTTTTCGCCGCGGCGATGAAAGCACTGAATAGTTTCTTTGTGTATCGGTCATGGCGTGTCTTTTCCGGATGCCACTGGACCGCGATCAGAAAATGATCGGATCTCGGTTCGAGCGCCTCGACGACCCGGTCGCTCGCCGCAGCAGACAGATGCAGCCCGCGGCCGGGATTTTTGATGCTTTGATGATGCGCGCTCCGCACGCGGATGCGGGAAGCGCCCAGAATCGAGGCGAGCCGTGTGCCCTCGAGAATGTCGACCGGATGAAATACTTTTTGTCCGCTGATCCGCGGCCCGTGCTCGATCGGGTGGGATATCTGCGAGCCGATGTCCTGATACAGGGAGCCCCCCAGGGCGACATTGACGAGCTGGGCGCCGTGGCATACCGCGAGTACGGGTTTGCGCGCTTTTGCCGCGGCGCGGAACAGCTTGATCTCGAATCGCGTCCGTTCATCGGGAGACAGGGTCGTTCGCGAGCGGTCGAGCATGGTTTCCCGGTAAAACCGCGGATGAATGTCATCGCCCCCTGTAAACAGAAAACCGTCAAGACGCCTGGCCAGTTCGGGGATGGACTCCTCGATGCCAAGAATGGGCACCGGGATGCCGCCAGCCTGCAGGATTGCCTTACCATAGTCCTGATCCAGGATGTTCATGTTCCTTGTTGCCTGGACATCAAGCTGCATGGTGATCCCGATGAACGGCTTCATATCGTGCCCTCCCGCGGAAAATGTGGATGCGTGTGCTGGCTTTATAACATATTCGCGGGAGATTGTCAGTGTGACATTCTAATTTGAGATTTATTGACTGCGGAAAAACAGGGGCTCGCCGGGGGCATCCTCGTCATACTCTGCTGCTGTTAATGTTTCCCCTCTGTTTCAATCGGTTAAGGCGTTTCTTTACCGCAGCAACATTTCCAGAACAGCCTTCTGCGTGTGCAGGCGGTTGCCTGCCTGGTCGAAGACAACGGACTGCGGCCCGTCAATCACCTCTGCGGCGATTTCCTCGCCCCGGTGCGCGGGCAGGCAGTGGAGCACGATGGCCTTCGGATCAGCCGCTTTCATGAGTTTGGCGCTCACCTGGTATCCTTCGAACGCTTTTTCGCGCATGGCTTTTTCCGCTTCCTGGCCCATGCTGGCCCATACGTCCGTATACACTGCGTCGGCTTTCCGCACCGCCTTCTCGGGATCGTTCACAATCAGGACTTCCGATCCCGTTTTCGAAGCCGCAATCGCGGCCTCGCGCATGACCCCGGCATCAGGTTCGTATCCGTGGGGGCAGGCAACGGAGATGTGCATGCCTGTTTTTACGCATGCCTCGATGAGCGAGTTCGCGACATTGTTCCCGTCGCCCACATAGGCGAGTTTGAGCCCCTTGAGCCTGCCCTTGTGCTCCTTGATGGTCAAGAGGTCCGCGAGCGCCTGGCAGGGATGGTGGAGATCCGACAGCCCGTTGATCACCGGGATGGTTGCCTCCCGCGCCAACTCCTCGACGGTTGCCTGCGCAAAGGTCCGGATCATGATGCCGTCCAGATAGTGCGAGAGGGTGCGGGCCGTATCGCTGACGGGTTCGCCGCGGCCGATCTGCAGGTCCGCCGAGGACAGGAACAGCGCCTGTCCGCCGAGCTGGTACATGCCGACTTCGAAGGAAACGCGCGTGCGCGTGGAAGACTTCTCGAAGATCATGCCGAGGGATTTCCCCTTCAGACTCTGATGCCGCCTGCCACCGCGCAGCTCCCTCTTCAGCACAACGGAACGTTTGAGGATGTTCTCGATGTCCCGGGTGGAATAATCAGCAAGGGTGAGCAGATCTCTTTTCATACGCGGTCTCCTGAAAAAAACACCGCCCCTGGTCCACGTCCGGAGAAACGGGCCAGCGGGCGGTTGTTATCGTTTCTCGAAAATCCCGTCGAGTACGCCGAGGAGCGAGCTGATTTCCTCTTCCGTGATGATGAGCGGCGGCATGAACCTGAGCACCGTGTCCATGGTGCAGTTGATCAGCATCCCCTCCTTGATGCACGCGGTCACGACGTCCCTGCCGGGGGTGTCGAGCTCCAGGCCGAGCAGCAGGCCCAGCCCCCGCGCCTCCTTGATGAAAGCGTATTTGTCCTTGAGCTTGTTCAGGCCGTCGAGAAAGAACATGCCGAGCTGCGCAGCCGCGGGGATGATGATGTCGTCCTCCATCAGTGTTTCGAATGAGGCGATCGCCGCTGCGCAGGCAAGGGGGTTGCCGCCGAATGTCGAGCCGTGTGTGCCGGGTGGAAGCGCCTCCGCCGCCTTGTCAGTCGCCAGCAGCGCGCCGATGGGCATTCCCGCGCCGAGTCCCTTGGCGAGCATCATCACGTCGGGGGTGATGCCTGCGTGCTCGTAGGCAAAAAGCTTCCCGGTCCTTCCCATGCCGGTCTGGATTTCATCGAACATGAGCAGGATGCCGTGCCTGTCGCACAAGGCCCTGAGTCCTTTAAGATATCCCTCGGAAGGGATGTTCACGCCGCCCTCGCCCTGCACCGGTTCGACGAGGATGGCGCAGGTCCGTTCGCCCACCGCCTTCTCAACTGCAGCAAGATCGTTGAAGGGGACGTACAGGAACCCCTGCGGCAGGGGCTCGAACCCCTTGTGGAATTTCTCCTGGGCTGTCGCTGTCAGCGCGCCCATGGTCCTGCCATGGAAGGATCCCCGCATGGAGATGATCTCATGCCGGTCCTGTTTGAGCACTTCCCTGCCGTACCGGCGCGCGAGCTTGATCGCGGCTTCCACCGCCTCGGTGCCCGAGTTGCAGAAGAACACCTTGTCCGCGAAGGAATGCTTCACCAGCAGCTT
>DATHDE010000267.1:0-17762 GCA_035490495.1 Nitrospirota bacterium
AGCGCGCTCCCTGGGCCTGGACCAGGCGGAGCTTCGACTCCTGATATTGTCGTTCAGCGTTCAGCAGGGAGAGATAGCTCACCGCGCCGATTTGGAATTGCTTCTCCGTCAGGTCGAGCGTGTCCCGAGCTGCCTGCTCAGCCTCGGCTTGCGCCTTGAGCGTTTCCGCGTCAGCACCGAGAGCACGCATTACGTCCGCCACGTTCTGGAACGCCTGGAGCACGATCAAGCGGTATTGAGCCTGGGCTGCGTCATAGGCGGCGATTGCCGCCCTGCGCTTTGCCGTCAGTTCACCGCCATGGAACAGGGGCTGGATGAGGCCTGCGCCCAGGCTCCATACGGTTGAACCGCTCTTGAATAATTCATTGGTCTTCAATGCCTCGGAACCGTAGCTGCCGCTCAGATTGATCTGGGGATACAAGTTTGCGGTTGCCACACCGATCTGGGCGCTTGCTGCATGCAGAAGCGATTCGCCGGAGCGAATGTCGGGCCGCTGCCTCACGAGGAGCGACGGGAGGGACACGGGCAGCTCCCGCGGCAGTTCGAACCCTTCGAGCTCGAACTCGGGCAATGTTGCGCCTTCGCTCGGCAGCCTGCCCGCCAGAACAGCCAGCAAATGACGCGTCTGGTCGAGCGCCTTGACGAGCGGCGGCAGCGTCGCGCGCGTCTGAGCAACCTGCGCTGATTGAGCGAGGAGATCTGTTTTGGACACGGCGCCGAGTTCATACTGTTTGCGCACCACCGCGAGCTGCTTTTCCTGGGAAGCGATTATATCCTGCGCAGCGCGGACCTGTGCGCGTAAAACCGCTTCCTGCACCGCTGCAGTAACAATGTTTCCGGTCAGCGTGAGATAGGCCCCTTCGAGCTGAAATTGCTGGTAGTCGACCTGGGAACGAAGGGCTTCGAATTCGCGCCGTGCGCCGCCGAAAAAATCGAGAGCATAGGAAACAGTCACCGACGCGTTATAGAGGGTGAACGGGCTTATCTCGTTCTGGGGCTGGCCAAAGGCGGCACCGGAGATTTTCTGCCGGACAGCCGAGGCTTCTGCGTTGACCTGGGGTAGAAATGCGGAGCCTATGAATGCCCGTACGCTTTCCTGTGACTGTCGCAGGGTAGCTTTTGCAGAGGCGAGGGTGGGGTTGTCCTTTAAGGCCTGGCGAATAAGCCGATCGAGCTCACGGGAGTGGAACAGCGACCACCACTCTGCAGGGATGTCGCCGCCGGGAACCAGACGCTGCGCATCGCCGCCGGTTACAGCAGTGGAAGCCGTCTCAGGTGGCAGCGGCCTGGCCGTGTACGCATTCGTATCCGGTCCTGCCGGCGTCTTGAAGTCGGGGCCTACTGCACAACCAGCTACTGCTATCGTGACGATCGCTGCTGCGATCCTTTTTTTGAACTGTCCATCGCCTGACATGTTGTTGTACACCGATGTGCCGTGTCATAAAAAAAATTCTCACGGTTTTCTCCGTCGATCGATTATAAAAAAAGCGCCCGTTTTCATCCATAGCTACATTTTCGACGAGCTTATAAAAAAATCATAGCACGTTCGTTATGAGAATGCGGAAGAGGGTATAAAAATCGGAATAAAGTAGCAGCGATGAAATGAAAATTTAGTTAACCGTTCTTGGCTGGCTGTTCGCCGAAAAGTATTCTGGGTTTTGGTTAGATTGAGGAAGAGATCTCATCATCACAACTGCAGAGCGATTCTTGCGCACACGGAAAGCGGCTGTAAATAAAACATGCAGTCGCCCCCGTGCTGCAATTTTCGCTGATCGCTGCTGTATTACAGGACATCAACGCGTCCGGTCATGTAGTTGTGAATGCCGCAATAGTATTCGTAACTTCCCGGCTGCTCGAATATTTTTCGATACATCTTCCCGGGAAAGAGGGTGTCGGAGCCTGTTGACCCGTTCTTGAATGTAACTTCATGAGGCCCGCCGTCAGCATTGCTCCACGATACATCGCTTCCGGCCGCGATGGTTACCACCGGGGGTACAAAGGCGAAATTAACGATCGTCACTTTCGCCCCTTCTGCAAATTTCTGAACCACAATTTTTCGCGGCTGCTTACCTACTACCACGGTTTCACTTCCGCCGGTCTCCACATTGACGATCGACACGGTATCAGCTCCTTCATTAGTGACATAAGCGGTTTTCCCGTCGCCTGACAAGGCAAGCCAATGCGGTTGCGCTCCGACCTTGATGCTGCGCACCGGCTTGTTAGTCTTCGGGTCGAATAAAAACAGTTCGCCCGGACCTTGCACGATCGCCATGCCATACATGGTGTTCCTGAGGCGGCCGACGTAATGAGGCGATACCCCGGTTGGGATTTCAGCAACGATTTTATCAGCCTTCGGGTCAAAAACCTCGATGGCATTTACCCCTGCTTCCGTAAAGTATACTTCCTGTCCGTCATTGGCGAATTCCAGATCGCGGGGCGTTTTATCGAGTGCTATGAGATGGTCGACAGCACGCTTTTCGATGTCGATGACGGCAACCGCGAAGTGCCCTGGTACCTGGGACGTTATATAGGCCTTTTTGCCGTCCGGGCGCACGCCGATCGTGTGCGGTTTCCCTACGCCGACCGAAGCGATGACAACCTGTTTGGCAGTGTCAACAAACGCGATTTTGTCCTCGCCGTTCACGGCAACGAGCAGCAGATCCATGCCTGGTACGAGGGTGACCCCGTGGGGCGATTTGCCCACATCGATTGTTTTGACTACACGATCAGTGGCCGTGTCGATGACGCTCACGATCGATGCTCCGTCGCTGCTAACGTACAGCCTCGCGCCATCAGGGCTTATAGTCATGCCGTGAGGGCCGGGGGCAACCGGTATCGTGGCAACGAGAGCCCGTGTCGTCGTATCAATGACGCTTACGGTATTATCCTTGAAATTTCCGACGTAGGCTTTTGGGCTGAGTGCCTCCGCCTTGCTGGCGAAAAAAAGTATCGTTACAATGGTGAATACCTGCCGCACCGGCAGGAGACGACCGAGGGTACTCATGAGGAACTCCTTTCTGCATTACACAATTTGCTGATCTCATTAATAGTCAAGCAGGAATATGTTGATTTAATTATAACGCGACTATACTTATAACGTGACTGTAACAACGCGACGCGGACAGTAATTTCGCCCCTTGGATATTTGCAGAGGAGCCCCGAGGTAGCGCAGGGAACCCTTTTCATGCTGCATGATCCAAGCTTGAGCGGCAGATATGATTCATGAAAACAGGCAGGTTATTTTTCAGTCTGCTTCAGCTGCTGACTCCTTATTTTTTCAGCGCATTCAGGGCAGATGCCATGCGTAAAAACGACATCGGTGTTCTCGCTGAGGTAGGCTTCAACCTTCTTCCAATATCCCTTGTCATCGCGAATGTTCTTACACCATGCGCAGATGGGGAGCAGTCCGCGAAGAGCTTTGATCTCCTTGAGGCTCTTTTCCAAGCGGGCGACGAGTTGATGGCGCTCGATGGCGTAGCGGATGACGCGAACGAGGCCTTTTCCGCTTATCTGTCCCTTGATGACATAATCCTGCGCGCCTTCATGCATGGCCTGCAGGGCAATATTTTCATTGGATAAACCGGAAAGAACGACAATGGGATCGTTGGGAAAGTTCGTATGTATCTTCGTAAAAGTATCGAGGCCGCTGCAGTCCGGCAGGTTGAGATCCGCCAGAATGATATCGTGCGGCTCGAGGCGAAGCCTGCTCAATCCTGAAGCCAGACTCTCCGCGCGTTTTACCTCAAAGAAAACAGCATCCTCCTTTGCCAAGGATCTGGACAGGAGGGCGTAATCATCTTCACTGTCCTCGATCAGAAAAACGTCGATTTTTTTCCGTTCCGTTTCCAACGTATTCCCTTCTCTCTAAAGTATACCTGAATCTCATTCTGGTTTCTACCGCGGATGGTGGCACCCGATTCAGGTGATGGTAATAACGGCGGCTTGACACTCATTCCCTGCGGGCGGATAATATATTCAATGAAACGATTCATGACTATGGCCATCCTCGCGGTGATGCTGGCAGCGTGCGCGCCCGTATTGAGCCGGGAGGTTATGAGCGAGGGTACCCGCGAAGTCCGGATGGACTGGCTTCGCGAGACTCCCGAGGTTTTCAAAGACAAGCTCTTCATTCTCGGGGGGATCGTCGCAAACACGCGTCTGACGCCGGACGGGTCCGAGATTGAGGCGCTGTATGTTCCTGTCGACGCTTTGGGCAACTTAAAGGATGGCGCGCACATTCAGGGCCGGTTCCTGGCGCTGTATCCGAAGGCATCGGGCATGCTTGATCCCGTGATTTACAAAAAAGGGAGGGAAGTAACTGTCGCGGGAGAGTTCACGGGAATCCGCAATGGCAAGATCGACGAGATGGAGTATGCCTTTCCCGTTTTTAAGATCCGGCAGATCTATTTATGGCGGGAGCCCTCGCCGATGTACTACGCACCGTACTATTATTATCCCTACCCCTATTATTATCCGTACGGCTACGACCGGTGGGGCCGTCCTTTCTACGATCCGTTCTGGCCGGGCCCGTGGTAGGAATGAGAACTGCGGCTGTGGTCGTCAACGGACAGGCCCGTCGAGCAAGGGCAGATTCCATGCAGGAGCGCGAAGCTCGTATTCCGATACAGGCATTTGGATGAGAACGGGATTGAGCTCTGGTTTGAGCCATTCGAGGAGCAGAGTCATATCAGCTTCCGACAGTGCTGTACATCCTGCCGTTCCCCTGTTTTTCGATCGCCAGACATGCATGAAGATGCAGCTCCCTGCTCCGGGAGTCGGACGCTGTTTGTTGTAATCAACGACGATGAGCCACTTGTAGAGATCATCTTTCCTCTTCATGATTTCCGATGATTTCCAGTCAACCTTGATCGGATTCAGCGGACCGGGAGAATCGAAAATTCTGTTGTAATGCTCAGATACGGGATCGTCAATGCACAAGGAGGACGCATGAATCTGCTCGTAGGGGAATGCTGAGCCTGCGGGCGCCGCAGCGCTGTAGCCCATTGCCTTGATGAGCCGCAACACGCCTGCCGGGGCTTTCCGATCGCCTTCTTTTTTTGTCAATGCCGAATGATTCCTCTCGGTAAAGCCCGCATCCCATGCCATGCCGTTGCTGCCGACAACTGCACTGAACGGGCCTGCTACGGTTGACCAGGTGTCTGTTTCTTTTTCGATGCAGAATGCCCGGGCAGGATAGGATGTCCAGGACTCGGAAAGAATGATGACAATCTGACGGGTAAGGAAGCGGTCGAGAAGCACCGGTGACTGCAGGGGATCGAAGGCTACTTGATGAGCACCGTTCTTTTTTTCCACTCTTTCCCCTTTGCCGGAAAATCGCTGCGATAGTGCGCGCCAACACTGCCCTTGCGGTTCAGTGCGGAGCGCGTGATGAGGGTTGCGGTCGTAATCATGTTCTGCAGCTCGAAGAACTTCCTGTCCTGGCCGAAACCCTTTACCGTCCGGTCCCAGGCCCGAAGCTGCCTGTGTGCTTCTGCAAGCCTCTTCCCTGTTCTTACTATTCCTGCATTTTTCCACATGAGTTTCTTGAGGGACTCGCGAAGCTTTTCCGCTGCAGCGCTGCTCGACCTGGATCGATCCGCGTGATGTCCGGCTGAGATTGCATGAAAACGGATCGCCGGCGGTTTTTTCTGCTTCCGTGCAAACAGTGCTGCCGCCCTGCCCGCCCGCTCGCCGTACACCAGCCCCTCCAGCAGGGAGTTGCTTGCGAGCCGGTTTGCGCCGTGGACGCCGGTGCAGGCGGTTTCGCCGGCGGCATAGAGCCCCGGCACATTCGTGGCGCCCCACAGGTCGGTCTTTACGCCGCCCATAATGTAATGCGCGGCCGGGGAAACGGGGATCGGGGTTTTTGTGATGTCCACGCCGAGATCCTTGCATGTCCGGTAAATGCGTGGAAATCGCTTCCGTATGTACTCAGCATTCAGGTGCGTCATGTCCAGATATACATGGGCGGATCCCGCGGCAACCATCTCGGCGTGAATAGCGCGCGTGACCACGTCGCGTGGCGCGAGTTCGCGCGCAGGGTGGTAGCGGTCCATGAAGCGGAACCCGTGGATGTTTCTGAGCATGCCGCCTTCGCCGCGCATTGCCTCGGACAGGAGGAACTGGGGCGCGCCCGCGAGATAGAGCGCCGTGGGATGGAACTGGACGAATTCCATGTCCATGATCGCCGCACCCGCGCGATACGCCATGGCCATGCCGTCGCCGGTCGCTACGGCAGGGTTTGTGGTGCGCTCGTACAACTGGCCCGCACCGCCGGTCGCGAGCAGCACGGCACGGGCGGAAATGATCAGCACTTTCCTGAGCGGCTGCTGGCAGACGACGGCACCGACGCAGCGGCCGCTGCGAACGATCAGATCGCGCGTGAATGCGAAATCGATCTTGGAAATGGTGTCGAAGGAACGGACCTTGTCGATCAGCACGCGCATGATCTCCTTGCCGGTGGAATCACCGTGTGCGTGGAGAATCCTCCGCTTGGAGTGCGCCGCTTCCTGCGTGAACGCGAGCCTGGTGCCTTCCCGGTCGAACTCGACGCCCCACTCGATGAGCTCCCGGATGCGCGATGGTCCTTCCTCCACGAGCGTACCCACCGCTTTCCTGCGGCAGAGCCCGTCGCCCGCGCGTATCGTATCGTCGAAGTGGATCGAAATTTCATCCTCATCCGAGAGGGCCACGGCAACGCCGCCCTGGGCGTATTCGCTGCTGCTCTCCGTGGGCGCATCTTTGGTCACGACAAGAACGCGGCCGTTCTGCGCGAGTTCCACCGCAGCCCGCAGCCCCGCCACACCACCGCCGATGATCAGGAAATCCGTTGTAAGATGCTCTTCGGCATAGCGCATAGTGAATAAAGGATGACGACACGGAAGATGCGCACGAATCCGGGACAAAAAGCGGAGAGACGAACGAGAGGGATGTGCTTCCAAAAATCCGTCGTCGCCCGAATCAATCTGTGTCCTGACCTATTTCGCCTCTTTTCCCGGCGTTGTTCCCGGCTGCGGTATGAAGGGATTCTTGCCTTCGACGGCAAGGAGTTTGTTATCTTTCTGATCAAAGACCAGGGTTCCCCTCGCGCCGTCCTTCACTGACAGTCCGCCTGCGGTTTTCCATTCCGCCTCCCAGGTGAAGATTGCCTTGGCGCGTCCGGTCGTGTCGATCATGATGACCATCTTCGTGTACTGGGGGGTAAATTGGATAGTATCATATTTGGCGAAAACTGCCGAGATATTTTTCCCAAAGACTTCACGGTCGGGATACGTCGGCGCTAGGGCCGCCATGAAGGCCGGCAGGTCTCTGCTTTCGTACGCACGACAGAGATCGCGCAGCGCCGAGAGGGTGCTTTTTGTTCGCACCGCCGCCGGCTCGGGCGGCTTCTTGGCGCTGCAGGCGATAAACGAGAATAGTATACTCCAGACGGCAATCGCGACGACGATGCGTTTCATGAGACCTCCTTCTCATACTCATTGCAAAAAGCAGATTATCCCGCGGCAGCGCAGAGAAATACTGATGAATGGTTTTATAGCTGTCGGGACACTTTTCAATGTGTCTTCCCCGAATGTTTCTGCCGGGGATCTGATGTAAGACCAGATTTGCGATTACAGCCTCGGGGGTGACGGCTTTTTATGTCGTTTCTATTTTGAGACCACTACAAAATAACCCGATGACAGGATAAACAGGATTTCATCAGATTGGGATCCTGTAATCCTGTCGATTATCCCGTCCTTAATGTTCTCATCGCATGCGCCTCAGCGGCGGATCCTACAGAATTTTCGTCAGGAACTGCCCTGTATATGACGTGCTGACCGCCGCCACCTCTTCCGGCGTTCCCTGGGCCACGATGGTGCCGCCGCGGTCGCCGCCCTCGGGGCCCAGGTCGATGATCCAGTCCGCAGTCTTGATCACGTCGAGGTTGTGCTCGATGACCACGACCGTATTGCCTGCCATAACGAGCTGGTTCAACATGTCGAGAAGCTTTTGCGTATCGGCAAAGTGCAGACCGGTGGTCGGCTCGTCGAGAATGTAGAGCGTTCTGCCCGTGGCCCGTCGCGACAGCTCCTTGGAAAGCTTGACGCGCTGCGATTCGCCTCCTGAGAGCGTGGTTGCGGATTGTCCGAGCGTGATGTAGCCCAGGCCCACATCCATGAGCGTCTGGAGCTTCGATTTGACCGGAGGCACATTCTGAAAGAACTCATGCGCCTGCTCCACGGTCATGGCAAGCACTTCTGCGATGTTCTTGCCCTTGTACCGCACATCGAGGGTCTCGCGGTTGTACCTGCTGCCGTGGCACACGTCGCAGGTCACGTACACATCCGGCAGGAAATGCATCTCGATCTTGATGAGACCGTCGCCTTCACACGACTCGCACCTGCCGCCTTTCACATTAAAACTGTAGCGGCCGGGCTTGTACCCGCGCATGCGCGACTCCGGGAGCTGCGCAAACAGATCGCGCACCGGGCCGAACACACCCGTGTAAGTTGCCGGGTTCGAACGCGGGGTCCTGCCGATGGGCGATTGGTCGATGTCGATCACCTTGTCCACATGCTCCAGCCCCTTGATGTCCTTGTGCCTGCCCGCGCGCTCCGTGGAGCGGTAGAGACGCTGGGCAAGCGCGCGGTACAGGATGTCAACCACGAGCGTGCTTTTCCCCGATCCGGACACCCCCGTGACGCACGTAAGAACGCCGAGGGGAAACGGGACGGAGATGTTCTGGAGATTGTTCTCCACGGCGCCGACGACGGTGATTGACTTGTCAAATGACCTGCGGCTCCGTGGTACTTCAATGAACGCTTTCCCGGAGAGGTATTGGCCCGTGAGTGAAGCCCCGATTTTCTGGACTTCTGCCGGCGTCCCCTGGGCGACGATCTCACCTCCATGCACGCCGGCGCCCGGGCCCATGTCGATCACGTGGTCCGCGAGCCGGATCGTTTCTTCATCGTGCTCCACGACAAGAACCGTGTTCCCCAGGTCCCTGAGACGGACCAGCGTGTCGAGCAGGCGCCGGTTGTCGCGCTGGTGCAGGCCGATGGATGGCTCATCGAGGATATACAGCACGCCGACGAGCGACGAACCGATCTGCGTGGCGAGCCGGATGCGCTGTCCTTCACCGCCGGAGAGCGTCGCTGCGCCGCGGTCCAGGGTGAGATAGTCAAGCCCCACATGCACCATGAACCCGAGCCGCTCGCGGATTTCCTTCAGAATGCGCTGGGCAATGGCTGCTTCCTTGTCCGAAAGCGCAAGCCCGGAGAAAAACGCAAGGGCCTGTTTGATGCTCATCTTGGTGATGTCGTGGATGTTCATGCCCGACACCTTGATCGCCATCGACTCCGGACGCAGGCGGCTGCCGCCGCAGTCCGGGCAGGTCTGATAGCTCATGTACTGCTCGAGCTCCCATTGCGTGGCAAAGGAGTCGGTCTCGTCATAGCGGCGCTTCAGGATTTCAAGGATGCCTTCGAAGGAGTGGCAGGAAGCGCTCCGGCCGGTGCGGCCGGTTCCTTTTTTCTGGCCGTTGCCGTCGCTCCCGTGGAGCAGGAGCTTCTGCTGCGCCGGCTTCAGGTCACGAAAGGGCGTATTCACGTCAAAGCCGCAGTTTTTCGCCAGTGCATCGAGCATCTGAAAGTACTGGAAGGACGTGCGCTTGGCCCAGGGCTTGACCGCGCCCTCGCGGAGCGACAGGTTGGGGTTCGGAACGATCAGGTCCTTGTCGAATTCCAAAAGCCCCCCCAATCCGTCGCACGTGGGGCAGGCGCCCTGGGGGCTGTTGAACGAGAAGCTGTTCGGTGCGATCTCGGGGTAGCTGATATTGTCCTCGATGCATGCGAGCTTCTCGCTGTAAAGCTGGTCCGTCTTTTTATCAACATGGTTGACCAGAACGATGCCGTCTGCCTGGCGGAGCGCCGTTTCAATGGATTCGGCGAGCCTCCGCTCCACGCCGGGCTTGACCACGAGACGGTCGATTACGATCTCGATGTTGTGCTTTTTTTTCTTGTCCATGGCAACGGGCTCGGAAAGTTCCCTGATCACGCCGTCGATGCGGGCGCGGACATATCCCGACGCGGCCGCAGCCATGAGTTCCTTCTTATATTCACCTTTTCTCCCGCGCACGATCGGGGCAAGCACCTGGATGCGCGTGTCCTGCGGCAAGGCCATGACCGCATCGGTGATCTGCTGCACGGTCTGGGCTGCAATCTCCCGGCCGCATTTGTAGCAATACGGCTTTCCAATGCGCGCGAACAGAAGGCGAAGATAATCGTAGACTTCGGTCACCGTGCCGACGGTGGACCGGGGATTCTTGCTCGTGGTTTTCTGCTCGATGGCGATGGCAGGGGAGAGCCCGTCGATGGAATCCACCTCGGGCTTGTCCATCTGGCCCAGGAACTGGCGGGCATATGCTGAAAGACTCTCGACGTATCTTCGCTGACCTTCGGCGTAGATGGTATCGAAAGCAAGGGAGGACTTGCCCGAACCAGACAGGCCTGTAATCACAACGAGTTTATCGCGCGGGATCTCGAGGTCTATGTTCTTCAGATTGTGCTGGCGGCAGCCTTTAATGATGATTTTGTTCATGGTCGTTTACTATTTATTAATATACTGAAATATTACTAAGCCAGTCGTGTCTCCGCTGAAAATGAACGTTCATATTATCACCACGGCAAGACAGAGTAAAGCCTTTTATAACCCATGGTCATGGAATACCCCGTGCAGAACCGCACTTCTGCATGATGCGCGGGCGCTAAAGAGTGCATAAAAAACCGGTAAAATGATTGTTACGGAATTTTGTTCGCACCGGCGGACGATCTGCTGCAGAGGAAATGCCTCGTTGATGATGTCTCTTCGTTCCTTTCCAAACCCGTGTCTCCCCGGGAGCTGCTCCAAAAGGTACATTCGTTAGTGAACAGCATCGCAACGAACGTTACGAAGCGGTCGGATCCCTAAGTGTTGTCGGTCATCACGTTGTTCCTCAGCGTCTGCCGCAGTGCTCCCCCGCGGACTATGGCGGGAACCTCAGGACCCTTTCACTCCGCATTTTCTATAATCAAAAAAAAGGCCCTCATTTATATTATTTATAGGCAAAATTCTTGACAAGGGTTTTTCATTATGTTAACGTTTTTTCACTTTTCTGGCTGCAGAAGCGTTTCTCCTTCTCCGAGAGGCAATCGAAAAATGATTGACATCAATGTCTCGCTTTTCATGCAGATCGCGAACTTCCTTGTACTTCTCATCGTCCTTCATTTCATACTATTCAAACCCATCCGTCAGGTCATGAAAGAACGCGAGCAGGGCATCAGTTCCGCGCTCGGCGACGCGAAAATCGCGCAGGAGCGCATGCAGAGCATGCTTGACGAGTACAACAACGCGCTGGCTGATGCTAAACAGAAAGCGACCACGAGCTACAACACCATCTACCAGCAGGGGCTGGACGCCCAGCGCGACATGGTTGCAGCTGAACGCACAAAAGCGGGAGAGGCGCTCGACAAGGCCCGCGCGGAGATCGCCGCTGCGTCTGCGGCTGCGCGTACAGATCTCAAGAAAGAAGCTGAGCGGCTTTCCCAGGAGATCACGACAAAACTGCTCGGAAGAGCTGTCTAGAATTTCGTCCGGAGTCGAGAGAAAAGACCTTACTTATGAAGATACTCGATACCATCAGAGGGGCAGTAAACGGCTTGGCTTGCGTGATGATGTCCGCAGCCATCGCTGTTGCAGAAGAAGCAGAGCACGGCGGTCATGAGGAAGCGATCACCTTCATGGGCGACTGGCTGCCGCGGCTGGTTAATTTCGCTATCATCGCGGGTGTTGTCGTTTATTTCGCGAGAAAACCGATACGTGATTTCTTCGCGAACAGGACGAACGAGATCGCCAAGGCCATGCAGGAATCAAAGGAAGCCAGGGAGCGGGCCGTCGCCGCGCTCGCTGACATGGAACACAAGATCAAGGACATGAAGGCCGAGACGGACCGCATGATCGCGGAGGCGCAGGCGCGCGGTGAGAAGGACCGGCAGGCGCTCGTCGAGGAAGGGAAAAAGATTGCGCAGGATGTTCTGGGTCAGGTCAAGGAAGGCATCGACATCGAGGTGGAGAAGGCGAAAACCACGCTTGCCGCAGAAGCCGCCCTGCTTTCGCTCGATCTCGCGGAAGGCAGCATCAAGAGCAAGATAGGCGCTCAGGATCATGAGCGCATCGTGAAGGAATATATCGCCAAAGTGGGAGGCCGGGGTTGATACGGGTTATAGCCAAGCGATACGCAAAAGCCCTCGTGCAGCTCGCCGAGGAAAAAAAGATCGTGGACAAGACCAAAGCGGACCTCGCTGCGTTCGTTGCAGCGGTGGAGTCGGTTCCTGCATTGCAGAAGCTGCTTGCCAGCCCTATATTCACGCCGGAAGACAAGAAGGCGGTGATCAAGGACCTCGGCGGCAAGCTCGGTATGCAGCCGGTAACGCAGCGGTTTGTCGAGCATCTGGCCGAAACAGGCCGCATCCGGTATGTCAAGGACGTCAATGAGGCGTTCCTGGAAATCCTGGCGGAACGCACGAATCGTGCAATGGCGAGGCTCACCACGGCTGTCGCGGTAAACCCTGCCGACCTTGCGGACATCAAGAAGAAACTGGAAGCGCTCACGAACAAGCAGGTCGACATTGAAGCCGTGGTGGATGCCTCCCTTATCGGCGGGGCAAAAGCCCAGATCGGCAGTACGATCTACGACGGCACCATCAAGAACCAGCTGGCAAAGATGCGCAGTCAGCTGATGAACTGAAAGATAATCCTCGGGACGCAAGAAGGAGCGCAGCAATGCAGATCAAGGCACAGGAAATCAGCGAGATCATAAAAAAGAAAATATCCGATTTCGAGAAAACCGTCGAGGTCGCCGAGGTCGGCACCGTGATCACGGTCGGCGACGGTATCGCCAAGGTCTTCGGACTCGACAACGTCATGTCGGGCGAACTCCTTGAATTCCCGGGCGGCATCATGGGCATGGCCCTGAACCTCGAAGAAGAAAACGTCGGCGCCGTGATCATGGGCGACGACTCGAAGATCCGCGAAGGCGACATCGTGAAGCGGACCAAGAGGATCGCCGAGGTTCCGGTGGGCGACGCCATCATCGGCCGCGTGGTGGACGGCATCGGCCAGCCCGTTGACGGCAAGGGCCCCATCGTCTCGAAGGAGTTCCGAAAGATCGAAGTTATCGCGCCGGGCATCGTGAAGCGCCAGCCCGTGCGTGAGCCCCTCCAGACCGGCATCAAGGCAATCGACGGCATGATTCCCATCGGCCGGGGCCAGCGCGAACTCATCATCGGCGACCGCCAGACCGGCAAGACCGCCGTCGCCATCGACACCATCATCAACCAGAAGGGCCAGAACGTCGTCTGCATCTACGTGGCCATCGGCCAGAAGCGGTCGACCGTGGCCCAGGTCACGAAGACCCTCGAGGAATACGGCGCAATGGAATACACGATCATCGTGTGCGCCACGGCGTCCGATCCGGCTCCTCTTCAGTTCATCTCGCCCTATACCGGCTGCACGATCGGTGAATATTTCCGTGACAGTGGAAAGCACGCACTGGTCATTTATGACGACTTGTCGAAGCAGGCAACGGCATACCGCCAGCTGTCCCTGCTCCTGCGGCGCCCCCCGGGACGCGAGGCGTATCCGGGCGACGTGTTCTATCTCCATTCCCGTCTGCTGGAGCGCGCCGCAAAACTGTCCGACAAACTCGGCGGCGGATCACTCACCGCGCTGCCGGTCATCGAGACCCAGGCAGGCGACCTTTCAGCATACATCCCGACGAACGTGATCTCCATCACGGACGGACAGATCTTCCTGGAAAGCGATCTGTTCTATTCAGGCGTGCGGCCGGCCATCAACGTGGGTCTGTCGGTGTCACGCGTGGGCGGCAACGCGCAGATCAAAGCCATGAAGCAGGTGGCCGGCACGCTCCGTCTCGAACTTGCGCAGTACCGTGAACTAGCGGCCTTCGCCCAGTTCGGTTCCGATCTCGACAAGGCTACGCTGGCCCAGTTGAACCGTGGTTCGCGGCTCACTGAACTTCTGAAGCAGGATCAGTACTCTCCCATGTCTGTTGAGCAGCAAATCCTCGTGATCTTCGCAGGCACCAACGGGTTTGTGGACGATATTCCGAATAATGCGGTCAAGAAATTCGAGCAGGAACTCCTTCGCTTCGCCACGAGCAAATATGCAGATCTTCTCAAGGATGTTGCCGCAAAGAGGCAGCTCGACGATGATCTTAAATCGCGGCTGAAGGCTGCGATCGAGGAATTTAAGAAGACATTTACGGTGTAAAAGACAATCAAAATTCAAAACTTAAGATTCACAAGGTTCATGCAAGCGAGTCTTAAATTCGAGGCGAATCAATGCCGAGTCTGAGAGACATTAAAAGGAAAATCACGAGCGTCAAGAAGACCCAGCAGATCACCAAGGCAATGAAGATGGTGGCCGCTGCGAAGCTGCGGCGCGCACAGGACCGTGTCATCGCGGCGCGTCCTTACTCGCGCAAGATGCTTCAGGTGATCGCGAATCTCGCCGGCCGGGTGGAACGCGCCCAGCACCCGCTTCTTGCCAAGCGCGAGCCGAAAAAAGTGAAGTTCATCGTTCTCACCTCCGACCGCGGGCTGTGCGGCGCGTACAATACGAACATCCTGAGGCAGGCCGTTGTCGCCGTCAGACAGTTTCAGAGCGAGGGCAAGGAAGTCCGCGTGAACGTCGTTGGCCGCAAAGGGCGCGATTTCTTCCGTAAACGCTCTCAATATTCCCTCGGGAAAGTGTGGGCCGAACTCGGCGCGATCGACTATGACAAGGCCGCGGATGTGGGCAAGAATATTGTGGAACGCTTCGTGGCAGGCGAGACCGACGAAGTCTATCTCCTGTACAACGAGTTCAAGAGCGTGATCCAGCAGAAGGTGACGCTGGAGAAACTCCTGCCCGTCGAGCCGCCGGCGGAGGCGGATCCGTTCATGGCCGCAGTGGATTATCTCTATGAGCCGAGCCCCGAGGCGATCCTGAGTTCAATCCTGCCGAAGCACATCGAAGTGCAGGTATACCGCGCCATGCTTGAGAGCCAGGCGAGCGAAATGGGCGCGCGCATGACGGCCATGGATTCAGCCACGCGCAATGCCAAGGATATGATCGAGCGGCTTACGCTCAAGTTCAACAAACAGCGCCAGGCGGCAATCACGAAGGAAATCTCCGAAATCGTGGGCGGTGCGGAAGCGCTCAAATAACAGTACAACGTATAGAGGACAACGTTCACCGTTCAGAATCATACAGTATCCATAATTCAGGTTTGGATTCAACCACAGGGGGTTACAATGAGCACAGGAAAGATCGTACAGGTGATGGGCGCCGTGGTGGACTGCGAGTTCCCCGTTGGCAGCCTTCCCCAGCTGATGAGCGCGCTCAGGATCGACCAGGCCGAGGACAAGAGCCTCGGAACGCCGGAGACCCATCTGACGCTTGAAGTCGCGCAGCACCTCGGCGAAAACCGCGTCCGGACGGTGGCCATGTCGTCTACGGACGGTCTCATGCGCGGCATGAAAGTGACCGACACCGGCAAGCCGATCTCCATGCCCGTGGGCAAGGAAGTGCTCGGCCGCATCATGAACGTCATCGGCGAGCCCGTCGACGAGCTGGGACCGATCGAGACCAAGGATACGCTCCCCATTCACAGGCCTGCCCCGAAGCTGGAAGAACTTGATCCTACGAAACAGCTCTTCGAGACTGGCATCAAAGTCATTGACCTCCTAGAACCGTATACGAAGGGCGGCAAGACAGGCCTCTTCGGCGGCGCCGGCGTGGGCAAGACCGTCATCATCATGGAACTCATCAACAACGTGGCAAAGCAGCACGGCGGCTACTCGGCGTTCGCCGGAGTGGGTGAGCGTACCCGTGAGGGAAACGACCTGTGGCTCGAAATGAAAGAGTCGGGCGTTATCAACAGAACAGCCCTGATCTACGGCCAGATGAACGAACCGCCGGGAGCCCGTCTCCGCGTGGGCCTGTCCGCCCTGACCGTCGCAGAATACTTCCGCGACACAATGGGCCAGGACGTGCTGCTCTTCGTCGACAATATATTCCGCTTCACCCAGGCAGGCTCGGAAGTGTCCGCTTTGCTCGGCCGTATGCCGTCGGCCGTGGGTTATCAGCCGACACTGGGAACGGAAATGGGTGCCCTGCAGGAGCGCATTACCTCCACGAAAAAGGGATCCATCACCTCGGTGCAGGCCATCTACGTGCCAGCAGACGATCTGACCGACCCGGCGCCGGCAACAGCCTTCGCGCACCTGGATGCGACAACCGTGCTTTCGCGCCAGATCGCGGAACTGGGCATTTACCCGGCGGTGGACCCCCTCGACTCCACGTCACGGATTCTCGATCCACGCATCATCGGCGAGGATCACTACACCGTGGCGCGCAGGATCCAGGCCGTGCTCCAGCGGTACAAGGAGCTGCAGGACATCATCGCGATTCTGGGTATGGACGAACTCTCGGACGAGGACAAGCTTTCCGTGTCGCGGGCCAGAAAGATCCAGCGCTTCCTGTCGCAACCGTTCCATGTGGCGGAGGCATTCACCGGTACACCGGGGAAATACGTGCCCATCAAGGACACCATCAAAGGCTTCAAGGAGATCGTCGACGGTAAGATGGACGACATTCCGGAGCAGGCATTCTACATGGTCGGCCCGATCGAGGAAGTATACACGAAAGCTGAGCAGCTTGGGTACAAACGCTAACGGTGGCGGACTCAACACTCAGGCCGAGATAAATCATATTTGAGCGCCGAGGAACGGAAAAAAACAATGGTTGCTGAAAAAGGGAAAATGCTCCTTGAGATAGTTGCACCGAGCCGCCAGGTAGTGCGCTCGGAGCGTGTGGATGAAGTGATTGCACCGGGCAGCGAAGGTGAATTCGGCGTTCTGCCGGGCCACACGCCCTTCCTGACAACGCTCAAGGTGGGCATGCTGTCCTATCGCGAGGGAACGGAGTGGCACCATCTTGCCGTGGACTGGGGTTATGCGGAGGTGGGGCCAGACCGGGTCGTAATCCTTGCGGAAGGCGCCGACCGGGCCTCGGAAATTGACATTGCCGAAGCGCGCCAGGCCAAAGAGCGGGCGGAAAAGACGCTTGCAGAAAAACTTGAGCAGAAGGACTATGAAAAAGCGCGCATCGAACTGATCAAGGCGATGATCCGCATCCAGGTGGCCGAGAAACACGGCTCGAAGTAATATCAGCGCACGATTGTACATTGATTCCCCACAAGGCAGCCCGCAGAGGTCTGCCTTTTGTTTTTCGGACCTCCCGGGGAAGGGAAATCCCTTGACAGGGCGGAACCGGTAAATTATATTGCTTCTATTATTGTAATGAAAGTATTCCTGCTCCATGAGTGAATTTCCCAAGAAAAGCGACGGTGCACCGTTTAAAAGGACGCCCCAGCGGCTTGCCATTCTTGACTATCTGGAAGGCAATACCTCTCATCCGTCTGCAGAGGATATTTTTCGTGAAGTTTCGAAGGTGCACCGTTCAATGTCCTTTGCAACGGTGTACAACACTCTCCATACGTTGACCAGGGCTGGAGCGCTGCGGGAACTGACCATCGATCCCGAGCGGAAGCGATACGATCCGGATACGAGCAATCACCATCACCTGATTTGCATCCGGTGCGGCGCCATCGTCGATATAGCAGGCGGCGTCAAGATAGATTTATCGCCGGATATGGCGAGAGGATACACGATTCTCGGCAG
>DATHDE010000268.1:0-20764 GCA_035490495.1 Nitrospirota bacterium
CCCAGCCCGGCGGCGAGAATGACGACGGTCGGTTGCACTTACGCTACCTCCTGTCTGGGATGTTTCGTGTTGTTCGTCTTCAGCTCATCGATCGGCACGAGCCCCAGGGATATGATGAACTTCATGCCCTGCTCAACGGTCATGTCGAGGCGCTGCACCTCGCTCTCCGGCAGAATGAGCAGAAAGCCTGCTGTGGGGTTCGGCGTCGTGGGAACGAATACGGTCAGGAACCTGCCCTGCATGCCGATGGCGCTGCCATGCGTCTCGCCGGTCATGAATCCCACGGTATAACATCCTTTTCGCGGATACTCCACCAGCGCGACGCCGTGGAACTGATGCTTGAGGGAAAACGTCTCCATCACCTGCTTCACGGTGAAATACACACCGCGCACAAGCGGCACCTTGTGCAGCAGTTCGTCGCTCCACTTGACGAACCTGCCGCCGAGGTAATTGGCAGAGAGCACGCCGACGACCAGAACGAATATCGCAAGCGTGATGATGCCGAGCCCCGGAATGCGATGCCCCAGAAAATGCGCCGGAATGTCCGCAAGAATGTTGTCGATGATGCCCAGAATTGCGGTCAGGACATAGTAGGTGGCCCAAACCGGGAGGATGACAAGCAGGCCTGTAATAAAATATTTCTTGAGAAAACCCCTGATTTTTTTCACGTTTGTAATATTACTGATTTTAGGTGATTTTTACAACCCTTTTTTGATCCGTCATCGGCAGGCAGTGATCAGGCTGCGGGCAAGCGTCTTTCTTCCGCGATATGCGCGTCCGGAATCACCAAGTGTTGTAGGGCGTCCCGTCCAGTGCGAGCAGCGGGCTGGCGCTGTGGACGTCGAACACGCCTCCCTCTTCGCTCCCTTCGGGTGCGACGGTGATCCAATCGGTCAGGCCCGTGAACGGGTCCTTGGGGATGCCGCGCAGGTAGCTTCTGGAGTGATCCTGCAGGTTCATAAGGTCCTGGAGCGTGGCGGGATACTTGCCGTTGTCCGCGTAGTACTGGTCCAGGGCGTCCCGCATCTGGTAGAGGTCTTCGCGTAAAACCGCCTCCCGCGCCTTCGTAAGCGACTGTTTGAGGCTCGGTTGTGCGATTGTCAGGAGAATGCCCATAATCGCGAGCACGATCATGAGCTCGATGAGCGTAAACCCGCGTTCACACGATGCGGGAAGTGTCGGCAGCCGGTCGTTCATGTCGGTTTTACCAGGTACTGTACTTTGTGCCGTCCAGTCCGATTTTATCGGATTTCGAATAGACATCGAACACGTTGTCGCCGCCCCATTGCGTCGAGTCGGGCGGATCGCTGTACGATCGCAGGCCCCAGTTGTTCGGCTTGTCCGGCGATTCCACGGGCGTCATGGCGTCGCGCGGGATGCGGCGCAGGTACTTGCGCGTTTTATCGACGGCTCCCGACAGTTTGAGCGGCTCCGTCAGCATTTCGAGCGTCGCGGGATAGTTGTTCTGCTCGGTCTTGCAGTAGCCTTCGACGGTGGAGAGTTTCTTGTTGTCGCAATCAGCCTTGAATTCGTCGATGCCCCTCCGAAGCAGCCGCAGGTTCTCCCTCAGCTCGATCTCCTTGACCCGGCGCACCGTCACCTGCGAAAGGGGCAGGACAGCCGAGGCGAGAACCGAGATGATCGCGATCACGACAAGCAGCTCAATGAGCGTGACGCCGCTCCTCCCGCTTTTCTCTATGCCCGGTCCTGCGTTCTGCATGGCGTTATTTCACGACCGCCCGTGCGCCTCTCGTATCCGTTTTGATGGGTTCACGGGTCGAGTTCGTGAGCTTGATGCTTTTCACAACGATATCGCCCGAACCGCCCGATTTCCCCTGGAAGAGGAGTGTACCCAGGATCCCGCTCCCATCCACGCCTCCCACGTCTCCGATCCGTGTCATGTAGATGTCGACCGTGCCGGCCTTGATGTTGTTCGAGAAGAGGAACGAGGTCTGCTGGCCGTCCTTCTTCAGGAGCGGCCCTTCGCTGGCGCTCTTGAATTCGACAATCTTCGCATCATAGGCGATCGTCACGATGGCGCCGTACAGTCCGCGCACATTGCCTGCTGTTATGTCCAGCCGCATTTCCTGGCCCAGCAGACCTGCCAGATCAAGGGGCCTCAATTCGGTAATTGTCGGCATATCGGGCATTTTGGCGCCGGGCACTGCGGCAGGCGGCACAGGAACGATTGCAGCGCCTTCCGGGCTCCGCACCAGCGGCGGCTCGCGTTTCGCCATTGCTTCAAGCGTCGCCGACTTGTCCGCGGACCTCTTCGAGCTCTTCTTTTCGCTGCCGACAAAGAGTGGCTTTGTGTCATAATGTTCTTCCGTGCCCGACCAGAAATCCTGAAGTTCCTTGTCCGGCATTTCCATATTTCTTACGATGTTGGGCGTAATCGACATCAGGATGTCTGTCTTGACGGTCTCATCGTCGGAAGAGGAGAACAATTTGCCGATAATCGGGATCTCACCCAGGATCGGCACCTTGACCCTGCTTTTGCGCTCTTCGTCCTGGATCAGACCACCGATGATCACCGTTTCGCCGTCCCGAAGGTTCACGAGCGATTCCGTATTCCGTGTTCCGAACTGATATTGCTTCTGGCCGTTCCCGAAATCCAAAGGCTGGCCGAGGGTGCTGATTTCAAGACCCATTTTCAAAGTCACCGTATTGTTCAGATGGACCGTTGGTTCGATATTTACCTTGATGCCGACGTCCTTGTACTCAAATGTGGACGTAACAACGCCGGTCGCCGTGCCCTGCAGCGTCGATGTCTGGACCGGGATCTTGTTTCCGATATGGATTTTCGCTTGTTTATTGTTGAGTACGCGGACCCGCGGATTCGCCAGGGTCTGCGCGTCCGCATCCTGTTTGAGCAGGTTCACGATAAGGCTGGGGAGTGTGACAAAAATATTGTCCTTCGACAAATGGGACAAATCCGACAGCGTAAGCTGCGTTGCGCTGGATGAAGATGTTGACCCGGCTTTCTGGATTGTCGCCGAAGCGAAGGGGTCTCCGACGAAGTTCCATCCGTACTTCAACGTGTTCGAGCGCGATATTTCGAGAATTTCGACATCGAGGATGACCTCGGCTTCCTTGAGATCGTTCGCGGCTATGATCTTTTCAACAAGTTTCAGTTTCTCCGGCGTATCCCTGACGGTCAAGGAATTGAGTATGTCGTTGACGTAGACCTTCTTGATATCCAGCATGGACCGGAGCAGATTAACGGTCTCTTTGGCCTTGGCATTGTTGAGATAGAATGTTCGTACCGCGAGGTCCTGATATTGATCGATCTTTGTCTTGCTCTTCGGCACGATAATAATGGTATCGGCACTGATCTTTTTCATGAACAGCTTGTTCGTTGACAAGAGCAGGTTCAAGGCCTGCTGGAACGAGACGTCCTTTACGAACACGGTCACCGGCTGGGCCCTGACTTCCTCGTCGAAGAGAATATTGATGCCCGACAGTTTCGAAAGGAACTCGAATACGTCTTTGATGTTCGTGTTCTTGAAATTCAGCGTAATCGGCTTGTCCGACGCCAGGGATAGCGCTTCCTCGGGTTCGGACTCGCTTTTTTTCTTCATCATCTTATCAAGGGCTTCTCGGTATTTCATGTTTTCCGGATCAAGGTCGGCAGCCCTGCTGAGTTCGTTCAGCGCTTCCCCGGTTCTCCCAAGTTCACTGAACGTAAGCGAGGCCCGGTAATGATCCTCAGCCTCTTTGATATTCAGCGCGGATTTGAGTGCGCTCTGGATTGCCGCGTTCGTGGGGTTCAGATAGATCGCCTGCTGAAGTTCAGTTATGGCTTGATCGAGCTTGCGTTCTTTCAGGAAATTGCGGGCGTTCTTGTAGTGCTGGTTCGCGGCTGTTTCCTCCGCACGCATCATCGCGGCCCGGTACTCGATGTCATGGGGATCATACTTGTTCGCCTGCCGGTATTCCTTGACCGCAAGGTCCCACTCGCCGCGCTGGGCGTAGTGCTCTCCGCGCTGGAAAGCCCGCGAGCCCGAACAGCTCAGGAGCAGCGCGGTAAGCAGCGTCATGGATGTGAACCGATACAAAGACCCCTTCATCATTTCCTCCTCGGGCGGCCGGCTGGCTGGCCGTCCGCCTGCACTGCATCGTATGTATCCGAGATCAGCGCTGCCGGTGGTCCGGTCATGGCGCCCGCGGGGGCATCGGGGGAACCATCGGCGGCGGTGCTGGCTGCACTGGCCGCGTCTGCGGCGGCCCCTCGCTTCCCGACAGGTCCGCACGCACTTCGACGTGCGTTTCCGTGTCCATGATGATCACGAAATCCTTTCCCGCTTCCTTCACCTGGTAGCTCTTTCCCATCCGCTGACCAGCCTTGACGATGAAGAGTTCGCCATCCTTGGACAGGAACAGCGTATTGTCCTGATCGGTCAGATACCCCAGGAACCGGAATTTCGCAAGATCGGCCCGCGCGGCGTCCGCGGCGATCTCCTCGGGCGTGCGCACGGGAACCGGCGGCTGCGCAGGCGGCAGGACGACCGGCGCAGGCTTCGGTTTGGGCGCGGGGTTCGCCATGCGGAAAATATCTCGTCTCATGCCGGGGTACCGCTCCTCGCTCCGCGCGATGATGACGTTCAGGGGATCCGTGCCCGGATCGCCGGATGCCAAGCCCTGCCGCACGGCGGAACGGGCAACCGCGCCGCTCGGGAAGGTAAGCGGCGCCGTCCGCGGCTTCTCGGCGGTCATGATCCGGTAGAACACGAGCAGCACCAACAGGCCGAGCGCTGCGATCAGAACTTTTTTCTCCTGCTCCCGCGATAGGTTCATCATGGTCTATTGCTCCCGCACGTACGTCAGGAGCTTCATCTCCAGCTTGACCAGGCCCTTTTCAGAATCCATCTTGATATCCTGGATGCCCACCAGGCGGTCCGAGGTTTCTACGTCGTAGATGAAACGCTTCACATCGCTGTAGTGCCCTTCGGCGGGAAAGGAGAAGGCAAGCAGCGTCAGTTCCCTGTTCGTCCGCTTCGGGATGTCATACTTGACCGACGATACGGACAGGTGCAGACGCCGCGCCGTCGTGACCAGATCCTTTACCAGCAGCGGCATGTCCTTCTGTGCGGGGATGCCCGCCATGAAGCCGCTGAACGACGGCTTCTGCTTCGTGTAGATGACAGCGACGGCATGCCGCTTGCGCAGTTCGCTGCACCGCTCTTCTCCGGCGGCAAGGCGCGACGATGCAGGCACGACGAGCGCGCCGTAGAGAACCGCATTGATCGCCAGCAGCGCCGCGCAGATCAGGGAGGTGCGCCGAATCCGCTTATTGCGGAAGATGTCCCGCAGCAGGATGCCGTTCGTGATAGACTGCAACCACATGGAATACGATGGTCCCCTTTTCCAGTGTCTGATGATTGAGATGGGCGTCGGCGAACGCCTTCGACCGCTCCAGCCCCACGATCAGGTTTCTCAGCGCTTCGGGCGATTGCGCTGCGCCTTCGAGGGATAGCGTCCGGTCTTTGGGGCTGAAAACCACGTTCTTGAGCGCCACTCCTGTGGGCACGGCAGCCTCAAGCTGGGAGAACATCCCGGTCCAGGAAAAACGCCGTGACGCGATAAAGGCCGACATGGAGTTCAGGTCCTTCACGAGGCGTTCGCGTTCGACCAGCGCCGACCGCGCCTGTTCGTCGGCAGCCTCCGCGTTGTGCAGTTTCACCTCCATGGCGCGGATGTCCTGCCTGAGCGACCACGATCGCCACAGCAGGGATGCTGCAAGAACGAGCAGAACGGCGATAATCGCCGCCAGCGTTGAGCCGATGCGGTTCGTGAGAACGTAGTTCCTGCTCGCGAAGTTGACCGAGATCATGCAGCACTCCCCGCACCCAGCGCGGCGGACAAAAGTGCAAGCGCGCCCCCGCTGCCGGCGCCGGAGGCACCCGCGTCTTCGGGCGTAACCGCAGCGACGCTCATCGACAGCGAGGCGCCCAGCTCCCCCGCTATCGCGGCCGTGACGGCCGGGTCCCCTGCGAGAAAAAGATGCCGCACTTCCGATGTCTGGGTGCGGTCGAGATGGGAATAAAAATGCATCGTATCTTCGAGTTCCCGGAGGCACCGTCCCGCGAGTTCGTCAGTGGACGTCCGCTTGACGTCCTTCCACCGGTAGAGTTTCAACCGCCCCCGGTCCGTAACGATGACCGCGAGGGAGTCCTCCATGATATACGCAAACGCATGGTTCGCGGCCGCTTTGTCCATGAGGGGTGAAAACAGGTTCCAGGCGTGAAAGGATGAGATCCCGACGCTCCACGGCTCGAGCCCCGACTCTTCGAGCGCCTGTTCATACTGCTCGACAACCGCTTTCTTCGCCGCACAGGCAAGGACCGCGTAGCCTTTCGGGTCCTTGTGCTGGATCAACAGCCGCAGGACCGTGCCCTCAAGGTCGAACGTCGCCGCTTTCTCCAGGCGCCATTTGACGAGACGCTCCCGGTCTGCGGCGGAATCAGGCAGTTCATCGAAATCGAGCATCTGAACGCGGAACAGCGCGTCGGGCAGGCTGAGATGCGCCCTGCGGATACGCCGGGTCTGGGAGGCCAGACATGCGCGCACGCCCCCGACAACCGCTGCCGGGTCACCCAGCCCGTCGGCGGTGAACGAATCGCATGCCGCGCCATCCGTGAGACCTGTTGTGGCGGCGGCGTCGATGAACAGCTTCTGTCTTGTGCCCGAGATCGCTGCGAGACGCACCGTTGTTGCGGTAATCTCGATGCCCAGGGAGGATTTTCGCATGAATACCGGTAACATCTGAACAATATTATCAAGGTGGGATGAGGAAGTCAATTGATAATCCTGCCTGATAGCGGCCGCAACATCCGGGAATCAGGAGGAAAATCAGAACAGGACGCCGATGCCGAGAAAAACTTCGAAGAGGTAGGCGAGCAGGAGTGCGATGCCGAGTCCCGCGTGCCTGCTGCGCAAGGGAGAGTCAGGTCCTTGAATACCCCGCGACACGCCGTAAACCGCGGCAATCAGCAGGACCAGAACGCCTCCGCCGGCGAAGTGGGAAGGATATTCAAGGATGCGGCCCCTGTCCAGCATCACAAGGACCAGACCGAACAGAAATCCGCATGCGCCGAGCACCGCGGCAACGGGCCCTGTTTTTCTATGACGCTTGATCAGGAGAAACGGCAGCGGCCCGCCCGACATCCGCGCGCGCCTTATGGAATAGCCTGTCCAGCCCTGATACAGGAACACGAGCATCATGCCTGCATTGAAAATGCCGTGCGCCAGCCTGAGGCCGGGAAGCAGGTTTTTGTCGATGAGGGGAAATGTCATCGCACCATTCTCAAAAAAAATCATACGGCCCGGGGCTCCCCCGCATGCTCGGGGCATGGGGTTCGGCCGGGCCGACAGGAGTTACTGCACGACCTCGATAAAGCCGTCCATGCCGCGGTCCTTGTGGCTTTTGAACCAGAGCAGCTTTTTGTCGCACTCCATTTCGTACTTGCCTGTCTTCGTGGGAGTGAATTTGACGGTTTGCCAGTCGTCCTTGAGATCCGTCTTGAAGGCAATGCCGGCGTCCGGTGCATTTACGAGGATGTCGTGCGGAACATACCCTTTTTCCTTCCTTATCTTTAATTCAACGGGCACGTTCACCTTCACAACGATATAATTCGGATCGAAATAATAATCGCCGCCCGTAATCTCAACATGCTGCACCCCGTCCGCTCCCACGGTCGCAACAAACCGCTTCACCGGTCCCATATCATGGCCGTGGCCTGCTTCCTTCGCCTCCGCCGGTGGTGTTTTGGCAGGCTCCTGCATTGCGGGCGTTGCCGCAGCCTTTGTTTCCATCTTCGTTTCTTCGGCATACGAGGAATACGCAAACAGCAACACCGCGAGAGAGGCAGCTGCACACACCTTCACTGTATTCATGATCGTCTCCTTTTCCAGTATTTATTGCTGTATGATAAGTATACCATCCTCGGAAACGTGTTTCCAGGCAGGCGCTGCAATCGTGCTGGACTATTTCCTGAATTATGGTATGATGCGCGTCACTGCAGCACATTATCTTTCCGGGGGTCTTGCATGGTCGCTCCTGCTTTCCGCGCCGCGTTGTGTGGCGTCATGGTCATACTTCTCTGCACCTCTTCCTTTGCAGGGGAGGAACAGCCGATGCCGCAGCCTGCATCCCCTGCATCGCGCACAGAACCATCAGTCGAATTGAACAGGGAGTATTTCACCGGCTATTGGACGGATACGAAAACTATTCTCACGTCGCCCGCGCGCTGGGACTCGCGGGACTGGCTCGAAGCTTCGCTCGTGCTCGGCACGGGCGTCGCCCTTTTCACCGTGGATGAAAACATCCAGACGTGGGTGCAGAAGCACAAGAACGCGAGCACAGGCCGCATTTCGGACGATGCGAAAAAAACCGGCACGCTCGCCGTGCCTGCTGTCGCGGCGCTCGGAATCTACGGATACGCGGCGGGCGATGGAAAAGCGAAAAGCACGTTCCTCCTGAGCGTTGAAAGCTTTCTCGTGACGGGCGTTTTCGTCCAGACGCTGAAGCATACGACAGGCCGCCATCGCCCCTACACAGGCGACTCGCACGACACGTGGTCCGGCCCTTCCTTCTCGAGCGATAACGACCACATGTCCTTTCCCTCGGGTGACGCCTCCTCCGCCTTTGCCATTGCGTCCGTTGTTGCATCGGAATACGACAACCTGTATGTTTCAGCGGTCGTGTACACGGCCTCAACCTTTATCGGGCTGTCGCGCATTCATAATAACGCCCACTGGACATCGGACGTTTTCACGGGATCCGCCATCGGCTATTATACCGGCAGGGCGATCGTCGCGTCGCACAGGGACGGGAATGCGTCAAGGCTCAGCCTTGCTCCGTACCTCGACGGCAAGGAGCGGGGCGTGATGGCGACGTACCGGTTCTGAAGGGTTGCTGAAAAAATCCTCTTTTGTCTTGGCCGGCGAAGCGGACTCGCAGTTCAGAATTTCATGCTGTTGCGGGACTGCTTCTTCGCAAAAAACGCTCCTCGCACAAGCAAAATTTGTTTTTCAGCGTGGTGGAGACTTTGCGGTCAGATCACACGACAATGAAGCATCTCTCTTTTCTTCAACTGGCTGCTGTTGCTGTTTCCTTCCTGCTCCTCGGCCTTGCCGCAGCACCGGGCCATGCTGATTCAGAAACCAAGGGGATCAAACCGTTCTCGAGCGACGGCTGCAGCCTCTTTCCCGACGGAACGATAAAGGACCGTGCCGCATGGTGCGACTGCTGCCAGATCCACGATATCGCCTACTGGCAGGGCGGGACGGCGGAGGAACGGAAAAAGGCGGATGCCGAGCTGCGCACATGCGTTGAGGAGCGGACGAATGACAAGGCCCTGGCTGAGACCATGTACCTGGGCGTACGTGCAGGCGGCCATCCAGCCCTCCCGACGTGGTATCGGTGGGGATACGGATGGAACTATGGCCGGCGGTATGCACCGCTCACGGATGCTGAAAAGCTCCAGGTCATGGACCGGCTCCATGAATATTATATAGAGCATCCGGAAGGCTACTGTCAGGAGAGGCGCTCCGCAAACGCCCTGCCCGTGTCGAAGCGGCCTCCGCAGTGGGCGCAGGCCGTGCCCGCAGAACATCTGAAAAATTTCTACAAGCTCGATGACAAGGTGTATCGCTCAGCGCAGCCGCACAGGAAGGGTTTTCAGGAACTGGCGGCGCTGGGCATCAGGAATGTCCTGAGCCTGCGCGATTTTCATGCTGACGAAGGTGCACCGGGCCTCAGCCTCTACCGCGTACAGATGGAAGCAGGCGACATCGGGGCCCTCAAGGTGATTGCAGCTCTTCGCATCATCAAAAACAGCGATGGGCCGGTCCTGATCCACTGCTGGCACGGCTCCGACCGCACGGGCCTGCTGAGCGCCATGTACCGTATCGTGTTCCAGGGCTGGTCAAGGGAAAGCGCCATTGATGAACTCATGCACGGCGGGTACGGGTATCATGCAATGTACGGGAACATCCCCGAATTTATCAGAGCCGCTGACATGGAAGCGGTCAAAAAAGAGGTCTTCAAACCATAACCTCGTCATACACATCCTCTGCAATCCGCCCGGCGGGTTGAGAGAGAAGTTCTTTTATTCTGTCCATGCACGCTGCCGAGGCGCGATACCCTTCCGCAATAAGGTCATCGATCCTGCTCACATCCAGTCTTGCAAAGTGCGACAACTGCGGTTCAATCAGCACGTCGGCCTGCCGCACCTGCTGCTTCGTGTTCTCATCAATGGCAATGTCGATGGCGTTCAGGATGATGTCGATGATGTCATTCGGCCGGCTGTAGCGCCGCTCCGCGCTCAGATTCACCGCCGCGATCAGGTCCGCGCCCATTGGCCTCAAGGGCGAGACAGGAACATCCTCGGCAATGCCGCCGTCAACGAGCAGCATGCCGTCGATGGTAATGGGCCGGTACAACCCCGGCAACGCATTGCTCGCCATCACTGCCGGGGCGACTTCACCGGAACGCAGGACCACTTTTTTCCCGGTTCCTATGTCCACGGTCATGATGGCCAGGGGGATCAGGGATTCTTCTATCCGCGCCTTGCCGATTCGTGCCTGGATCAGCCTGCCCAGTTCTTCGTTCGAGAACAGGGCGAGTTTGGAAAGGCTCAGCTTGGAGACCTTGAGGGGCGCCATCCCCTGCGCAATGAGCCGGATTTCCCTGAGCGGCACGCCGAAAGCATAAAGCGCCGCTGCGAAGGCGCCGATGCTCGTGCCGGACAGATACTCGGGCTTCACGTTGCTGTCCTCAAAAGCCTGAAGCACCCCGATGTGCGCCAGCCCTCGCGTCGCCCCGCCGCTCAAAGCAAGGCCCAGCCGCCGTATAATGTGCGGAGGCGAGAACACAATGCATCACTCCCTAACTGAATCATTGTTAAACGCTTTATCGCATCAGAAAGCAACGCTTATCCGATGTGCGTTTCAAAAGTATCTAAAATAACTTTAGCGCGACGGGCATTGAAGTCAAGAGACCGGATGGAGCGGTATGCAGTAATAGTCTCAAAATTGCGACGATATGAATAGTCGTTATTCCCGGGGCGGTGATCCGGCATCTGGCATTACATCAGAGTTTACATGCTCTCCGGCAGCGAGCATGATCAGCGGCAGGAACGACACGGGGGGTGCGGGATGGAAACATGCTATTTCTCGTCGAGGAGTTCGTACACCTCGATGTCAGGCGGGCCTGCAAGCAGGGGGGTCATGGCGGACATCAGTTTTTGTACATGCGGGCCCTGCAGGTGCCGGTCGTGATCTTTTTTCGAAGCCCAGCGCTCGTATCCCACGATAACGGATGGATCGCTCGCGGAGCGGAGCATACTGAACGCTACACAGCCCGGCTGTGCACGGGTCGGTTCAGCTACGCTCCGAAGAGCGATCTCAAGTTCTTTCTCTTTACCGGGCAGAGCTCTGGCCTTTGCCAGCACGATGAGATCTGATTTTCGCATCATGGTGCATCATCTTCCTTTCTCGAGCAGTTCCTTCATAGGCTTCCAGTAATATGTCTTCCAGCCTTCAGAAATGCTCTTGGAGTCCCGTGCCGGCACACCGTACTGATCAAAAACCAGGCGCGTGCCGTTGCCGGCTTTTTGCAGGCTGAAGGAAGCCACCGAATAATGATCGTCCGGCCAGTCGTGACTCCGCCAGGCTTGAACGATTTTCGCGTCCGGGACAAGAAGAAGCGTGATCCCGTGAATACCGCCGTCCCACATGCTGAACGATCCGCCTGTTTTTGCACCGATAACCGCCTTCGAGCCGGTTATTTTGGAATGCTGCCGCGGATCCATGAGCGCCCGGTAAACGGCTCGCGGAGCAGCTTTGATGAATACAGTCTGGTGAATGTTTTTCGTATTCATAGCATGCCTCCCTGTGCCGCCGTTCATTACGCGGCGGCGGGAATTACGCCGAGCTGCTGCAGGATTCCGAGTTGATCGAAGTTGGTCCAATGCTCCGTTATTCTTCCGCCGGCAATCTTGAGAAAATGTATTTCCGTCCACGTGATGCGCTTGCCCGTGGCAGGCACGCCGAAAAAGGCTTCCTTGCTCGTTGCCTCCACCTTGTCATGAAAGACCGCAAAGTTATCATCGGCAACAATGTTCTCGATATGCACGTGCACGTCGGGGAAGGCCTTTCGGGTCGCAAGGACAAGTTTTCTGAATCCTTCCTTCGTGCCGGGAATATCGGGGACCGGCATATTGTGCATTGCATAGGCCTCTGAAAACAGTTCGTCAAAGGCCTTCATGTTTCCCTTGTTCAGGACTTCAACCACGAGCCGCCTGGCGACGCCCTTATTCGTTTCAGGTATAGTTTTGTTCATGGCGTTTCTCCTTACACACGGACCGGTCGCGGAAATGTGGTGTGTGCAAATCCGGTCCGGCATCGTTCATGTTCCTTTTGAAGCCACCATTTCGTAGTCAGTAAAAACCACATCCCCTCCGACCAGTTCGAGCGAATAAACCGCTTCAAAGCGTTTTACGGCTTCCGATTCACCATGGATTTTGTGCGCGGCTTCGTCAGCGAAGATAAAAAGGTGAACAAAGCGGGCCGGGTCCTCTTTTTCCTGCCACGCTTCGTACAACCATGTGCCGGGTTCGTTCTTCTTGATATATCGGACAAATTCTTCAATTGCCCGCTTGACTTTGTCCACGGCCTGGGGTTTAACGCGATATTGAGCGATTGTGTAAACGGGCATAGGAACCTCCTTTGGATGTCCGGCGTTTCAAACCGTCATGAAACGGTTAATCGCAGGCCCCAGCTGAGAAGCAAGCTTGTGCCCCCAGCCGCCCTTGAAAATATCGTACATGATCTTGCCGTTGTCGCCTTCGAAACCGGTATGCTCCAGCCGCAGGTGCGTACCTCCGCCTGAAGTCGGAGTAAGAATAAACGTGACGATCGTCGGCTTTTCCATGCCGTTCGTCTTCCAGGTATAGGTAAGACGCCGAGGTTTGTCCGCTGCAAGAACCTCCACCTGAACGGTCCCGTCGAAACCGGGAAGCGGTTCGCAATGGAACGTCACCTTGTGTCCAACAACGGGTTTGAAGTCTCCGGGCATAAGCCATTCGGCCAATGCCGCCGGATCAGTCAGCGCATCCCAGACAGCGTTGATGGGAAATTCGTACGAATGTTCAAGGATGATGTCGTTCATGTTTTCTCCCGAGATGGGCTTCCAGTCCTTCGAGTTTGATCCGCCAGAACTGCTCGTACGCATTGATCCATTCTGCAACGTGCTGCAGCGGACCGGCGTTCAAACGGCAAAGACTGACTCTCCCCTCTTTCTCCCTGATGATGAGCCCTGCGTCCTCGAGCACCCTGAGGTGCTTCATGACCGCCGGCAGCGAGACGTCGAACGGTTCAGCCAGCGCCGTTGTCGATGTTTCTCCCTGAGCGAGACGGGTAAGTATCGCCCGCCGCGTCGGATCAGCCAGAGCAGCGAACGTCTCATTCAACGCCTCCGCGGAATACTTAACCATATGGTTAAGTTTATCACTTCTGCGGCCTTTGTCAAGCGGCGGTGCAGCAGCAGTTCCTGCAGGGTTTCGATCATGCAGGGGAAGCTCCGGACATGGCAGTCGGGTTCGTTCATCGCGTTTACGATACCTGTGCGCATGGGATTGCGGTGGTTGGAGTAAAGGAAAGAAGGGAGTTGACATCAAAGCACAGGACCGACGGGTGCCGGTTTTCAAAGAGATGGCGGGCTTTGCGGGCTTGCGGTTGCAACAGGGGGCGCACCAGATGAGTTGTTTTCACAAAAACGCAGCGTCTTTACGGAAGCATATGCCGAAGCCCCGAGATACAAGCAAGGGCTGATCTGGCACCTTCCTTGGGGATAAAAAGAGTAGACTATCGGATGAAATCAGAATGCCTCTTCTGAACAAGCGGCTCCCTCCGGCACGAGCCGGAGGTTCACCATGCCACTGCGACCTCCCGGAACTGCTTCCGCGCGACGCTTCGTTTTTTCACAGTCGCGGGTAACGCTTTCCACTCCGGCGGGAGCCGGGGGATGTCACGGTGCGGGATTACAGGCGCGGAGCGATCTTCACCTCGAATTATCGGGGGAGCGCTTCGACTCTTTCTCAACTCCGATCTCAGTCTTGGGTTCCTCAGGCTTCACGATAGCCACCAGCTCGACATCAAAAAGAAGCACGGCGTTCGGTCCGATCTCGCGCACCCTCCGCTCTCCGTACGCAAGCTGCGAGGGAATAAAAATCTGCCACGCCGATCCGGTGTTCATGAGCAGAAGCGCCTCCTTTAAACCGGGCAGCACGCTTTCGACTTTAAAGACCGCGGGCTGATCCGGAATACGCGATCGGTCAAATTCCCTTCCATTGATCAACGTTCCCCGGTATTTGATAGCCACGGCGTCCGACAGAACGGGCTTTTTCCCTGTGCCTTCTCTGACAACGCGGTATTGCAGTCCGCTGCCGAGGGTGATCACGTCCTCCTTCTTTGCGTTCGCTGCCAGAAACGCAGCCCCCTCTTTTTTATTTTCTTCCGCCAGAACTTTTTCCGTGTGCTCTCGTTTTGACTGCAGCTCCTTTTCGTAGGCGTTCATCGTCGCGCTGAGGTCGGACTCGGACAGGCGGAGTTTCCCGCCGAGGAGCGCGTCGCGCAATCCACTCATGAACTCGTCCGGGTCGATCTCAACGCCCCGCTGCTTGAAATCCCGGGCCACGCCCACGCCGATCCCGTAGCTCACCTTCCCCTTCTGGTCTTTAAACGACGGAGCATCTTCGGCTCCGGCCTGCATTGCCGGGTACAGAAACAATCCGAGCATGACGGTCCCTGCCGCCCAGGCGGCAATTATTCCACGCTTCATGTGTTCACGTCTCCTTTCAACGATTGGCCCTTCAGCACAAAATTCCATTTCCAGATATCATAGATCACCGGATACACGACGAGTTCCAGCAGAAATGAGGTAAAGATTCCGCCGATCAAGGGCGCCGCGATCCTTTTCATGACGTCGGAACCGGTGCCGGTCGCCCACATGATAGGAATAAGACCGATCGCCATAGTGGCAACGGTCATGAATTTCGGACGAAGGCGTTTGACTGCCCCATGCATAATCGCCTTGTGCAGGTCAGCCCGGCTGCGCAGCGCTCCTTCCCTGCGCGCCTGCTCGTATGCAATATCCAGGTACAGGAGCATGAACACGCCCGTTTCGGCATCAACGCCGAGCAGCGCAATAAGACCGACCCAGACGGCAATGCTCATATTGTAGCCGAGCAGAAAGATGAACCAGACGGCGCCGATAGCTGAAAAAGGCACGGCCAGAGCTATGATCATGGTCTTGGTCAGCGAACGCGTGTTCATGTACAGCAGCAGGAAAATGAGGAACAGTGTCAGCGGCAGCACGACGGCAAGCCGCTCCTTCACGCGTTGCATCGCCTCATACTGGCCGGTCCAGGTGACAGCGTAGCCGGCAGGAAGCGTCAGTTTCTCCGTCAGGAGCTTCGAGGCTTCTGCGACATAGCCCCCCGGGTCGCGGTCGCCAAGGTCGATGTAGACGTACCCGGTCAGCATCCCGTCTTCATCGCGGATCATCGAGGGACCGCGGACCGTGCTGATCGTTGCAACTTGGCTGAGCGGAATCTGGCGCTGCCCTCCGGATGCGGGGACCAGGACACGGCCGAGCGCGTTGAAATCCGGCCTGAAGTCCGCCAGATACCGTACATTGACCGGGTACCGCTCGCGGCCCTGAATGGTGGTGGTCACATTCCCGCCGCCGATGGCGTTTTCAACGACTGTCTGGGCCTCCTCCACATTCAGGCCGTAGCGGGCAAGCCGTTCCCGGTCCCACACAATATCGAGAAAATCTCCGTTCGCGGTCCTTTCAGCGAAAACGCTGCGCGTTCCCTTGACGGCGGGGAGCAGGGTTTCGATCTGTGCGCCGATCGCCTCGATTGTTTTCAGATCCGCTCCCGACACCTTGATCCCGACGGGCGTCCGGATTCCGGTGGAAAGCATATCGATGCGGGCCTTGATCGGCATGGTCCACGCATTCGTGACCCCGGTTATCCGCAATGCCTCATTCATCTGGTTGACCAGCTCATCGCGCGAAATGTGGAAAGGCGTGATGCGGTGGAAAAAGGGCTTCGCCCAATCGGGAGCCCAGGACGCATACCATGCATCTGAGATGCGCCATGCGGATTTCGGCTTGAGAATGATCACGGTCTCGAGCATGGAGAGCGGCGCCGGGTCGGTCGCGGTCTCGGCCCGCCCCGCCTTGCCGAGGATTGAATCCACCTCCGGAAAACTCATCATGACCCGGTCCGTCACCTGCAGGAGCCGTTTTGCTTCCGTTATGGAAATGCCCGGCATGGTCGTCGGCATGTAAAAAAGCGCCCCTTCGTCAAGCGGCGGCATGAACTCGCTGCCGAGTTTCAGGAACACGGGAACAGTAATGAGAATGAACACGATGGCAAGACCGATGATCAGTCGCTTTCTGCTCAATGCCCATCGGACGACGGGATCGTAGAGGCGGATGAGATAGCTGCTGACCCGGTGTTCTTCCTCCGGGTGGATTTTGCCAACGAGGACGGCGTTCGCCGCCCTGCAGAGCCAGCGGGGACGGAAATTGAAATTTTTCAGATTCGTGACGAGCAGGCGCAGCGCCGGATCGAGCGTGATGGTAAGAATTGCGGCCGCGATCATCGCGATGGTTTTCGTGTAGGCAAGGGGCTTGAACAGCCGCCCCTCTTCCGCTTCCAGCGTCAGCACCGGCAGAAAGGAAACGGCAATGACGAGCAACGCAAAAAAACTCGGCCCCGCCACCTGTTTGATGGCATCCACGATGACCGTTCTTGAATCGCCTTGCTCTCCCGTCTGTTTCCATCCCTCCAGCCGCTTGTGCGTCTGTTCAACCACGACGATGGAAGCATCGACCAGGGCGCCGACCGCGATGGCGATGCCCCCCAGGGACATGATATTTGCCGTGACGCCCATGGCCCGGAATACGATGAAGGAGACAAGAACCGTGATCGGGATGGTGACCACCGGTATGAACGCGCTGGGCGGATGCCAGAGAAACAGGAAGATGATGAGCGAGACGGTGAAAATCACCTCAATGAGCGTTGATCGCAAGGTGTCGATCGACCGCCTGATGAGCTCGGAGCGATCGTAGATCGGAACAATCCTCACGCCCTTCGGAAGACCGGGCTTGATCTGCCTCAGCTTCGCCTTGACGCGGTCGATGACGGTCAGCGCATTTTGCCCGTGCCGCATGACCACGATGCCTGACACGACGTCACCCTGGCCGTTCAGGTCGGCAACGCCCCTGCGGTAGTCCGGCCCGATGGTAACCTCGCCGACGTCCTTGACGCGGATCGGCGTTCCTTCATTGGTTGAGAGAACGATGTTCTGGAAGTCCTCGACAGACTTGGCGTAGCCTCTTCCCCGCACCATGTATTCGGTGCCGCCGAATTCGATCAGCCTGCCGCCTGCTTCGGCATTCCCGGCACGGACCGCTTCGACCACGCGGTTGATCGTGATGCCGTACGCCTGGAGCTTGTTCGGATCAACATTCACCTGATATTGGCGGACGAAGCCGCCGAGCGGCGCGACTTCTGCGACCCCCGGCACGGATTTCAGGTGATACCGCACGTACCAGTCCTGCAGGGAGCGAAGTTCGGCAAGGCTGTGTTTTCCCGAGTCGTCAACCAGGGCATACTGATACACCCAGCCCAGGCCTGTGGCATCCGGTCCTATTTCGGTGGTTACGCCCTGCGGAAGCCGCTGAATGACGCTCGAAAGGTACTCGAGCGTCCGCGACCGAGCCCAGTATATATCTGTCCCCTCGTCGAAGATGACGTAGATAAAGGAGTATCCGAAATCCGAAAAACCGCGCACAGCCTTGACGCGCGGCGCGCCGAGCATGGCGGTCACGATGGGATAAGTCACCTGATCTTCGACGATGTCGGGACTTCGGTCCCACCGGGAATAGATGATGACCTGGGTCTCGCTCAGGTCCGGAATCGCATCCAGCGCGATGTGCTCCATCGACCACCAGCCCGCGACGCATGCGACCGCGACGAGCAAAAAGACGATAATCTTGTTGTTGACGGAAAAATCTATGATGCGGTTGATCATCGCCGCGTCTCCCGCGCCCCGGCTTTTTGCATGCTGTGCACTTCCTTTTCTCTCTTCGCAATCGCGGCGGCGTTCTGATCAAACGAGTGCTTGCACATGTCGGAACAGAAATAATACGTCCTTCCCTGATATTCGCTCGACCTTCCCGCGGCACGCGCCTCATCCCTGTGCACGAGCATGCCGCATACGGGGTCTTTCTGGATTGCGGACCCCGGTCCCCCCTCCTGCTGCTGAACGGCTGCAGCCGGCTGCGTTGCCTGCTCCGCTGATTTTTTCACATACTGCCCGGGATCCTTGTCAAATTTTTGTTTACACCCCTCGGAGCAGAAATAATAGTTGTTGCCGTGGTACTCGCTCGTCCTGCCGGACCGCTTCGCCTGATCTTCATCAACATCCATATTGCATACGGGATCTTTCTGCGCCGTGCTGAAGATCCCGGCTGCCGCAGCCTTCATGCGGCTTTCCGAGTCGATCAGGAAATTGCCTGAAACGACAATGCGCTCGCCGGCGGTCAGTCCCCTGACGATCTCGACGCGGTTTCCGAATTGCCAGCCGGTTTCCACGGCCCGCGGTTCGAAGAGCCCGTTTCCCCGATCAATGTATACGGTTTTTCTGAGGCCGGAATAGCGCACCGCGTCCACGGGAACGGTGATCGCCCGCGGGAACGTAACCGGCAGTTCCACGTCAACGAACATATCCGGCCGCAGGACGAGATCGGGATTGTCCACCTCGAGCCGGAGCTTCAGGGTCCGGGAAATCGCATCGAATTGCGGAAGCACATCGCTCACGCGCGCCTTAAATATCTTGTTCTGGTTGGCAAGGACCACACGGGCCGAATTCCCCGGCCGGAAATACGCCCCTTCATTTTCATAAACATCGGCAAGGACCCATACCCGGCTCAGGTCCGCGATCCGGAAAAGCTCGGAGCCGCGCTCCATGCGCTGGCCGAGATAGATATTTCTCGCGATGATGATTCCTCCTCCCGGCGCGCGGATCTCGATATTGTCCGCACCTTTGTGGGTGCGCCCGATCTCATCAATCTGGTGCTCGCTCATGCCCAGATTGCGAAGCCCGACACGATAGTTGTCGATATTCGCTTCCGTCAATTTGAGCTGTTCGTCGGTCTCTTTCTCATTTGCCTGGAACCGGGCAAGGGATTTCAGGCCGAACAGGTATGCCTTGATCGCAGGGAAAAATTCGGGAGAATAAAACGTCGCGAGGAGATCGTCCCTCTTCACCATCGCGCCGGAAGTAATGGGGGATATTTTTTTGATCCAGCCGTCCGTCACGGCATTGATTTTATAGACGCGGCTCTCGTCAGGTATAACCCTGCCGAGCAGCCGGAAGGTATGGCTCCTTGCGGATTTCTCGACGATCTCGGTTGCTACCCCGATCAGCTGCTGCTGCTGGGTGCTGATGTTCACGGTTCCCGCCGGCAATCCGGATGTGCCGCCGGTCCCGTCCGCGTACACCGGCTCGAGCGGCATGCCGCAGGGTGCGATCCCGGGTTTATCGGATTTTACCGCAGGGTTCATCGGATCAATATAATACAGGACGGTTCTGCCCGCGGGAGAACCCGTGCCCTTCATATGGTTTTTTTGATACCAGGAACCAACGAGAAAGGATGCTGCTACGAGCAGCACGATGATCGCGACCTGCATCACTTTTTTCATGGGAAGTTGACCCTTTGCAAAAGAAAAATTAAGAAAAATCCGGCCTGCACATTATAACAAATCGCAGAATATTTGCATCATGAACGTGGATTCAAAAAAAACCCCGCGAGAACGCGGGGCTTGAAAAGCATCGGTCGGTTTCCGCAAAAAAAGAGCCTGCAGGCCCCGACGGACCTGCAGACAGGACATCGTTACATGACAACCAGGGCATGCATCATATCATGCTCTTCATGCTCCAGGATATGGCAATGCCATACATATTCATTCCCGCCGGTGCGCGGGCTTACCGGCGCGGCGCCCTTCACGATGGAACCGTACTGGTTGGTGGCGTTGACCGGTTTTCCTTTTGCATCCCTGATCAGCGGCACATTGAAGCTCATGATGACCCTGGTCACGGTCCCGGGATACATCCTGACAGTCTCCTTCCATCCCTGCTCACTCTTGTCCGGAATGATAACCGGGCTTGTGAAGGAGATGGTGTTGGGGAACGTGATCATGTCAAACAACTGCCGGTTGATTATCTGGACAGTCGACAAATGGAAATGCATGGGATGCACATCACCGGTGGTATTGTAGATCTCCCATACCTCCGTTGTGTTGTTCACGACCGTTTCCTGAGTGGCAGGGACATTCAACACGGCCGGAGGACCGCTGAAGCTGGCTGTCACCACATAGGGCGAGCCGCCGGGTGCCTGGGCATCACCGATGATCTGGATCAGCCTGCCGTACTCGTCAAACGCCTCATTCAGAGTGAGGAAGCGTCTCGGCAAAGCAGCAGGTACAACACCGGATGCAACTGCCGGCTGGGGAAGCGGATCGTTGCCGAGCATAAGGTTCAGTCCCGGTGTGAGGAACAGGGCTTTATCCTTTGTGCCTGTTGCCGCGGCAACCTTAAACTTCATCAAGACGCGCGTGTTGGGTCCGAAGCCCGCTGCTGTTGTACAATTGACCGGGTTGCCGACACCGAACAGACCGTC
>DATHDE010000269.1:0-12592 GCA_035490495.1 Nitrospirota bacterium
GATAAAAGTAGAAAATGCAGAAATGGTCACGCGGTCTCACCTCTCGCAAAATTCTGTGAAGAATGTGGCGCTGCCATCATTGACAAGAACTAAGATTTTAACGAAACAAAGATTAACAACCGCGTCGACAGCGACGCGCCAGAGTCGGCGCGTCAGCGCGGCGTTCTGCATGTTTCGATCGGAATATCACGTTTTTTAGATTAGCAAGGCTTGCGGACTAGGAGGTGAATTTCGCATATTTCCAGATGAGCCCGCGGCGAAAATCGTAAATGTATTATTAGCGCCATATACTTAACGCTTTCCTTATTTTTTCACACACCTCCTCATGATTCAGCCCCACACAATTCACCGTAATATCCCCGTATTTCCGGTACAAGGCAAAACGTTCGGCAAACAGATCATCGACCGTCTGATCAGGCCGTTTTGCCAAACCCCGCGTTTCGTAGTCATGGACCCGTGCCTTGAGCGTTGCCATGTCAACATTGAGAAAGACAGCGGTTCCGCTCTTCTTCAGGTGGTGCATGGCGCTGTCGCTGTACACGGCGCTGCCGCCCGTGGCGACAACGCAATTTCGGCACGTGAGGCCGAGGAGAATCCGCTCCTCGATTGCACGCAGTGCCAAGTAGCCGTCGTGGTCCACGATATCCTGCAGGGATCTGCCTTCCTGCGTCTGGATCAGGACATCCGTGTCCACGAAGTTCTTTGACAGGAGCTTGGCCAGGATGACGCCGACCGTGCTCTTGCCCGAACCGGGCATGCCGATCAGGATGAGAGAGGACGTTTTTTCATTCATGGACGTTATGGAGCGGCTGTCATTGTTCGGCGCCCGGCACGAGCAGCGCCTTGCGGAGGGTCCTGTGCGTGCCGAAGCGCGCTTTGTACTTGTCGTCAGCCCACTGGAAATCGTCGCGGATCAGGACCGACGTGATGTTGTTCTGTTCATCGCGCACAAGCTGGATCGTGCCGATATACACGGCCGCGTCGCCGGGCAGGATCTCGACCTGGTAATCCATGCTGACAACGTGGGATTCGATCTGGAACGGGGGATTGTACACGGAATAGAACATGCCGCCGGAAATATAGAATGTCCGGCCTTTGTCCACCTTGATGAAGAATTCCCGGTCCAGGTCAGTCAGGAATGTGCCGTTGAACGAATCGGGCGGCTGCGCCTTGAGATTTCTCGGCCTGTCGCCCGCATACAGGATGAACGAATTCCGGTACTCGCCTGCCTGCGGGGCTTTCAGTATCTGCTCCTTCTCCCGCAGGGGCGGCTGCAGCTCGATCCTGCCCACCAGCACGGCCTTGTCCGGAGCCACGTTCATGAGGCTTTCGACCTGCTGCTCAGGCGCTGTGCTCATCAAGACGCAACCAGCGGGCAGGGCGACTGCCAGCCACATCCAGGGTGCGGCGCGTCCGAGGAAACGCCGGACGGGCGTGGACAGGACCCGGTTAATCAACGATCGTCACCACCAGGCCTCCCCCGCGGCCGACGATCTTAGCGGCCATGGTTCCAAGAACATGCCGGGAGCGGTGAGACCTTCCTACGATCACAACCTTGTAGCCGCTGTTCTTCGCCTCTTCAAGAATGCTGTCTGCAGGATCCGTCGAATCGGAGATAAACTTCGCCACAACCTTCGATGCCGGGATGCCGGCTGTGGCCAGGGAAGACCGGTCTTTCTCCATCAGGGGCTCCATCTTATTCCGATGCTCCAGGAGCCACTTGTCAACGACCTTTCTGCGGTCCGCCTTCTCCCCGTCGGACAGGATGTGACCCTCGTCCCAGAAAATTGCAGGCAGGTTCGGCAGCACGTGCACCAGGCCGACTTCAACGCCGTCGGCCTTGCTGAAGTACCGGCCCGCATACGCCACCGCGCTCCGCGCGGCTGATGAATCGTCCACAGCGATCAATATTTTTGTCATAAGTCCTCCCTCCCTTAACTTCCGATACATGACTCTCTATAGAAAGGATAATATAGGATAAGGGAAAAGGCAAGGTCAGTGCGGGGAAACGGCCATTTTCGTCGCTGTCTTCCCTGAAAGGGTTAACCGGGGATAGGTTTTTTTAGCCCTGATTCCGGATGAAGTCCTTGGGAATGACGGCATTTTAACCGGGTTTCAACGGGATTGCAAGGATTCCCCCAGGATCGCGCGCACGAACTGTTCCGCGATCCGTCCGTTTCTGCCCCCGGCAGCCAGGGCCCACTGGATCGCGCGCTGTTCGAGCACGGCCCTGTCCATGCGCAGGTTGTACCGGGCGGCGTAGGAGGCGACTATTTCGAGATAAGTATCCTGGGAGAAATGATAGAAACCGAAGCGCAGACCGAAGCGGTCCACGAGGGAGACCTTTTCCTCCACCGTGTCGGCGGGCCGGATCTCGTCCGTGTCGTTGTCGGAAAATTTCGTGGGGATGAGGTGCTTGCGGTTCGATGTGGCGTAGAACAACAGATTTCCCGGGATCTGTTCGAGCCCGCCGTCCATGATGGTTTTGAGCTCCTTGTAGTCGGTCTGGCCTTCTTCAAAGGACAGATCGTCGATGAACAGGATGAAGCGCAGGGTCGGATGTCCGGCAATGAGTTCGTACATGTTCTGGATCGTCAGGATGTCGTGCTTGTAGACCTGCACGATCCTGAGGGGCGTGCCGTTGAATACCGTAAGCAGCGTCTTCACGAGCGACGATTTGCCGGTTCCGCGCTCGCCCCAGAGCAGCACGTTGTTCGCCGGCCGGCCGGCGACGAAATTCCTCGTGTTCCGGTACACTTCGTCCTTGGTGGACTCGATGCCGATGAGGATATCCGCGCTGATCCTGACCGGACGGTCGACGGGCTTGAGGATTGCGCGCGTACCGTCCCAGAGAAAAGCCTGGTGATCCGCGAGGTGCGGGTCCGCCTGTCCGTTGTCCACATAGCGGTCGAGAAGCTTGTCCACCTTCGCGAGAAGACGGCTGATCGTTTCTTTCGGCATAGAGAACATCCCCGTTTCTGAACACCGCAGCAATGCAAAAAGGGGATGATTCTCACCATCCCCTTTTTTTCCGCAGGTGCAGGCTTGTTTACTTCTTCATCTTCACCGGCTCGAAGGTGCAGAACGGCTCGGCAGCGAGATAGTCGCCCGAAATGGCATATGCCCGCGCCCGGCACCCGCCGCACACGCGGCGGTATTCGCAGATGCCGCACTTGCCGTGGTAGTGGTCGAGGTCGCGCATCTCCAGGAAGAGCTTGGACGTGTTCCAGATCTTCGAGAAGGGCTCCTTCTTGATGTCACCGGCTTCCTCCTCAAGGAATCCGCAGATCTGGACCTTGCCCACGTGCGACACGAAGGCAAAGCTCTGGCCTCCCATGCACCCCTTGGTCATGGCGTCGAAGCCGTGGGACTCGGGGGTGACGGTCTTGCCTTTCTCCTTCTCTCCCTGCCGGAAAATGCGGTAGTAGTGCGGGGCGCAGGTCGGCTTGAACTGGATCGGCACCTTGTCGCGCATCTCGTAGAACCACTTGAGCGTCCGTTCGTACTCCTCGGGCGGAATTTCCTGGTCGATGAGCTCCTTGCCGCGTCCCGTGGGCACGAGCAGGAACGGATGGTACGCCACCGCCCCGAGCTTGATCACCATCTCGAGCAGCTGCGGCAGATCCTTCACGTTGTGCTTTGTTATCGTCGTGTTCACCTGGAATTCCATGCCCACCTTCTTGAAATTCTCGATGGCCTTCATGACGCTCTCGAACGCGCCTTCCACGCGGCGGAAATTGTTGTGCTGCTCCGCCGTCAGGCCGTCGATGGAGAGCGACACGCGCATGATGCCGGAGTCCTTCATCTTCTGCGCCAGCTCCTCGGTCACGAGCAGGCCGCACGGCGCCATGACCATGCGCAGGCCGAGGGATGTGCCGTGTTTGGCGATGTCGTAGATATCCGGCCGCATCATGGGCTCGCCGCCGGTCAGGATGATGATCGGGTCGCTGAAGGACTTGACGTCGTCGAGAAAGCGGAGGCACTCTTCCGTGGTCAGCTCACCGGGATAGGGGCCGTATTTGGCGGCTGCGCGGCAGTGGACGCAGTTGAGTACGCAGCTGCGCGTCGTTTCCCAGGCAATGAGCCGCGGGAGGTATTTTTTTTCCGAACCGGCGCCCGCGGGATGACCGTGGCCCTGCGGCGCCTTGGATGCATGAGGATGGGACATAAAAACTCCTTTGTGATTTAACTCCGGATGCGGAGGCATCCGTTATCCACTCGCCCCGGGATCCTGCAATTGTTTTCATTCACCGGGATGAATGCTCAGAGCCGTAAATAGAACGCACGGAACACAGAAGAGCCGGAACTTATTAGTGTTTCCTTTGCGTTCCTTGCGCTCTCTTGCTGCAGAACCGCAGTGGACCTGAATCATATTAACCAATCAATCCTGGTTAGTAAAGCCTATTTTTTCAACCGCACACGCGGTTCCGGCCCTGCTCCTTTGCCCGGTACAGCGCCGCATCGGCCTGGTGCACGAGCTTCTCGAAATCCTCGCCGATTTCCGGCACCCAGGTGGTTATGCCGACGCTGATCGTCACCTTGAGGCTCCGGTTGTCATAGGGGAATCCTGCGTCAGCCACCTGCTGGCGGAGGCGCTCCGCGAGGGTCAGGGCTTCGGAGTGTTCGACCGCCATGGCGATGATGCAGAACTCCTCGCCTCCATACCGGGCGAACAGGTCCGTGTCCCTCAGATTTCCCTTGATCGTCTTCGCCACACCGGCCAGCACCGCGTCGCCCGCGCGATGGCCGTGGGTGTCGTTTACGGATTTGAAGAAGTCGATGTCGAGCATCAGGAGCGACACGCGCGTGCTGTAGCGGTTCGCCCGCTTCACCTCCTGCTTGATCCGGTCCATGAAATACTGGTGGTTGAACGCCTGGGTGAGGCTGTCCGTGATCGAAATTTCCTCGAGCTCCTTGTTGAGTGCGGACAGCCGCTCGTTGGCCCGCATGAGCTCGGCGGTCCGCTCCCGCACCTTCGTTTCGAGCGAGAGATTCAGATCGCTCAGCTTCCGGTACAGGTCCGCATTGTCGACGGCGATCGCGGCCTGCGCGGCAAGGGCCGTGAGGATCGCCTCATCGTCCATCTCGAAGTTTCCGTTCATCTTGTTCAGGACCTGGATCGCTCCGATGGTGTTGCCCTCGATGTTCTTGAGCGGTGCGCACAGGATGCTCCGCGTCCGGAACCCTGTCTTTTTGTCGAACTCGGGGTTGAAACGCTTGTCCTGATAGGCGTCGGCGATGTTGACGAGTTCCCCTGTTTTGCCCACGACGCCGGCGATGCCCACACCCACGGGAAAGCGGATTTCAAGAACATCCACCCCCTGCGCGATCTTGGCCCACATCTCGCCCTTTGCTTCGTCGATCAAAAAGAGCGAACTTCGCTCGGCCTCCATGACCGCGGTGGTCTCATCGATGATCGCCCTGAGCAGCCGGTCGAGGTTCCGCTCGGCGGCCAGGCGCATGCCGACCTTGAGCAGGATGGAAAGGCGCTCCGCTTTGATGTGTTGAATCATGTTTGTCATGGCTTGCACCGCCCCGGTGAAAAGAGATTTTTCAGATCGGCAAAGCGGGGAATCAGGAAATCCGGGCCCGCGTTCCGCAGCTCCTCTTCTGTACGGAAACCGTAGGTCGCGGCGCAGGTCAGGATGCCGGCTGCCTTGCCCGCCCTGATGTCCGTCGTTCCATCGCCCACGATCACGGAGGACTCTCGTTGCATGCCGGACGCCGCCAGGATCCTGAGCACCGCATCCGGTGCCGGCTTGAGCGCCACGCCGTCGTCGGCCCCGACCAGGGAGGTGAAGTACCGCGCGATGCCGAGCCCCTCGAGCAGCGGGGCGACGAATTCACGCGTCTTGTTGCTCACCACGGCCAGGGGAACAGAGCTGAACGCTTCGAGGGTTTCAGCAACGCCCGGGTAGAGCGCCGAGCGGTCCATAAAGTGACGACGATGGTGCTCCTTGTAGAGGGCCACGGCTTCGGCATGCACCTCGTCCGCACCTCCGAACGCCCGCATTATAAGCTTGTCTATGCCGTCGCCCACGTACTGCCGGACCGCGTCTGCCGGCAGCGGCTGCCGGCCGAACCGCCCGAGGGTGAAATTCACGGATGCAGTTATATCTTCGAGCGTGTTGACGAGCGTCCCGTCGAGATCGAATATCATGAGGTGCACGGTTTTCACATCACTACCTTTCCCCGGCCCCGGGCCGGAGACGGGGCTGCCCTTCAGTCTACGCGGCGCTCATGTTCAGATACTTCATCGGATTGTCCGATGCGCACCGGATCGCCCGGTCGAGAGGAATGCCCAGATCGAGCAGGTTCTTCACCGCGTCGGACAGCGCGGTTCCTCCTCCCTGCAGCACGCCGCCCGGCCCCCTGACCGGGCCGCTGCCCCAGCCGGGTCCTGACACCGCATCGCTCACGAGGATGATCTTATCGGCTGACTTCATTTCGAATATCATCTTCAGGCTCTGCGCGTGCAGGTGGGCCATGTCCGCAATGACTTCGACGCGGATCTCCTCGTCCATGATCCCGAAGCCAGCCAGGCCGGGTTCGCGGTGATGAAAGCCGCGCATGCCGTTGAAAAGGTGCGTGATGCCCGTGGCGCCCGCGCGCTTGCCCTCGTCCGCCTGTTCAAAGGACGCATCGCTGTGCCCCATGTGCATCAGGAACCCCTTTCCCCTGCCCAGTTCGATCAGACGGAGCGCGCCGGGAAGCTCGGGGGCGATGGTCATGATCCTGATGATGTCCTCGTAGCCGGCCACCAGCTTCGTAAAATCCTCGACCGACGGCTCCAGAAAGCTCTTCCCGTCAAGCGCGCCTGCGTGCGAAGGATTGAGAAAGGGGCCTTCCAGATTTACCCCCAGGATCGCTGCGCCCTCACGCTGCGCCTCCCTTGCGCGCCTCACGGCCTCCATCTGTGCGCGCATGAGATCGATCGCGCCGGGATAGATCGTCGGCACGATCGCCCCGGTCCCGCGCCTGCCGTGGATCGCGGCGATCTGGAGGATGTCGTCCTGGCGCCGTGTACGCGTATCGTACCTCTCCGCGCCGTGGACATGGATATCGACAAAATACTGCGTGAAAGGCTTTGCAAGTGCCATGGATGGTGACCCGTGCCGCGTGCAGCATTCAACGCCAAGCGCTGCCTGGCGCTACGTGATCTTGCCGCGCCGCGAGAAGAATTCGGAAAGCGCCAGGCGGACGACCGCCCCGCGGTCCCACGGTTGTTTGAGGTCCCGCGTGAGTTCCGCGGCAACGTCATCGAGAGCGTCAAGGTGTTCGTCCTCGAGCAGCAGCGTCACTTCCACGAGCCCGTGGTGCTCGTGCCCTTCGTGCCCGTGGCCGTGATGCCCGTGGGCATGGTGTTGGTGATCGTGTTTTTCCGTCATGCGGTTCTCCTCTGGAACGGAACTCTATGAAAACAGCACCCTCATCATCAGCGGTACGGTAACAAGCATGGCTGCAGTGGATACGGCGATGCAGGTCGCAGCGAGCGGCACGTCCAGATCGAACTCATCGGCGATCAGGAGCGACAGGACCATCACCGGCATGGCCGCCTCCATGGTGAAAACCCTGAGCGTAACCCCCGCTACCCCGAGCCGCGACGCTATCCACCATGCCAGGACCGGCGAGAGCGCGAGTTTGATCGCCAGCGCCGGGACAGCGATGCCCAGCCGCTTCAGGTCGCGGAATTCGAGCGCCAGCCCGACGGTAAAGATCATGACCGGGATCACCGCTCTTCCCATGATCGCAGCCGCATCAAGGAGCAGCGCCGGGACGGGAATGCCCGTCCCCTGGACTGCAATGCCCGCGGCAACACCCCAGAGCGGGGGGAGCATCACGACCCGTTTGACCGATGCCGCGAGCGAGACGCTTTTCCCGCTTCCGAACCGCGCCGAAATGAGCGTGCCGGCCGTGAACAGAACAGGCGTCGACGCCAGGAGATCATACAGGATCGCCACATACCCCTGTCCTGCACCGAAGACTTCGGTGATCACGGGAAGCCCGAGATAGGTGACATTCCCATAGGCCGCGGCGAGCAGGACGGCACCCATCGACGGCCGCGGGATGTTCTTGAGGCCCGGAACAAAGCGGTACACCGCGAACCCGGCTGCCGTGCAGATGAGAATGGTGGACGCCGCTGCCAGCGGAACGGCATAAAAGGTCCGGTCCGCGCGCGTCGTAGCCATCAAATTGAAGGCCAGTGCCGGAAGAAACAGGAAGAGCACCACCGTGTTCAACGCGTGCCGCAGGCGGTGCCGGTCGATTCCGCCGGGCTCGAAAAATCTCCATGCATACCCTGCCGCGATGACGATTCCGAATGAGAGCAGAACCTTGCTGATAACGACTCCTTGATAACTTATACCGGGAGGCTGCAGGGGTGCAGGCAGCAGTCCCGCCTTATTCTACCCGCTTTTTCCGCGCAATGCCAGCAGTTCTGGAGTTCGCGTCATCCACTCTGCCCTTCCGCGGCAGGAAACGAACCTTTGACTTTCCCGCCGGGGTTCACTATAATGATGCCCGCGCGCCAAGCAAATGGCCGTCGCCACATTCTTACCCCGGGAGGGAAGATCATGTCTAATATATGGGTAGCAGCAATCGCCGTCATCGTCATGTTGTGCGGACTCGCCGGAGTTTTCTATCTCGTCATCAAACAACAAGCGAGCGTAACCAACAAGCTCATCCAGTTTATCGCCGTCACATTAGTGCTGCCGCTTCTTATCGCACTGGGCAGCATGAATGCGCTGGGCCATGAAGGGATCGGAACGCTGCTCGGCGTGGTTGTTGGCTTTATCTTTTCGAATTTTGCGAAAGAATAGGCGGACGGCTGCCCTGGTCCCGGCCCGGTGACAATGCGTGCTGCGCCTCATGCAGCCCCGCCCTCCTGCTTCTTCACGGGGAGGAAAGGGATGGTAAGCATGCCGGGAATGGTCAGGCAGCAGACGATCATGAAAAACGCCCGGTAGCCGACGTGCTGCTGCAGCCAGCCGCTCACGAACCCCGGCAGCATCATGCCGAGCGCCATGATGCCCGTTGATATGGCGTAGTGCGATGTTTTGTACCTGGCGTCGACGGAGTACATGAGGTAGACGGTGAACACGGTGAACCCCAAGCCGTAGCCGAACTGCTCGAGCGCGACCAGGGGGTACACGAGCATGATGCCGGGCTGTACAAAGGCCATGTATACAAAGAAAAGATCCGGCAGGTGCATGATGATTACCATGGGCCACACGCATCTCCTGAACCCGAACCGCGAAATGAGCCATCCGCCCAAGATGCCGCCGAGCACGAGGCAGATGACGCCCACTGTTCCGTAGACGATTCCCACCTGCTGCGTCGTGAGCGCCAGGCCGCCCGCGTCGGTCCTGTCGAGAAGAAACGGGGCAACCAGTTTGAGCAGCATCGCTTCTCCCAGCCGGTACAGCAGGATGAAAGCGAGCACCACGCCGATCTTCTCCTGCCGGAAATACGTCCTGACAACATCGGTGAACGCACCTTCCCCCGGCCGGTTACCTTCTCTTCTCCGGCCGTCCGCCTCCGGGTGAGGCAGCAGGATCCGATGGTAGAGCGTCGCGACCAAAAAGATCGCGCCGGCTGCCGCCAGGACAACTGACCAGCTGCCGGGAATATCCTTCGTCTCCATTTCGAGCGCACCGGCGGCATACACGAGGAAACCCGTGCCGAAGACCATAGCCAGCCGGTAGAAGCCTGCGCGCAGCCCCACGAACAGGGCCTGTTCCTTCTCGGTAAGCGCAAGCATGTAAAATCCATCTGTCGCGATATCATACGTCGCGGAAACAAACGCGCCCGCGAAAAATGCCGTCAGGGACAGCGAAAAAAACGACGTCGTTGTGAGGGCGGCCGCCGCTGTGAACATGCACAGGCTCATTGCCGCCTGTGACAGCAGTATCCATTTGCGCTTTGTTGCATGTACGTCAACGAGGGGCCCCCAGAACATCTTGACGACCCAGGGCAGGTACAGCCAGCTCGTCCAGAATGCGATGGCCGCATTGTCGACGCCCATCCGCTTGTACAAAATGACGGAGACCGAGTTTATAAGAACATAAGGAAGGCCTTCGGCGAAATAGAGCGTGGGCAAAAACGACCAGGGATTCCGTGAAGCGGGTCTCTCGCGCATAAGCCGTAGAGTAGCAAATCAGCAGGGAAACATCCAGAAAAAAAACGGCAGGGATCCGCTCCCTGCCGTCGGCCGCGTGAAACTGCGGCTCCCTATTTCTGGTCTTCCTTTTTCGGATCTTCCTTCTTGCCGGCTTCGGCTTTCTGTTCCGCCTTCGGCTCCGCGATCGCCAGGTCCAGCGTCTTTTTCGCATCCGGCACCAGCGCGCTGTCCGGATACATCTTCAGGAATTCCTGCAGTTCGTGGATCGCTCTTGCTTTATCTCCCTTGGCCGCAAAATCAAGCGCTTCTTTGAACTCGGCGAGCTCTTCCTCGGTGACCGGCTCATCCCCCCGCTTGCTCTTCCAGTAGAGCTTGAGCGCCGCATCTTCCTTCGCTCCGCGCACGCCCGCGACGCTGTTGGTTACGCCAACAGACTTTTTCGGCGCAACCTGGCTGATCTTTTTCTGCAATCCCCTGATCCAGTCCAGAAAACCGGTGTTCGTCTGCTCTTGCGCCGCGGCGGGAGTGCCGCACAGCCCGACAGCCACGATAACGCACAGAATGATTTTCCTCATACCGCCTCCTTGCCTGCACACGCGCAGGATCTCCGCGCGTTTTCTATTTTGTCATGCCCAGGCCGGCACCGATATCGCCGTACCGGCGCGCGATCCGCGGATCGATCGCCGTTGCTTCCAGGTACAGCTTCCTCGCGTCATCCTTGTTTCCCTGCCGCAAATTGACCCGGGCGAGATTGGCCATGACGCCGGCATCTCCGGGTTCCGACGAAAGCGACGCTTCATAGGCCGCTTTCGCATCGTCCAGCCGGTCCTGCAGGAGATGAATGTTGCCAAGATTATTCAATGCCGCCGCATTTCCCTTGTCGGCTGCCAGTATTTTCTGGAATGCGTCGAGTGCCTCGGGATACAGGTTGTTTTCCGCATACAGAATGCCCAGTTTTTCCAGCGCGTCGCGGTTGCCGGGCTTCTTTTTAAGGGCGTCGAGATACACTCGCGAGAGGTTGTCAAGCCTGGCTTTTGCGAGGGTTTCGAGTTCATCCCGGTACTTCGTTTCGATTTCATCCTTCGTCGCGGCTGACGGCCTGAAATCCGAATGGGGCAGCGTGGCGGGTTTGAACTCGTCCCATGCCTGCCCCGTGTTCACGATGTCCGCTTTCCCTTTGGCTAACCAGTCGCCGTACTCTTCGGCACCCTTGTGCCACGCCTTGGTGAACGATGCGCCGACCATGGTCATCTCAACAGGAATCCAGACCGACCCCCGATAAAGTACAAGCAGCGTATCCGGGATGCCGAGCGTCGCCCGTTCTTTTTCCGCAACGCCTGTATTGAACATGACGAAGACGTGCCCCGGCACGTCGACGAACGCCGATTCGATCCCGAGATTTTCCAGCGCCGCGGCAAAGAGGATCGACAGGTCGTCGCAGTCCCCGCTCTTGCGCAGCAGGGTATCACGGGGATACTGCAGGTAATCCACGGAGGCGGTTTTCTGCGCGGTTCCCTGGTACGGACTGGTCGGATCAACAATATACTTTAATCCCGCAACGCCAAGGGCGTCGTAGAGCACGCGTGCGTACACGATCGGCTGCGGAAGATTCGAGTACGCGTCTACATACGGCCTGATCACTGCCCTGGTAAAGTCGGCCAGCGGAGGATCTTTGGGTGTCACGAAGGCACCAAGCTTGGCTTTCTGATCCCAGACCATGGCATGACGTTCGTACAGGGTTACGGGAAAATGTCGCGTAACGGTTTTCTGTTCACCGGAGAAATAAAAGACGATGCCGATTTCGCTCTGGAGCGTTGTGTTCTCCGTGACCTCCAGTATTTTGTTGTTGAAGACAGGCTTGAGCTGCAGCTCTTTTTGTTGTTTTGCCGGCAGCTGCTCAATCTCTATTTCCGTGGGGAAATCCATGAAGTCCTTGATGGCGAACGTCACTTTGATCTTCGGGATATCGACATCGCTCGTATTTTTCACGACGACTTTCCCGATTGGATGGGTCTCATAATATTTATAGGACGACGCGAAGACCTCCCCGGTGTCCACGGTTGCGATGTCGGTGGGCGGCTGCGTGAGCGACGCCTTGGGCGTGGATGCAAACACAACCTCCCCCATCGGGCTTTCATCGCCTTCTCTGCCCACGGCCGCCACGTGATAATAATAGTACGTCTCGTCATCCAGCCGGCTGTCGACGAACACGGTCTTTTCGAGCTTGGCAATCGCCTCGAATCCCGATGACGGCTGCTTGGACCGGTATACACGGTAATGGTCGAGGAAGGGTTCGAGGTTCGGGAGCCATGACAGGGTCATCTGTTTTTCCTGGGCTTCGATCTTGATCTTCTTGGGAGCAGCCGGTATGAGTTTCGGCGTCACCGCTGAAACAACGGTGGAACCCGGACTTTCATTGCCTTCCCGGGCCGAACTGGTAACCTGATAGTAGTAAGCGCGGTTGCTCTGCAG
>DATHDE010000270.1:0-5741 GCA_035490495.1 Nitrospirota bacterium
GGTAGTAGACGCCGACTTTCATAAGGCTTAACAATACCTGCTAACCACAGATGGAACCACGGATGAACACGATTGACGCATCAACCAGGGAATCACGTGCAGAGGAATATCATGCCAACGGGAACCGCAGGCGAACTCGGATGAAGTCCACTGAGAATCTGGATTTCCTGTGTTCATCTTGGTGTGTCCCGTGCTTGTTCGCAATCCGTGGTTAGCAACGTGGTTCAGATTTACTTGTTTTTCATCTCCAGATAATACTCATACGCTTCCTTGACGCCCGCTTTTTCATGGACGACCTTGCGCACCGCGCCGATCATGGCGACGGGCGCGTCCGACTGGAAAATGTTTCTGCCCATGTCCACGCCGCTGGCGCCCTGGTCGATCGCGTCGCGGGCCATCTGCAGCGCCTCCCGCTCGGGCAGCTTCTTTCCGCCGGCGATGACGATGGGCACGGGGCAGGCTGCGGTGACCTGCTCGAAGTCCGGCACGAAATACGTTTTCACGAACGAGGCGCCGAGCTCCGCGAGAATCCGGCTCGCAAGGCTGATGTAGCGGGCGTCGCGCGTGAGCTCCTTGCCCACGGCGGTGACGCCGAGCACAGGCATGCCGTACCGCATGCCCATGTCCACGAGGCGAGTCATGTTGTTCACGGTCTGCGTTTCGAACTCGCCGCCGATGAAAACCTGCACTGCCACGGCGGACACATTCATCCGGAGGGCGTCCTCCATATCCACGGCAAGGTGTTCGTTCGAAAGCTCCTTCAGAACACTCGGGCCCCCGCTTGCGCGCATGACCACGGAGTTGGTCACGGACGGTTCGATCACGGATCGCAGGATGCCGCGCGTCAGCATAAGGGCATCGGCGTAGGGGATGAGCGGCCGGATGGTGACGTCGACCCGTTCCACACCGGTTGTGGGGCCCTGGAAATAGCCGTGGTCAAAGGCGAGCATGACCGTTTTCCCCGATTGGGGGTTGAAGATGCGGGCAAGCCTGTTCTTCATGCCCCAGTCGTAGCCGTTCGAACCCTTCAGAAAGAAAGCTTCGCTCTTCTGGGGGATGTCAAGATGAAAATTCTTTTCTTTTTTCGAAAAATCCGCTTCTGCCATGGATCTCCTCCGTCACGAGAGAGGTACTGCGCACCGGGGAACCTGACGGTATGACCCTCGCTCGCTGGTTTTTAACCGTGCATGATGAACTGTGTACGTAATCTAATGTATGCATGAAGAGAAATCAAGGGGAAAATGCCGCGGCAAGCCCGCGCCTCGGCATCCGCCGGCGTTCGCCGCTGGTGGAAAGCCCCCGCTGCCGTGAAAACACAAAGCGTCGCGCGTAATCAGTCCCGGAAGGTCTCGTTGTCATGGGGAGCCCTGGCTCTTTTCCGATGGGCTCTGCTGGCGATACAATACTCTGTATTATTTTTTCAGCGCGGATCCTGCGATTTTTACGATCAGGAGTATCCACGGCGAGGCATGCAAAACCAAATCGAACCAGTCCAGGGGCCGTACCAGCCGGCCATGGAAGAGCATCTGGAGTTTTTCCCAGATGTGGGGCGGTGCAAAAGGCGCGAGGCCCAGCGTGAGGCAGGCAAGGAGGAGCAGGCTCCAGGGCAGGTGGGGCATGAATTCCGTCATTTCATTTCTCCGATCTTGTAGTCACCCTCGGGAAGAAATTCGCGTTGCATTTCGCTCCACATTGAGTATACTGGCCGTGAGGCGAAGGCCGATTTCCGATGTTCACGTTGATGAAAATTTTGCAAATGCTGCTTGTTCCCCCGGGATTCTTTCTCCTGCTCATGGCCATGGGCTTCCTTATCCGCAGGGAATGCCGCACCATGGGCAGCGTGCTGGTCGGTTCGGGTTTTATACTGCTGTACCTCGTGAGCATCGGGCCGGTCAGCTTTCTGCTGATGGAGCCGCTCGAACGGAACTACAAACCGTTGAGCGTTGCGAAGGGAACCCCAAAAGCCGACGCGCTCCTCGTTCTCGGTGGCGGGGTTAGGGATCTCTCCTGGCTCGGGATTCCGCCCCAGGCAGCGGAAAGCTCCCTCGAACGCGTGGCCGAGGGTGTGCGCATTTACCGGTTCACCCGCCTGCCGCTGGTGCTTGTGGGAGGCAGCGGCGATCCGGTCAACGGCGGTCCGGATGAGGCAGCGGCAATGGTCCGGGCCGCCTCCGGCCTCGGCGTGCCGGATCAGGACATCGTCGTCATCGATAAGGTGAATAACACCCGGGAAAGCGCTTTTGCCGTGAAGCGGGGGCTGAAGGCCAAACGGATCATCCTGGTGACATCGGCGTTTCACATGGCACGGGCGTCTGGTATGTTCACGAAACTGGGCTTCGACGTCGTGCCTGCGCCGTGCGGGTTTCGCGCGGAGCAGCGGCGGAAATCGATCATGTCGTTTCTTCCCAGCGCGGACAGGATGCATACTTCAAGTTATGCGCTGTCAGAATATATCGGCCTTGCCTGGTACACGATGAGCGGCGCTCTCTGATCCGGACCGCTAGGGCGTTCCCGCGGGCTTGGGGCTCCGCGGAATGACAGTTCCCCCGGCGACGGGGGTCGATGCCGCGGTGGTCGTGGTGCCCGAGCGGAATTCCCAATCGCTGTATCTGCCTATGCCGTTGAACGTTTCGTACGGCGCCGGAAAATTCCCCTGTTTGAGCGGGGTCTTGACGCTCGCGCTGTGCACGCCGATGACGCGCCTGGTCCGGGCGTCGCGAATCTCGACAAACTCCTCGCCCGTCATGGGGTCCTTGTAGCGCCGCCGCAGATGATGCTTCCCCTGGGGGGTGCGGCTGTCGGAAAGAAGTTCATCAATGCTCGGCGGGAATTCATTTCTGCCGGGGATTGCATTGTAGTAGCGGTCGATGGCGACACGGTACTGGTCGCCGCGGAAAAGAAGCTCCTCTTCGCGGTCGCGCTGCATGACGTTTGACCAGTATTTCCCCGCAGCGCCGAGGCTTATGCCGAGCACGGCGATGACTGCCAGGAGCGAGACGTACGTGAAACCCCGCTGTCCTGCCGTGTCATGATCCCCCGATATCACGGGTGCCCCCGTCTGCACGCCTGCCCCTGTTCGCGCTGTTGTCCGTATTTCATGTTCGCCCCGGTGCTATTCGATGAACGTCACGCGGTTGATTTCCTTGAACGTCGTATCCCCGCTGAATACTTTCGACAGGGCGGACTGGCGCAGCGTAGTCATGCCTTCCGCGATCGCCGCCTTTCTGAGCTCCGATGAAGGTCGTTTTTCGAGGATCATTTCCCGGATATGGTCGGACAGGTCGAGGAACTCGGTGATGGCTTTCCGTCCGCGGTATCCCGTATAATTGCATTCCTTGCACCCTGCTGCTTCGTAAAACTGGTGGTCCTTGTATTCGTCATAGCTGACCGCGGATGCTTCGATTTCCGTCCTGGTCAGCTTCACCGGCTGCTTGCAGCGGGGGCAGAGGATCCTGACCAGCCGCTGCGCCAGGATGCAGTTCAGCGAGGAAACGAAATTATAGGGTTCAATGCCCATGTTCAGGAACCTGCCGAGCACGTCGAAGGCATTGTTGGCATGGACCGTGGTAAACACGAGATGCCCGGTGAGCGCGGACTGAACGGCAATCTGGGCCGTCTCTGCGTCGCGGATCTCGCCGACCATGATTTTATCCGGATCATGCCGCAGAATGGAACGGAGCCCGCGCGCAAACGTAAGCCCCTTTTTTTCATTAACGGGGATCTGCACGACGCCCCGAAGCTGGTATTCAACAGGGTCTTCGATCGTGATGAGCTTGTCCTCCCCCGTCGTGATCTCGCTGATCGCGGCATAGAGCGATGTGGTTTTCCCGCTTCCCGTGGGGCCCGTGACCAGGACCATGCCGTAGGGCTCGCGGATGCTCCTGCGGAAACGGACCAGATCGCGGCCGTCGAACCCCAGGCTGTCGAGCTTGAGGGAATTCACGCCTGCCGTGATCGATTCCTTGTCCAGGATGCGGATGACCACGTCCTCGCCGAACGCGGACGGCAGGATCGAAACGCGGAAATCGATGGTTTTGCCCGCCGTACGGATTTTGAAGCGGCCGTCCTGGGGAACACGGCGTTCAGCGATGTCGAGTTCGCTCATAACCTTGATGCGAGAGACCATGGCGCTGTGGAATTTGATGTCGATGGGTTCCGTGGCCGAGTACAGCACGCCGTCGATGCGGTATTTGATCAGAACGTGCTTGTCGGTGGTTTCGATGTGGATGTCGCTTGCCCGGCGCTGGATGGCGTCGAAGACGGTCGTATGGATGAGCTTGATGATGGGACTCTCGTCCTTGTCAATGGTTTCAAGTGAAAGGATCTCCTCGCTCTCACCGTCTTCCTGCTCCTTGATGAGGTGGAACTTGAAGTCCTCGGAAACCGCGTGCATGACCTGCTCCGAGGACCCGCTTCGTTTCAGCGCGGCCTGGATTGCTGCCGGCGCGCTGACAGTGATTTCTATCTGCCTGTTCAGGATCATCTCAAGCTCGTCGATGGCCGGGAGGTTGTTCGGGTCCGTCAAGGCCACGACCAGGAGCTCGCCGGAGTCTTCCAGGGGGACAAACTGGTAGCGCTGCATCAGCTCAACGGGAATGGTTTCAAAAAAAGAGGTGGGGATGCGGAAATCCGTGAGATCCGCATAGCGGAGGCCGCGCTGTTCCGCCAGGGCCCGCGCGATGGCCTCTTCGGTAGCCAGCCCTTCATCCCTGAGAATTTCACCGATGCGCTTGCGGCGGTCGTCATTTTTCGCCAGTGCATGGTTGATCTGCTCCTGGCTGATGAGCCCTTTGGCCGAAAGGATATCGCCCAGCCGTCTTCTTCTGAATGAGGTCATTTCAGACTCGCTCCCATCTGGAATATCGGCAGGTAGAGGGCAACGACGATGAATGCCATCACCAGCCCCATAAACAGCATCAGCACCGGCTCAATCAGCGTGGTCAGGGTGGTGAGGCTGTTCTCGACCTCCTGATCGTAGAAGTCAGCAACATCCTCAAGCATCTGCGGAAGGTCGCCCGACGATTCGCCGACTTCGATCATGCGAACGGTCATGTCCGGCGCGAGCCGGGTCCGCTCGAATGCCGCTGCAAGACTGACTCCCTCCGTCACCAGCGCCCGGGTCTCCGTGATCCGTTGCTTCATGACGGCATTGTTGATCACGCCCGCCGTGGTATCGAGCGCCTGCACGAGCGGGATGCCGCCGCGGACGACGGTGGCCAGCGTTCTGGTCAGCTGGGCAAGCAGATATTTGGTAATGAGCGAGCGGAGCAGGGGGACTTTGAGCTTGAGGCTGTCCAGCGCCAGGCGGCCCGCCGGCGTCTTCCTCCACGCTGCAAGAACGAAGGCGGCGGCGACAAGGGCGGCAAGCAGGAACGGTGCGAAACGGGTGAGCGTAGATGTTGCGGAAACGAGCAGTTCTGTGAGAAAGGGCAGCTTCCCCGACTGATCGCTGTACAGTTTTGTAAAGTTGGGTATGACATAGAGGAAAAAGAGCGCCAGCACCGCAACGAGCGCCACGACGAGAAAAACGGGATAGGCGAGCGCCATTCTCAGTTTGCTCACGACGGCGATCATTTTTTTCTGGTACGTGATGAACCGCTTCAGCACCTCGACCAGTGCGCCGCTCTTCTCCCCGGCACGCACGGTGGCGGTGTACAACGGCGGAAAAAAAGATGCGTGTTTTTCCATTGCATCGGAGAGCACGGTGCCGCCCTTGATATCGCTGATGACCACGTCGAGGG
>DATHDE010000271.1:0-19928 GCA_035490495.1 Nitrospirota bacterium
TCCCTGACGCACGCGCTCTACGGCGCGTACCGGGACATGCTCATGCGGGACCGGCACCCCGTGGCATTCGTCTTCATCGAGATCGATCCCACGCTGGTGGACGTGAACGTGCATCCATCCAAGGCGGAGGTACGTTTCCGCAACCAGTCGAAGATCCACGATCTCGTCCAGGACGCGATCAGGGAGGGGCTGCGCGCGCAGGGAATACCGGCTGCCGGCGCAACGGGTCCGATCGGCCGTGTGGAAGCAGTCAGAGAGGCCCTCTCCACGTATCTCGGCAGCCAGACGGGCAGGAGCGGGGCGGTTGACTCAGGAACTCCCTCCCGCTATTACGGGAGGCGGAAGAGCGATGCCGGGACCGCGCCCCTGCATTTTGATAACGGTCAGCGCAGGGAAGCCCCTGTCGATTTTCAGATCCAGACCACCGCTCTGCCGGGGCATGATCTTTTCCCCATCGCGCAGGTCCATGACTCTTTCATCATTGCCCAGTCGAATGAAGGCATGGCGATCGTCGATCAGCATGCCGCGCATGAGCGGGTGCTGTTCGAGAAACTGCAGGACCAGTACAGCACGAGCACGGTCGAGATCCAGAACCTTCTCGTGACCGATCAGCTCCAGCTCGGCCCTGCGCAGAGTGGTCTGCTGTCCGAGCATCTGCTGGAGATGATCAAGCTGGGATTCATTGTCGAAGACTTCGGAAGCGGCACCTTCATGATCAAGGCCGTGCCTGCGCTCATTGTCGGGGCTGACTATAAGAAACTGCTGCTTGATATCCTCGATGAGGTGAGCGTCCACGGCAAAAGCCGCAAGATCGATGAGTTAAGCAAAGATATCCTGAGCGTCATGGCCTGCCACCCGGCGATCAAGGTCCACCGCAGTCTCAGCCGGCAGGAAATGGATGCCTTGCTCATTGATCTCTTCAAATGCCGCATGCCCCATACGTGCCCGCACGGCAGGCCCACGATCATCCGTTTCTCGATGGAAGAGATCAAAAAGATGTTCAAGAGGACATGAGAACGAACAGCGTCCTCCAAAAGGAACAACCGGAAAGAAAAGACGGCACGCGGCATGATTTTCAACAGAACATCCCGGCGTTCTCCGAAATTTCAGATGAATTTCTCTCTTCGAACGTGGTACTATAGCACCTTCCTGAACAGAGTACCCTCTCGCTCGTGAAACCATGCAGGAAACGATGATAACAGAAGATTCCCGGGGAACAGCTCTTCGCGTATTGCTCGCCTTTGTGCTGGCTCTGGCCCTGTCCGGATGCGCTGCGGGGATCGCCCGCGACGATCTGTTCGTGCGCCTCCGTGACGGCACCGCGCCCATGATCGTGGACGTGCGCACGCAGGGGGAGTACGACCGCGACCATATCCCCGGAGCAGTGCGGATCCCGTTTTACGCGATCGGCACCAGGCTGGAGGAAATGGGGGTCCCGAAAACGGAGCCGGTGGTGCTGTACTGCGAACACGGGCCGCGTGCGGGCATCGGCGCGTTCTTGCTGAGGCTTGCGGGCTATGAGAGCGTTTACTCCCTTGACGGACATATGAAGGGCTGGCGAATCCATTCCCTGCCCCGGGAAACAAGGGAGCCGGAGCCCGCGGCCGGGACGCAGAGGAAGTCGTCGTCCGTCGACCCGTTCAATACGGTCGACGGCAGCCTGGAAATCGTGCAGGAGCCGATATTCGGCGGACGGGCAGCGGTCTATGAGGCTGGGAGGGGGCATGCCAGAAGCGTTGTGCTCATCCACGGACTCGGGGACAACGGCATGCAGGACTGGAGCAGGCTTATTCCCGTGCTGGCACGGAAATATCATGTCGTTGCCTTCGACCTGCCGGGTTTCGGGCGGTCCAGCAGGCAGAACGCGCTGTATTCTCCCGAACGATATGCGGATTTTGTGAACTGGATCGTGCGGAAATATGTGCAGGGGCCGTTCATTGCAGTCGGACACTCCCTCGGCGGGGCTGTGGCGTTGAAGTTCGCCGCAGCCGCGCCGGAAGGCCTCGAGCGCCTCGTTGTCGTGGATGCGGCGGGTATCCTCCACCGTGTTGCGCTCAGCAAGTGTTTGCTGCGCATCGGAGAAAACAACGGAACGAGCGGGTCCGCGGAGAAGGTCAATGATCTCACCCGGGCCATGCTCGACGCCATGGAAACGAAAAGCGTTACGGCCGGCATCGAAAACGTGCTGGCCGATCCCGCGCTGCGCCTGGCCGTGCTCGGCGGGAGTCCCGCCCGGATCGCGTCGCTTGCATTGATCAGCGACGATTTCAGCGCCGAGCTCGACCGCATACGCGTTCCCGTTCTCATCCTCTGGGGGGAGCGCGACGCCGTATCGCCCGTGCGCACGGCAAAAGTCCTCGCAGCGCGTCTTCCGTCGGCGCGGTTTGAACTGATACGCAATGCGGGCCACAGCCCCATGCTGGATCAGCCCGAGCGCTTCAACGATCTCCTCCTGGCCGAGTTCGAGAGCGGCGGCGACAGCGCCCCCAAGCCCGTCCCTCCCGCGGACGGGAGCAGCCGCACCGGCGTCTGCTCGGGAAAGCAGGGGATGCGCTTCACCGGCGACTATGACCTCCTTTCTCTGAAGAACTGCAGGGGCGTGGAGATCAGGGATGCATCGGTCAGAAGGCTCGAGGCGTCGGGTTCCGAGGCGGTGATCGAGAATACAAAAATCGCCGGGGAGGACGCGGGGCTCAGGGCATTCCGGTCCGAACTTACCCTGACGAACGTGGACATCACGGGCAATGTCGCGCTGAAGGCGTCGCGCAGCAGGCTTGACCTCGCGGGCGTACGACTGGAAGGCCGGACGTCCGCGGTCACGGTGGAGAAAGAGTCGTTCCTCGTGTTTTCCGTGAGCCGGACCGACAGCCCTGTCAGGAAAGGATATATGCACGGCTCCTCCACCGTGCAGAATACGTCATACTGATGACGAGCCAGAATCCCATACTCATCATCGCCGGCCCCACGGCCGTGGGCAAGACCGAGGCTTCCCTCCTGCTCGCCAGGGAATGGGGCGCTGAAATCGTGAACGCGGACTCCATGCAAATCTACCGGGGCATGAACATCGGCACGGCAAAACCAACGCCCGAACAGCGCAAAGCGGTCTATCATCACCTGCTCGATGTCGTGGAACCGAACCAGCCCTACAGCGTCGGCGATTATCTGCGTGACGCCCGTGCGGCAATCGATGCGATTATCAAATCCGGAAGCGTCCCCATCGTCGTGGGAGGCACGGGCCTCTATATCCGCGCGCTCATGCGCGGCCTGTTCCACGGCCCTCCCGCGGATGTGGAGTTGAGGGGGCGGCTGCTGCGCCGCGAGTCGGAGGGGCCTGCGGGCATCCTCTATTCCGACCTCGTGAAGGCGGACCCCGAAGCGGCGATCAAGATCCATCCCAACGATCTGCGCCGCACCATCCGGGCGCTCGAGGTTTATTATCTCCGGGACCGCAGAATATCCGATTTCCACCAGGAGCACCGGTTCGCGGAAAGAACGCACGAATTCCGACTCGTTTTTCTCGTGCGTGCCAGGCATGAATTGTACAAGCGGATCGAGACGCGTGTCGACGAGATGATCGACTGCGGGCTCGAAGCCGAGGTGCGGTCGCTCATGGACCGCGGATTCGGTCCGGAGCTCGCCTCCATGCAGGCGCTGGGATACAAGCACGTCATGGACCACTTCCTCGGCAGGATCGAGCGGGACGAAGCAGTGGCGCTGCTCAAACGGGACACGCGGCGCTTCGCGAAGCGTCAGTTCACGTGGTTTCGGCGGGAACCCGATGCGCGGTGGATAGACATTTCCGGCCTCAAAGATGCCGCGGATATCGTGGAACGCATAAAGAAATGCATTGAAATTTCAAAGTAAGTAGTATAAGATTACAAAAAATTTTGTACTGGCTGTCGGCGCCGAACTGCCCGCAGGGGAAGCACGGAGGGGTGGATGGGAAAATCGCAGGTCAATCTGCAGGATATTTTCTTGAATCAGATGCGCAAGGAAAAAATCCCCGTGACCATGTATCTGGTCAACGGCGCACGGCTGACGGGCACCATCAAGGGCTTTGATAACTTCGTCATTCTGCTCAAGCAGGACAGCCAGCAGCTCGTGTACAAGCACGCCATCTCCACGATCATTCCCGACAAGCCGGTGGAATTTATGGAAGCCCTGGAAGCGAAGAAGCCGGAGCAGGAACAACCAGCGCAGGCGTAGCGCTCAACAGGCGCTCGGCCACAGGTACTCTTTTCGCACGCAACTACCCGGTGAAGGAAAAACCATACCTTCTATGTCCATGACATCCGCACGCAGCGCAAAGATGAAGAAAGCCCAGATCGGCGTTATCGGAGGCAGCGGCCTCTATGAAATCGAAGGAATGACCCGGATTCGCACCGTCAGGATCGCGACACCCTTCGGCCGGCCTTCGGACGACTTCGTGATCGGCGAGCTGTTCGGGAAGGCAGTGGCTTTCCTGCCCCGCCACGGCCGCGGACATCGCGTCATGCCGACGGACATCAACTACCGGGCCAACATCTACGGCATGAAGAAGCTCGGCGTCGAGCGGATCATCTCGGTGAGCGCCGTGGGCAGCATGAAAGAGGACATCAAGCCCGGCGACATCGTGATCCCGTCCCAGTTCTACGATCACACGAAACACCGGCGGAGCACATTTTTCGGCAACGGCGTCGTGGCCCATGTCGGCATGGCCGAGCCCGTCTGCGCGGATCTCGGCAGGGTGCTGGCGCAGGCCGGCGACCGCGTGGGAGCGGTCCTGCACCGCGGCGGGACCTATCTCTGCATGGAAGGCCCGCAGTTCTCGACGATTGCCGAATCGCAGCTCTACCGCACATGGAATGTGGACGTTATCGGCATGACGAACGCCACAGAGGCGAAGCTCGCGCGCGAGGCGGAGCTCTGCTACAGCACCATCGCCCTGGCGACGGACTACGACTGCTGGCATCACAGTGAAGAAGCAGTGACGGTCGAGGCCGTCCTTGCCGTCATGAAAAAGAACATCGAAACATCGAAGGCCATGATCCGTGAGGCGGTGGCTCTGCTCGCCCCCGATCGGACCTGCTCCTGCGGCGAATCGCTCCGGAACACGATCATGACGCCCGAGAAACTGATCCCCGCGAAAACGAAGAAGGACCTCGAGCCGCTCATCGGCAAATACCTCAAAGGCCGGAAGGTTCGGTAGTTCAGAGTTCATCGTTCAACCCGCGGAGCCCGAGGCAGGGTGCAGGACGGAGAAAAGCACGTATTCCGCAGTGCTATCGGATCCCGCGGAAGGCGGGAAAAGCGATTTTGATTTTCTGACGTGTTGTTCACTCTGCGTGAATCCCGCGACGTGCAATCCCCCGGCTCCTGCCGGAGGGGGGCTCCACGCTGCGTTCAGCCGCGGCCATACGGAGTGATTAATTTTCTTTTCGGAGGCTTGTTGTGAGTTTGCTGGTGGTCGGCACCGTTGCTCTTGACTCGGTCAAAACGCCCTTCGGCCATGTAGACAATGCCTTGGGCGGCTCCGCCACGTATTTTTCCATATCGGCGAGCTACTTCACCGATGTCAGGCTTGTTGCGGTGATCGGCGAGGACTTTCCCAAGGAACACATCCAGTTCCTCAAAAGCAAGAGCATCGATACGCGCGGCCTCGAAGTGCAGAACGGGGAGACATTCCGCTGGAAGGGCGAATACGGATATGATCTGAACGAAGCCAGGACCCTTGCAACGCACCTGAACGTGCTGGCCACGTTCAAACCGACCATAGCCGAGGACTACCAGAGCACGGATGTCGTGTTCCTCGCCAACGTGGACCCCGAGATTCAGATCGACGTCCTGCACCAGGTCCGGAAGCCGAAGCTGGTGGCGTGCGACACCATGAACTACTGGATCGCGAGCAAGCCGGACGCACTGAAGCGCACGCTGAACGAGGTCGATCTCCTTACCATCAACGAGGCCGAGATCAGGCAGCTTGCCGGCGAGGCGAGCCTGGTCAAGGCGGCGAAGACCGTGCAGGCCATGGGACCGAAAACGATCGTGGTCAAGCAGGGCAGCTACGGCGCCATCATGTTCAACGGCCATAGCGTCTTCAGCGCACCCGCCTACCCGCTGGAAACCGTATTCGACCCCACGGGGGCGGGCGACACGTTTGCCGGCGGCTTTATGGGATATCTCGCAAGCACGATGAACTTCGGGGAGGAGAGCATGCGCAAGGCCGTCATTTTCGGCAGTGTCATGGCGTCGTTGAACGTGGAAGCATTCAGCATGGACCGGCTGCGCAGCCTCGATTACCGGGAAATTGAAGGCCGCTACCGGGAATTCAAGAGCTTGACACATTTCGAGGACATTTAGAGGGGGCACGCAGTCCGGATTGCGGTGACCGCGCGGAACCATGTTCTCCATTGATAAAAATATAGAGGACCTGAGCATCAGGGAACGGAAGATCATCAAGGTCTTTTTCTCCATGAACAACCATCAGGTTGCGACTCCGGAGATGATGCTTGAGGAAGCGCGGAGCTACATCCTTTTTTTCCGCGAAGAGCGGGGTATTTCCGCCTACATCGCACTGCATCTGCTGCTCACGGACCGCAAACTCTACTATGCCCACTCGTCCAACCCTTTTGATGCCGGCAAGTTGAATGGGGTGCAGGAAGAGGCCCTGGTGTTTGCTGAAGGCCTTGGCGCAATGCTCGATGAACTGGATTTTTCAAAGCTCTCCGACCTCGAGCAGGAATCCTGGATCGACTCCCAGGAAATTTTCACACCAAAACCGAAAACCGTACCCGAGGCCGAACCTCAGCAGAAAGAGGAGTCGGCACCCGAGGACGCTGTCCCCGCAACGCAGGAAGAAAATGCAGTTGAAGCTCCGGAGGCGGCTGCCGCACCCTCGATACCGCCACAACCGCACCAGCCTGCACAGCCGACACCACTGGATATTTTCCCGACACAGCCCCAGACAGCCGCGGCGCCTCCTGCTCCGCCGGCTGCACCGCCGGTCGCTCAGTACGTTCAACAGCAGCCTCCGGTCGCTCCATCGGCGCCGCCTCAGCAGACTGCGCCGCCTGTTCAGGTCCAGCCCCAGGCCCCGGTTGTACAGCCGACTCAGGCTGCTCCCGGCACCCAGCCGGCGGTTCCGCCTCCGGCGCCGCAGCAGGAAGCTGTCCAATATGCGCCGGCCGTCATGCATGCCCCGATAGAGCAGCAGCCGGTTCAGCCGGCACCTCCGCAGCCGGTGTATCAACAGCCGCATCAGACCCCTGTTCAGCCGGGTGGGCAGCAGCCCCCCCCGCCGGGATATGCGGCACTGCAGCCGCCGCATCAGAAGCCGGCACCGCCGTATGCCGCTCCTGAAGCTTCTCCACAATTCCCGCGGGAATACGTGCAGCATCAGGAGATTGTTCAATCAGCCGGACGGCAGGCTGCATCGAGAAACGCAGTACCCGCGCCCGCAGCCAGGCCTGCCCAGCCTGCGAGCCACCCACCGGCGGCCAGACCAGGCGTGCAATCGCCGCCAGCTCAGAGCATATCCGCGTCATCTCAGCAGGCGCCGGGCGAGGGCGGCATCAGGCGGCAGCGGACAGTGCCGGGAAAAGACGCCAAAACAGGCGAGGGATACGTGAGCCGGGACCGGGAGGCATTGGCCCGCCTGCTTGCGTCGTTTTGAAAGGAGCTTGAATGAAACGGTTGATGCTGCTCGCGATCATTGCCCTGGCCGGGTGTGTCACCACGGGGCCCGCTCCGATCGACAAATCGAAGATGGCGGAAGGATATTTTCAAAAAGGCCTGGCTTTTTTCCAGGAGAAAAACCTTGAGATGGCCGCCGTGGAATTCAATCGCTCCATCCAGACCGACCGGTCATACAAAATGTCCTATTACTATCTCGGCGTGATTTGCGACTCTCAGGGGAAGCTGCAGGATGCCATCAAGTATTATATGGACGCAATCGACCAGGACGGAAAATTTTCCGAGGCGTATAACGCATTGGGCGCGGTCTATTCAAAGCAGGGGATGTGGGATGAGGCGCTGAAGAATTACAAGAAAGCGCTTGAGAACAAACTTTATACGACACCCCATGTCCCTTACTTTAATATGGGACGCGTCTATATGGCGCAAAAAAAATACACGCAGGCTATTGAGTCGTTCCGCAACGCAAAGGCCTACGTCAAGCAGGATTTCATCATCTATGAACTTGGCAATGCCCTGTTTGAGGCGGGGCAGATCAAGGATGCGATCAGGGAATTCCAGGAAGGCATCGAGATCGCGCCGAAGAATGCGTCTCTCCGCTACGGTCGTGCCCTTGCGCTGCTGAAGGACGGCAATAGAAAGGCCTCGGTGCAGGAATTCAAAAAAGTCATAGAACTTGAGCCCAAGAGTGAACTTGCTCTGAAGGCCCAGGACTATCTCAAACTGTTGAGGTGACGGATGAGCACGTTGGGACCGCTGCTGCGTGAAGCACGCACGGCGCGCGGGATCGATCTGCGCGAGGCGGCGCAGCAGACACGCATCAGCCTGCAGTATCTGCAGGCGCTCGAAGACGAGGATTTCGCAAAACTGCCGGGCGAGGTGTTCGTCAAGGGATTTCTCAAGAATTACAGCAGATTCCTTCAGCTGGATGAAACGCTGGTCATGCAGAAATACGGGGAACTGGCGGGTCAGAAGCCGGAAGCGCCGGCTGCCGCTCCCGCTTCACCCGTCGCGGCGCTGCCGAAGCACGCCCGTCCGGAGCAGGAATCCGAGCCGACGTCCTCTTCGAAACTGCCGATCGAACCGTTTATCTGGGGAGCCGGCATTATCGCGTTCCTGATCGTCTTCCTGTTCGTTGCGCTTCCTTCGCGTCGATCGCACAAGACAGATACGCAGCCGCATGCGCCGCTCACTGCCGCAACGACAACGACGCTCGCGGCAGGCCCGACCTCCTCTGCGCCGAAGGCGGAGAAGTTGTATCTTGAGGTGGCCGCCCTGGAAAACACATGGATCCTCGTGAGGACCGATGCCAGTCCGCAGAAGAAAGCCACGCTCGTCAAAGGCGAAAGCCTTACCTGGAGCGCTGATGAACGGTTTATCGTGAGCTATGGGAGCGCAGGCGCACTGAAACTCGTGCTGAACGGCAGGGAACTCACCGTGGATGAACCGAAGAATGCTGTTGTGCGCGATATGACCATCATTGCTGCGGGCATCATCAACAAAAAAATTACGGGAGACGCCGCCAGTCAGCCGAAGCCCCGGCCGAGAACAGCCCCTTCCGGGACCATGCAACCTCAGGTCCAGCGAAAACCAGGGGAAGGGAAACCCGTATCAGCACCTGCAGGATCCGTGCTGCCTCAGATCCAGCGCAAATCCGTGGATACGAATCCGACACTGACGCCTTCAGCTCCGCCCCCCCCTCCCGCGAGGGAACCGGAGAGGAGACCCGGGGAGGAGAGACCCGTTTCGCAGCCTATAGCGCCCCTTTTCCAATAGTTTCATCCTTCTCCTGAAGCGGGAGTGTCCGCATCAGGTCGTAGATTCGTCCCTGCAGGTTGGCAGGTTGCAGTTCCCTTTCCTGCAGCTCCTCACCCGGGTCTGATGAAAAAACAAGACCACGGTCATCAGTCTCACCTACCGCTTCTTTGAACTCGGCGGCGCATGTTCCATGCCCCGGCACCGTTCATCGGTGACGGGCTTTTTTTGCGCTTCCCTCGTCGTTCTTCATCCTGCGGACATGCGAGCCCTTCCAGTAGACTTTTCCGCAGCCGCTGCAGCGCTGGAATTCACGATGCCGTGCGTAGACAAAGGGCGGCACCAGGTCGCGGACCTGATTCTTATCGATCGATGCAAGGGGCGCGTTGCAGAGGGAACAGCGAACCAGCGGCCGCGGCTCCAGTCGGAGCGACGCCAGCACCTGCGACGCCTGTTCCTGCACGTGGTCGCTTTCGATCAGAATGTGGTTCGATGCCAGGGGCCGTTTTGCCAGGGCGCGGTCGCGCGTGAGGATGACGCGGTCCTGCCGGAGCGCCCGGTCGAGGACCGCGTTGTCGTCCAGCGTGTCATCGTACAGCACATCAAAGCCCAGCAGCCGGAGGCGCCTGGCCAGGCGTCCGAGCATCACGTCGGCGATGAATTTCACTGAATCGGCGGCAGCCATATCCGTGTCCGGGTGCAGCGGTTTTACCGGAATTTTCTCAGCCTGAGAGAATTCGACACGACGCTGACGGAGCTGAAGGCCATGGCAGCAGATGCGAACATGGGATTCAGCAGCCCTTGCGTCCCAAAAAACGGAAAGAGCACCCCTGCGGCTACGGGGATGCCGATGACGTTGTAGAAAAAGGCCCAGAACAGATTCATCTTGATCGTGCGCACGGTGCGGCGCGAAAGCCGCATCGCCGCGGCCACCACGCGAAGGTCGTCTTTGATGAGCGTCACGTCGGACGCTTCGATTGCCACGTCCGTGCCCGTACCCACGGCAATGCCCACGTCGGCCTGCGTCAGGGCAGGGGCGTCGTTGATGCCGTCGCCTACCATGGCAACGACGCGGCCTTCAGCCTGGAGTTTCTTCACCGTATCCATCTTGTCATGCGGCAGGACCTCGGCGAGCACGCGCGAAATCCCGAGTTGGCCGGCAATGGCCTGGGCCGTGCGCTGATTGTCGCCCGTAAGCATCACGACCTGGAGGCCGAGGGCATGCAGAAGCGCGACAGCCTCGCCGGAGTGCTCCTTCAGCGTGTCCGCAACGGCAATGACTCCCGCCGCCGTGGAGTTCACGGAGACGAACATCGGCGTTTTTCCGTTCGCGGAAAGCTCTTCCGCCTTGCCTGCCAGGGGGCCGAAGTCGATGCCGTTGTCCGCCATGAGGCGCGCGTTTCCGAGGAGGACGGTTTTTCCCGCCACCGAAGCGCGCACGCCGTGGCCGGGCAGTGCTTCGAACCCGTCGGCGTCGTCGAGCGGGATGGCGCGATCAACAGCCGCCCGCACGATGGCGCCTGCCAGGGGGTGCTCCGATCCACGCTCAGCTGATGCCGCGACGCGAAGCAGGTCCCGCTCCCCCAGTGTTCCGGGAAGGACGTCCGTCACTGCGGGCTCCCCGCGCGTGAGCGTTCCGGTCTTGTCGAGCACGACCGTGTCGATCTGCTGGGCCCGCTCCAGGCTTTCCGCGTTCTTGAACAGGATGCCGCTCTCCGCGCCCTTTCCCGTGCCGACCATGATGGCCGTGGGAGTCGCGAGCCCCATGGCGCAGGGGCAGGCGATGATGAGCACGGCGATGAAATTGAGGAGCGCGAAGGTGAATTTGGTCTCTGCAGGACCGAACAGGTACCATATTGCGAACGTCACCACGCCGATGCCGATGACCGCGGGAACGAAGATGCTCGAAATGGAGTCGGCGAGCCGCTGGATGGGCGCTTTGGAGCCCTGTGCCTCCTGGACCATGCGGATGATCTGGGACAGCATGGTGTCCTTGCCGACCTTGGTCGCCTCGAACGTGAAGGACCCCGTCTTGTTGATCGTGGCGCCGATGACGCTGTCGCCGGTCTTTTTATCGGCAGGCAGGCTCTCGCCCGTGAGCATGGATTCGTCGACGGTGGAGGAGCCGCTTCGAACCACGCCGTCCACCGGGATTTTTTCCCCGGGCCTGACGACGATCAGTTCTCCCGCCTCCACGTCCTCGATGGGGATATCCTGCTCCCGGCCGTCACGGACGACGCGTGCTGTGCGCGGCTGCAGCCCCATCAGTTTCTTGATCGCTTCTCCCGCACGGGTCTTGGCGCGTGCTTCGAGATACTTCCCGAACAGGATCAGGGTGATGATCATCGTCGCCGTGTCGTAATATGCTCCTCCGTGTGCCCCCACATGCCCGAAGACCGAGGGGAAAAACGTGAGAATGACGCTGTACCCATAGGCTGACGACGTCCCGACCACGACAAGCGTGTTCATGTTCATGCTTCCGTGCCTGAACGAGGCCCACGCGTTCTGGTAAAAATTCCGGCCGGCCCAGAACTGCACGGGCGTTGCCAGGAGGAACAGCAGGAACAGCATGATACGCTGCGGCACGAGGGCGGGCATCGGCAGCATGTCCTGGAAGCTGCCGATCATCACCAGCGCCGACAGAACCGCGCTTATGACGAGCTTCCTGCGAAGCTCGGCAAGCTCCTTTTCCCGCGCTTCTTTTTCTATTTCCAGCGCCGAGCGGCCTTCCTCCTGCCGGGGGATGCGGAACCCGGACTTTTCAACAGTCCGGCGGATGTCGCGCAGCCCGATCTGTCCGGGCACATACTCCAGCTCGACGGTTCCGGCAGTGGCGTTGACCGATGACTTCAAAACGCCTTCGACGCCCGCGAGAACCTGCTCGAGTTCCCGCACGCGTGAAACGTCGAGATCAATGACGGGGATCGTCACGCTTTCCGTGACCGCTCTGTACCCCAGCTCGTTGATAGTCGTAATAAACTGCCCGAGCCCCACGGCCGCGGGATCGAACTCCACGACCGCCTTTTCATTCGCATAGTTTACATTCGCATGCTTGACGCCGGTGAGTTTTGCAATGTCCTTCTGGATCGCCGCGGCGCAATTCACGCAGGTCATGCCTTTGACCGGGATGACGGCTTTTTTCGTGTCCATAGCGGTATATTACCACAGCAGCAGGGATTCGACAAAAGGAAGAGCGCTTTGAAGGCGGAATAGAACGTTTTTTTAGCGAGGATGATGCTGCGGCAGACTACCGCTGTACACCCACAATATTAGGGATCGGCAGCTGCACCATGTCGCCATCTTCGCGGATGCCGTTTTCCCGGCTGCCGGACAGATGCAGGCGAAGGCTGTCAGCGCACAGCGAAAGACTTGCTTCGGAGCCGCCTTCGGCATGCATGGCGCGGACCACACCGAGGCCGGCAGCCAGAATCCGACTGTTGAACTCGTGCATGGACAGGGGCTTCTGGAGGAAGAGAAACAGGATGTTGCCAAATGCATCCTCGGCGATGGCTGCTTCGCTCCACGTTTTCTGCTGTTCACGCCAGACATTCACACCGGGATGCTTGATGAGCCGCAAGTTCTGGATCACCGTGCCGAAGGACCGGAGCGTCGATTCGTTCACCTCGGAGCGGTCGAGGATCCTCGCCGGAGGGCGGCCGGGTGAAAGGCCGTCCAGCAGCAGGATGCTCTCATACACGCTGTTCCAGCGCCGGCTGTTCACCGAAGCAGGGGTGCGCATGTAGCCGACATGCGTTGTTGCGTCCACGTCGTACATGCCCGCGTTGATGACTGCGAGCAGATTGAACTCGTTACACCACTGGCGCGCGGTCCTGCTGCGTTTACCGTGGTCGTTTCCGCTCAGGGCAATGATCTTCGCGCGGCGGGGATCGATCCGGACGACATGCAGGCTGTCGGCGAGCTTCTTCCCGCCGAACAGCGGAATATGCACATAATCGACGCCCGGGGCGAGACTGTGCCAGTGCAGGTCATTTCCCCGCGCTTGCTGCGCGGGTGCGGGGGAGGTGAAGACAACACCGGCTGCAAGGATGAGGCTGATGAGGACAGATCGAAACACGTCGGTTCACCCCCGCACTGCAGCCACTGAAGATTCTGCAGGGTCAGAAAATGACGGGACGCTGGAACGTCCCGCGTACGAACGCACGTCACGTCTTCCCGTATCTACCAGGGGCTCGAGGCGTGCCGGTTTCCGCTCACCTGCACTGACGATGCCGCCCGGCTGGAGCGAACCCGGCGAAGAGCGGAGGCCGGTGTCCACGGTCAGGGTTTATTTTTTTTTGGGGAAGAAGGGAAGTTCGACGATTCTGGCAGCGACCTCGCGCTCGCGGACCTCGATCTCGATTTCCTGGCCCGGCTGCGCATAGCGCCTTGCCACGTAACCCAGGCCGATGCCCGTGCGCAAAGCCGGCGACTGCACCGCGCTCGTCACGACTCCGATCTCCCGATTCTCCGAATAAATGCTGCTGCCGGTCTTCGGAAGCCCCTTGTCCAGGAGCGCGAATCCGGCAAGCTGCCGCTCCCTGCCTTTGTCCTTCATTTGCAGCAGCGCCTCTTTTGCAGCGAAATTTTTCCTGAAATCAATGAAGGAAGACAAACCGGCTTCGATAGGCGTGCGCGATTCATCAATATCGATGCCGTACAGAAGACGCCCCCGTTCGGTGCGCAGGATGTCGCGGACGGCAAAACCGCACGGCCGCACCCCGGCATCGCGGCCCGCCTGCAGAATCGCCTCCCAGAGTGCGGGCGCATCCGCCGCGGGTACGATCAATTCATATACGTGCTCGCCCGTGCTGCCGGTGCGCGCGACCGTCGTCGCAATCCCGGAAAGCGGCAGTTCCCGGACCGCACGGGGTTTCAGCTTCCTAAAGCCCTGCCCGGCCATGCCTTCGAGGAGGGCGGCGGTCTTCGGACCCTGCAACGCCAGGTGGGCCAGAACTGCCGACCGGTCATCCACGACGATGCTCGTGCCGCCGCGCCGCCGCAGCAGCTCGGCGACCTTGCCGGTGTTCATGGGGATCGAGGTCAGCAGGTAACGGCCGCCGCCCCGGGGTGAAGCAAGATGGAAAATGACAGGATCGTCGAAGAGGGTACCGGACGTATTGCAAAGCAATCCGTAACGACATGATCCTTCAGGGAGCTTCGTTATATCAATCGTGCACAGGTCCTGCAGCAGCGCTTCCGCGCCCGGGCCGCGCACCTCGAGCCTTCCCAGGAACCCGATGTCGAAGAGGCCCGCAGCCGCGCGGACGGCTTGATACTCATCCTGCACGGCGGTAAACACCTGCGGCACCTGCCAACCCTGGAATTCCGCCATCTTTGCATGTACTGCTTCATGTGCGGGGTGGAGAATGGTCTGTTTCATGAATCCCTCCGTGAAAGTTGTGCGGAGTTCGGTGTCCGGGCTTCCGGATGCTGCACGTGCGGTGCATTCGATGCATTATGAGCGCGGTTGAGCAGGCACCGCGTATTCATCTCCACTGCTATTTGAGCCTGATAACTTCCGGATCGAGAGAGCCGTCGGCGAGCTTGTGCAGATCTCTGGGGTGGAATGCGCCCTGTTCCGTTATGATGGCGCTTATATAGCGCGCAGGAGTCACGTCAAAAGCCGGGTTGGCGACTGCGACGCCGTCCGGTGCGATCTGGACCTTGCCGAAGATGTGGGTAACTTCACGCGGATTGCGTTCTTCGATGGGGATCAAAGAGCCAGATGCCATGGCGAAATCGACAGTGGAAAGCGGCGCAGCAACATAGAACGGGATGCCGTGCTCCCTGCAGAGAACAGCCAGCCCGTAGGTGCCGATCTTGTTCGCCACATCACCGTTCCGGGCGATCCGGTCCGCGCCCACGATCGCGAGGTCGATCATGTCCCGGTACATGAAATAGCCGGCCATATTGTCCGTGATCAGCGTGCAGGGGATGTGCTCCTGCATGAGTTCCCAGGCCGTGAGCCGCGCTCCCTGGAGCACGGGGCGCGTCTCGTCTACATAGACGTGGATCTTCTTGCCCGCCTCCACGGCTGCGCGCATGACTCCTTCCGCCGTGCCGTACCCCGCGGTGGCGATGGAGCCCGCGTTGCAGTGGGTGATAATGTTGTCGCCGTCGGACACGAACGCCGCGCCGTATGCCCCCATTTTCCTGTTTGCGACGATGTCCTCGTCCAGGATGCGCTGGGACTCCTCGACGAGCAGGCTGCGGATTTCATCGAGGCTTTTCGTTCTGCTGGCAAGGACCAGTCTCTTGATCCGGTCGATTGCCCAGAAGAGGTTCACGGCAGTCGGCCGGGTGGAAGCCATGAACGAGCATATTTCCTCGAACTTCGGCCAGAATTCGTCGAAGGATGCCGCCGTAATCTGCCGCGCGCCGAGGGCAAGCCCCATTGCTGCGGACACGCCGATGGCAGGAGCGCCGCGCACCCACAATTCCCTTATTCCCCGCGCAACAGTCTGGTAGTCCGCGCAGTCGTTATAGACCGTTTCAAGGGGCAGTCTTGTCTGGTCCAGCATCCTGACGATGCCGCGGTTCCATTCAACGGTCGGAATCATTGATTCTCCTCAGAAGGGGGAAAGCAGTCTCCCTTCTTTACTATAAAGGAACGGCATATGATTGTCAAAAAGATTCTCGCGGCAGTTTTTTCAGCGGCACTTGCCGCAGGCACGGTAAGTGGTATAATGAACACTGCTGTTCACCGGGTCTGCCGTGCGTGCAAAGGAGCCGCTGCGGGCGGGAAAGGGGTCGTCATGGAGCAAGCGAAAAAGGATTTCAATAAGGAAGCCGCGCAGTGGGATGAAAACCCGGGGCGGGTCAGGCTGGCAAACGACATAGCCGAGGCGATGATCCGTGAGACAGCTCCCTCACCGGACATGGACGTCCTCGATTTCGGATGCGGCACCGGACTCGTGACGCTGCGGCTGCAGCCGTTCGTGCGCAGCATCCTGGGAGCGGACAGCTCGGAAGGGATGCTGCGCGTACTCCAGGGGAAAATTGCGGAAAAGGGCATCGTGAACGTGAACACGCAGATCGTTGATTTCGAGAAGGGGGACCGCGTCGCAGGCGCATTCCACCTCATTGTGAGCAGCATGACGCTCCATCACGTGCCCGATCCCGCGGCGCTGTTCCGGCAGTGGCGGGACCTGCTCCTTCCGGCCGGCAGGATCTGCTTTGCCGATCTCGATACGGAGGACGGTTCGTTCCATTCCGACAACACCGGCGTGTTTCATGAGGGATTTGACCGCGTGCACCTCAAGCGGCTTCTGCAGGATGCGGGTTTCAGCAGCATCCGGGACACGACAGCCGCGGCGGTGAAACGCGAGGGCGGGCGCGAGTATCCCGTATTTCTGATCCTGGCCCGGAAGTGACCCCGTTCAAAAGCGCAGCCATGCTTGAAACCATTATTGCTCAATTCCGCATTCCCGGGACGCTGACCGCATCGATGCGTTTCGGCTCCGGTCTGATCAACGAGACCTATCTCTGCGAGTTCAGCGACCGCGGGATGACGCGGAAATACATCCTTCAGCGCATCAACACTGCCGTGTTCAAGCACCCCGAACAGGTCATGGAAAATGTCGTGACCGTGACCACGCATATTGCAGACCGGCTGCGGAAGCGGGGTGTCGCCGATCCGGCGAACGCGACGCCGGCTCTCGTCAACAACCGCGAGGGGGGATCCTATTACCGCGACGGATCCGGCGGGTACTGGCGCATGTTCCATTTCATCGAGACGGGCGAGGTGTTCGACCGGGTCCAGGACGAGCGGCATGCGTTCGAAGTCGGACGGGGGCTCGGCTCATTCCAGGCGCTGGTTGCCGACCTGCCGCCGTCAGCCCTGCACGACACGCTCCCCGGTTTTCATATTACGCCGCACTATCTCGCTGAATTCGATGAAGCGTACGCCGCTGATACAGCACACCGCGCCGCGGAAGTTGCGCGGGAGTGCGAATTCGTGGAAGACCGGCGGCCGCTCGCTTCGGCCCTGACCTCACGCATCGCGGCCGGAGAGATACCGCTCCGCATCGTGCACAACGACCCCAAGGTGAACAATATCATGATCCACCGGAAGACGCGCGAGGCGCTCTGCATGCTCGACCTGGACACGGTCAAGCCCGGCATCGTCCACTTCGACTTCGGAGACTGCGTGCGGTCGACGGCGAACCGGTCGGGCGAAGACGCGCCGGATCTCGGCGTCGTCACGCTCGATGCCGGCATGTATGAGGCCCTCCTGCGCGGTTATCTGGAAGAAGCACGGTCGTTTCTCACGGCAAAGGAAATCTCCCTGCTGCCCGCGGCCGTCCGCGTCATCACGTACGAACTCGGCATTCGTTTTCTTGCCGACTACCTCCGCGGGGACACCTATTTCAAAACAACCTATCCCGGACACAATCTCCATCGCGCACGCGTGCAATTCAGGCTTCTGGAAAGCATCGAGACGGCCGGCCTCCGCACTGTGCTATAATGTGGCTATTCAAAGGCAGGTACAATTCCGCAGTACAGGAGGCGCGTGATGAGAGTGGTGTATGTAATGAGTGTGCTGTTGATTTCGATGCTTCTGCTGTCAGGCTGCTTTTACGCCCATGTAATAACCCCCCTCGATACCAATGTGGACAGGACCGTGCTCGGCCAGAAAACGGGCAAGGCCATGTCGCAATCGGTCCTGTGGGCCGTGGCGTGGGGCGATGCGGGAACAGCGGCTGCTGCGAAGAACGGCGGGATCACCACGGTGAACCACATGGACAGGGAATTCCTGAGTGTTTTGTTCGGCATCTATACGGAAACCATAACCATCGTCTACGGAGATTAGCGAGGGCATGTTCATGAAACCATTCCGCTTGATCATGATACTGCTCGTGCTCCTGCTGCTCCTGTCCGGGTGTCTCTATGTGCATACAAGAGAACCGCTGACGCTCGACATGCATCGCACGCCGGTCGCGAACGTGGAAAAGGAAGGGTCGATCAAACTCATCACCTTCCCGCCCTTTACGGGCGACTACAAGCTGATTGCATGGGGAACCGCAGCAATCGGCGACGTGGCCAAAAAAGAGGGGATGCAGGAAGTCTATTATGCAGACCTGGAAATATTCAGCGTGCTCAGAGTATGGAATGAATATACGGTCCACGTCTACGGGAAATAGCAGGAGCGCAGTGAAAGCTGTGAGAGCGCGGAGTTCGGGAAGCGGGGCATCGCTTGCCGGTCGTCATCGCGAACGCTGAGACCGGACGAGGGCGATCGCAGCAGCGGCCAGCGCCGATCCGGCGACCATGAACAAGAAGGCAAAATCCCAGGCGTGCTGTTTTGCGATGCCGCCGCCGAGCTCGAGACCGAGGCCGACGATCAGCGGGCCGATGACCCCGCCCAGAAAACCGATGATGGAGTGAACTGCGAGCGTTGCGCCTTCCTCGCCCGCGCGGGCTGCCGCCAGCGCGCCGGTTGTTATTGCGCCCGAATCGGCCGTGGCCGCGAAGTTGTAGGCAAAGAGCACGATCACGGCGGCCCAGAACGAAATCGATCCCGCCAGGGCGCTCGCCGCGCCGAGAACCACGCTTGCGGCGGTAATCCAGAGAATGAGCTTTTTCCTGCCGCGCTGTGTTGCCACTTCCGCGCCGATGATGCTTGCCGGCACACCGATCAGGACGATGAGCGTGGACCAGTGCGTCAGCACCGCGCCCGGGTCCTCCGTGTGCGAACGGGTCCAGGCGAACAGGAGAAACGCGGCCAGCCACGCGCGCAGCGCAAACAGCTCCCAGCAGTGGCCGCAGTAGGCGAGGATGTAGCCCAGGGCGTCGCGGTTCGTGAAGACCGGGCGAAGATCCAGGGGATGGCGCGTCGGCGCGTCGGCGGGCGGCACGGCTGTCCGGGGTATGCCTGCCGACGCGACCATGACCAGCAGAATTGCGGCACCGGAGCAGGCGCCGCTCACCAGGAACGCCGTCCGCCAGTCGGAAACCTGTTCGATCCATCCCGTCAGGAGAAACGACAGGCTCACGCCCACACCGAAGCTTGCCGTGTAATACGGAACCGCGCGCAGCCGCATTTCGCCGGTCAGCCGCTCGGACAGCATGCGAAGCCCCGGCATGTACGTGCCCGCGAGCGAAACGCCAGCGATCAGGCGGAAGATCAGGGCGCTGCCGAATCCCTCCGCGAAAAATGCGAACCCGACCCCGCTTCCCACGCCGATGAGCGAACCGATGATGTAGATCTTTTTTGAATCGAAGCGGTCCGTGAGCCCCACCAGGACGGGCACCGCCAGGACGTAACCGGCGTAATAGGCGCTGCTGATCCATCCCGCGTGCGTCGGCGTCAAACTCCAGAGCCGGGAGAACTCGACCAGTGTCGCGGCAAAGATGGAGAAGCCCGACATGCTCAGGATCTCGGCGAGCATCATGCCGAGGACAAGGCGAAGCGATTTTGGCGGCGAGGAAGACATGGGAGGCGTTTGGTCGCTATTTGGGCTGAGCCTGCAGTTGCTTTTGGTATTCGTCGTAGCTCATGC
>DATHDE010000272.1:0-14379 GCA_035490495.1 Nitrospirota bacterium
TCGGGGAAAACCGACGCGCACACACCCATGGAGAGAAAGTTTCGATCCTGACCGAAGACAAAAACCAGCACTGTCCACTGTTCCTTAAAATACGACATTTCTGCTTTGGTAAGAATACGACATTTCTGCTTGGGCTTGACAAAAAAACAATAATTTCTTGCCTTTTATTTTTTTTTATAGTAACGTCACCAGGGAGCAGGGAGCCAAACGCCGTGGAGAGATCGTCAGCATCATCGCGAAAATCGGAAACGAAATATATTCTGCTTGTCGATAACAAGAACAGCGATGTTTTTACCTGCTCTATGTTGCTCCAGAGGTTTGATTATCGCGTTTGCACATCCAATACGGTTCGCCAGGCGCTCGAAATGATTTCCGTTGCAGTTCCCTGCCTCATTATCGCTGACATCCATCTGCCGGGCATGAGTGGATTGGATCTCTTGAGTCTTCTCAAATTGGATCCGCGCACTTCTGAAATTCCCGTGATATTTCTTCTTCAGACGCCGGATGGAATGAACGAACATCGATGTCTTGAAGCCGGTGCATATGCATGTATTAATAAGCCGATCGAGGCCGAAATGCTTTTTAAGACCGTACAGGCGGCCGTCGAATCCCACCCGCGGGGAAATATCCGCATCCCCATTAAACTGATGGTATCGGTAAACAAAAAATCACTTGATATTATCGAAGGAGAATGCGCATCCGTGCTGTCGGAGCACGGGATGTACGTCCGCACGCGTTCGCCCTATCGAAAGGATGAACAGCTGAGCGTTGAATTGAACGTGAATGGAAGATTGATCCCTGCTGATGCGGTTGTCCTGTACTGTCACCGCTATAATGACGGCCCGTTTCGTGAACCGGGTATGGGTCTGAAGTTCACGAGAATGGAAAAGAGGGACCGGGAATTTATCCGGGACTTTATCCGTAATGAGATCACCCATGGGATTGTCTAAGGGGTTCAACTGACAGCAAGCCGGAATCGGGGGTTATAATGTTTGATAAGTTCTTTAAGATTACGTTGATCATCCTCCTCACTACGTTGCTGCTCATACTCTATGCATCAATGCAGAAAGGCCGCTATCAGCCTGTCACTCAATATGAAGGAAGCCTGGGAATATTTGATACGCAACAAGGAGTCATTTATATGCTGGATATAGAGACGGATCAGTGGAGTGTTATCCGGCCCTTCGTCCCGACGAAAGCAATATAGCAAACCTGTTGAAAAATTGAAATAATACCGAAGCCATTCAGTTTTATTAATGCCGACATACGTTCTTCATCAGGAAGGATATCAGCTCGCGGATTGCAAATGCATAAGACAGGGTGATATTATTAATTTAATTGAACAGAGAAGATGAAAGGATTATAATTAGTATAAAAGAATCAGTGGAGCCCCTATGTTGAGCCCCGGCAGCATACCTAAGAAAACACGAAACAGGTCCATAATTCTCGTGGGCAATAAGACACAGGAGATGCTGTCGATATCCTTGCTACTTCAACGCTTCGACTATGAGGTGGCGACGACGCATACAGCTGGTCAAGCCCTTGAACAGCTATCGACAGTACTGCCGGCTATCATCATCACAGATATGACTCTGCCGGGAATGAGCGGTACCGACCTTTTTCAGTTGTTGAAGCAGTCGCGTCGTACAGCCGCCATACCGGTCGTCTTCCTCGTGCCCCTGAGTGATGCGGCATCCGAACGCCGTTGCATTGACCTCGGGGCAGCAGGCTATATTTCCAAACCCGTCCAGGCTGAGGATCTGTACCGTACGGTCCAGGCAACGATCGAACCCGTTCCCCGAGCGGATATTCGGATCGATGCCCGCGTTCCTGTATCCGTGAATACTGTCTCAATCCCTTCACCGGATGGCAATCTGGAGATTGATCTGTCTGAACGTGGAATGTACCTGCCTATGAATAATCCTCTGCCCAAGAGCAGGCGGTTGAATATCCAGATGCAGATAAAAAACAGGACAATCTCGGTTGAGGGTGCGGTATTGCACAGCCATACTCCTGGTGAGCAATCGTATAAAGGACCGGGCATGGGGTTGAAATTTACACGCATATCGCCCCAGGACCGAGACTTCATAAGAAGTTATATTCGTGAAGAAGTCAATCGTGATATCAAAATAGCCCTTGCAAAAGAACCTGAATATACCAGATAATAATACAACCTCATCTCATTTCTAAAAACAAAAACCCCTCACCCGCAAGGTGTTGACAGTATAACGGCTGCTTCGTGAAATGGTTTTTTGCATGCTCCTGTGGCGTCAATAACCTCCACGAAGGGCATTTGGCTTCTTCCTCGTGCGTGAATTCACGTCTTTCAAAGATGAAAAAATACAAAGTCATTGCGAATCCTGCAGCTGGCAGGGGAACGGCAAAAACGGCAGATAAGAAAATAGCCAGCTTGCTCAAGGCGAGGGACATGTGCTTTGACATGGAGTTTACAAACGGGCCGATGGACGCGGCGCGGATAGCCAGCAAAGCGATAAAAGAATTCGATGTTGTTGTGGCTGTGGGAGGGGATGGTACGGTAAATGAAATTGTTCCTGCAATGCTCTTTTCCGGAAAGCCGCTGGGAATCATCCCTGCAGGTTCCGGTAACGATTTTATTAAATCTCTCCATATCCCGGCAGACATGGAGAAAGCCGTTGACATTATTTTGCGAGGCACAACAAAGACCATCGATGCTGGCAGGATCAACGACAAGTATTTTATAAACGGGGTCGGCTTCGGTTTTGATGCAGCTGTCAACCAGGCTAGTTATGCCATTAATCATTCGAAGCGCGGTTTATATCTTTACCTGATCGCTTTATTCAAAACACTCGGGAAATATAGTCCCGTTGAATTGAACATTTCCGTCAACGGGAACACCGAGGAATTGAAGGCGTTCCTGGTGGCGGTCGGAAACGGCACGACCTGCGGTGGCGGCTTCAGATTAACACCGTTTGCAAAACTTAATGATCAACTCTTCGATATAACTGTAATAAAGCCCATCCGTTTACTACCTCTTTTTTGGCATTTCCCTAAAGTTTTTCTGGGCACAATTCACAAAGCAGAGAAATACGTGCATATGCAACGCGCACGTCAAATAACACTCACTAGCAATTTTCCCGTGCCGGTTCATGTGGACGGAGAAATATACGACAGCAGCAAACGGATTTTTACTATTGAGATTGTGCCTCATGCTCTGGAAGTAATATTCAACAAGTAACTTTTCCTGCCGGCAAATCACATCGAATTCGTCTGTCATATCTTTAACGAAAGTTCTCCTTAGTTTTACAATGACTTGTGAAAGAACATTCCGGCTGTTGCGACAAATAATATTAGTCCCTTCGTATTGCAACTTGTTAGTACCTATGTATAATGGTTCTCACTTGAGAGAGGGTCTACTTATCAGCTGTTTTCTAGTAATCAAAAGAATTCATTTAGGACTCCCAAATCGCAGAAAAGTAATTAGTACATAAATCTAACTGAACTACATTAAAGAAAGGAGGTCTCGAGATTATCATGAAAAAGAAAAGTACGTTGTTGTTAATACTGCTGATGTTGGCCGTTCAAATTATCAGCTGCAGCAGGGGCAATAAAACAGAAGTGTCTATCGACACCCTGTCGGACGGTGAATACAACTCGCTCAGTCCTGAAAATCAATACAAGGTGGCGAATACCCTGCTCGGCACACTCTACAAAGGTGTGACAGTCAAGGATTTTTTCGATCTTTCGGCAGGCATGTCTTCCATGAAAGTGTCCGGTGGTGCAAACTTCATGTCTAAAACACAGTCCACGCTCAATACTCCTGTGAAAGACCGCCAGACGTATATCGATCAGGTGGATCAGAAGTACTATTTTGACGATGAAATACAGCCGCAGCAATATCCGCTTGCCATGATGTTCGAGTTCCCGCTCAGCAGGGACTATTTTGATGTCTGGATGGCATATACCCTGGCAACAACAATTCTCTTTTCGCCTGCACAGGAACTCGACTCTGTCGATTATGCAGACATTCAAAAGGTATTGTACCGTCTCACGTTTATGATCCGCACCGACGCTTCAATCCGGGACATCGTCTATGCGCACACGACATCCCAGGAAAACTGGCGCAGATTCCGGTCCCCGGAGGACAATACGCGCGAAATGATGGAAATATATCTTTTGCGCTTCAGGGATGACGAGGTGCCAAAAGCGGCGAAGTGCTGCAGGAACTGGCATCTGACCGACGGCAACCAGGGATACCAGTTGCTGATTGAATATAACGAAAATGACGAACCGCAGCAGATCCTGGATACGACGGTCATGGGGTGTTATGATTTTTACCGGGCTCTCGCGAATCACGGATCGCTCATTCCTGCAATCACGTCTCGCCTTGTGGATCGCTTTTTCCCGAACGCCACACCTGACGAGAAGTCAAAGATCATTCAGGGTATTACCGGTTCAAATCCCGCGACCTTCAGGCAGCTTTTTATTGCAATACTCTTTTCCAAACAGTACTTGTTGAATACGAACCGGACGAAATATTTCGAGGAAACTTTTTTTAATGTCGCCAATCGCATTTTCTGGGTGCCTGACCAGGCTTTTTTCGCCTATTTGAACCGCCCCCCGGATTGGTGGACCGGCCTGGAAACAATGGCCCAGATGAAGCAGGCACCGCTCAATTACAAATTGGGCCGGAGGCAGGTCCCGCTGGATTCGCTCAGTTTTGCCTACTATCACAAATCAGTCCGCGAGGAACTCCTCGTCCACCGGAAAAGCTGGGATGGCGACCGCGGCTGGCAGGCCGACCTGTATAATTCGGTCACATTGTGGGGAAATGATTACATCCAATATCTCTTTCTTTCTGTGCTGGGGAGAAGGGCGGACAGCGGTGAACTCGCCATGCTGAACCAGATATTCACGACAAAAGGATACACCGCGAATACGGCGACGAACAAGAGAAACATCGCCATGTTCGTGCTTGATTATTGTTCAAGGTTGTCGGAATTGTACTATCAGCGTTCCGTGCAATAGAGAGGAGACACCATGAAACGGAGAGATTTCTTGAAAACAATGGGAATCGCGGGTGCCGGCATGATGATGCCTTCACTGTTTTTGGAAAGGTTTGCCGGCGCTGCTTTGCCTGCAGGAATAAATTTTGTCAAACCGGCAGTTTTGCCGAAGCTTATCAGTATTTTTCTCTATGGAGGGCCGTCGGAACTGGCTGGAAATTTAACTAATATCCTTGATATCAATGCTCAATCCCTGAACAAATATCCGGACACGCTCGTGACCTCCGGCGGAGCTCTGGGAGCCTACGTGACTGCACGGGGGTTCTGGGGAGGAGGAACATCAGGGGCAGGCGGCGATGATATGGAGACCATGGTAACCGCCGGAGACATGACGGTCTACCGTACCTGCAACCGAGTGAAGGATGACAATAAAAGCCATGGAACGAGCGTTACTCAGAATCTTGTAGGGAATCTGGATATAACAAAACCCGGGTTCGCGACAACACTTGCCGCTGTGCTGACTGCGAATAATGCCTTTTCGAAGCCAATCGATTCACTCATCCTTCCTGTCGTAAATTTCGAAGGTGAATCAGTTGTTTTCAATCTGGGCGATCTCGATATTTCGGAAATGCTGAGGCCGGTGAGCCTCGACTCGAATTTTCAGAACCCGTTCAGCCGTTATTTGTATACATCGCCCGCGCTCGACGCGACGTCTGATTCCGCGATGGACGCGAAGGCAATGGAAAAGAACGCTGCCTTGGGATCTGCTTACCAGGAAATATACGATGCCTTTGTCAAACGGGCGTCGCTGTCTGCCTTTATAGAGGCAAACTTCAATGAAACAGCGGTTAACGCCAATCTGCCCCTTGATCCGAACACAAACCAGGCCATTGTGTATCCTGACACAAACTTCGGGAATCGCTTAAAAGCGGCTGTCAGCCTTGCCATCAGCAATCCCGACACTTTTTTCATAAATCTCGGGAGCGGCGGGCTCGGTGGGTGGGACGATCATTCTTCAACGCTCAATGCCTACCCGCAAAGGATGCGGGAATTAATGGCCGCGCTTAAAGTAGCTGTGCAGCACCTGAACCTGATACGGAATGACGCCAACCGATCGACTGACATACGTACGGCAGCGGGTGCTACGGTGATCTTCGTATTCGGGGATTTTGGCCGCAATGCAAACCTGAACGCTGCTATGGGGTGGGACCATGGCAACAACCAGAACCTTTATACACTGGGAGGATGGGGCGTCCCGGGCCGGGGGCTGGGCAAAGTTGTAGGAACCACGTCGCTCACGGGATCAGCAGCAGAAAACAGGCTTTTCACCACACCGGCGACCGGCAGCTATCAGTTTGAACCCTTGTCCGTTGCATCCACCATTTACAAATACTTCGGTGTCCAGAACCCTGAGGTGCTGACCGGAGAATCGGCAATCGATGAAACAACGTGATTGACATTCGTTCTGCGTGCTCAGAAGGCAGCCGCCGTGAGGGATGGCTGCCTTTTTTTAAACCGGGGGAGCCTCGGCTAGGCAACCGGCTGTCGGCATGATATAATCCAGTCGTATACTACATCATTACAGAGGTTATCATGGAATCGTCAAAGGAATTGGCCCGGCGGTTCGGGCTCGAGCGCTATCTGTATGAACCGGATGCGCTGAATGAAATGATTTTCAAACTCATGATGCTTCAGGAAACAATACAGATGGAAGCTGCACAAAAAGTGAAGCTTCATGCAAAAAATGTTATTGTGAAGCGGTCGGTTCATGGCAAATATGTCGCGCACTGCAGGGGGGACGGCAAGTATCGTTATGCGGTTGAAACCGCGCTCCGGGCCAGCACAACGGTCATCCCTGTGTTTCAAAGAAGCCGCTTTGTCCGCATGCTTTGCGATATGGGGTTGTCTGACGGAATTCGCGCGGAATATTGCGATACCCTGGTTATCGACGACGATACCCATTGTTTCGACCCGGAATAGATGCAGCCGATGAACTGTAACTGCAGTCTGGTAATAATTACGAACCTCTGCTAAAATAAATAAAATCCCAACGCCGATGGGGAGGTGCTTGTAATGAGAAACATCCGTACATTCCTGATGCCATGTATTTTTACCGCACTCGTCGGACTCGCGGTGAGCTGCACGGTTGCGGTGAAGCCCGGTGTTGTCCCCGGTGTCAAGGGGATCAACAACGTGTCGCTCAAAGGCGTTTCCCTCATTGTGGTAAACGGCGAAAAGGATGCACTTCCGTTTGAAATTCCCAATGAAAAGGGACAGAAAATCGGGATAACGGCGAACAAACAGGCGTGGACGGGTAAACTCGTGGAAGCGCTGTCCGGAGAGCTCGCGAAACGGGGAGCCCAGATACGCTCAAAAGCGCCGCTGCAACTAACGCTCGCCATTCCGGAGATCGTTTTCAGCATGCCGGGTAATTCCTATCAATTCACGGTCAAGGTCGCAGCAAGCTCCTCCAAAGGATGGTCCAAGAACTTCGAAGGAACAGGACAGACAACCTCCGGCCTGCTCGAGTCCACCACCGCGTTGACGGACCGGTTGGCAGGACTGGCATTGTCGGAAGCCGTGAAAGCCATGTTGAGCGATGCCGATTTCCTTAAGCAGCTGAACCAGTAAGCCTGGAAACAGTTCTCAGAGCGCACCCGCATCGTGTGCAAAGACACCTTGAAAATCTTCCACGTTTATGGGATAATCGCGCTCTGCAATGAAATCAGCGACCCCAACAACCCGCAGCTATGCGAGCATGCTGACCATTCCGCTCGCTGCGGGCATTCTCATCTTCCCCCTCGCGGGCGTGGAAAAAGCCGTTCATCTGGCGGGCGTTGTTTTTGCCTGTATGCTCGCGTGGCGGTTTTCACGCTCTGCGGCAACGTCAAGAAGAGCGGCCGCATTCTCGCCGCGCCTGCATCTGACCGAGGCGTACAAAAGCCGTCTGCAGAGCATCAAAACTTCGCCCTTCTTCGCGGTTCTGCTTGTTTCGTTGTTGCTCCTTTCCCCCCTGTTCTTCAATGATTATTATCGGGATATCATGACATTGACCTGTATGTATATCGTGCTTGCCCTGGGCCTGAACATCATCGTCGGCCAGGCCGGTCTTTTAAATCTCGGGTATGCCGCCTTCTACGCCGTTGGTGCCTACGTGTATGCCATTCTTTCGACACTGTTCGGCCTCTCTTTCTGGCTCGGACTTGCCGCAGGTTCGGCCGGCGCAGCATGCTTTGCCTTGCTTGTCGGTATTCCAACGCTGCGTCTGCGGGGTGACTATTTTGCCATCGTCACGCTCGGTCTGGGCGAGATCATCCGCATCGTCTTGAACAACTGGGATTCTCTGACCGGCGGGCCCAATGGAATTTCGCGCATCGGCAGGCCCGTGCTTGCAGGATACGAGCTGCGGAGGCCGCTGGATTTCTACTATTTGATTCTCGCGATCACCTTGATTACGCTGTTCGCCATGAAACGGCTCGCCGAATCACGCATCGGACGTGCCTGGATTGCGATCCGCGAAGATGAAGTCGCCGCGGAAGCCATGGGTATCAACACCTTCAGGCTGAAGTTAAGCGCGTTCGTGATCGGATCGGCATGGGCCGGTCTCACCGGTGTTTTTTTTGCCGCGAAAATGGCGTTCGTGTCACCGGAGAGTTTCACTTTTTTGGAATCCGTTCTGATCCTGTGCATGGTCGTGCTCGGCGGCATGGGCAGCATCCCCGGGATCGTCCTCGGCGCACTGCTGCTCGTGACGCTTCCGGAAGTGTTCAGGGACTTCCAGGACTACCGCATGCTTGCATTCGGCGCTGCCCTTGTCCTTATGATGGTATTCAGACCCCAGGGGCTTCTGGGCAGGACGGACAAATAATTTCAAGAAACGAGGCTGTTCACCGCGCATGCTGCTGCTGGAAACAAAAAGATTGACAAAACATTTCGGCGGACTGAAAGCCCTCGAAGACATCGACATGCGCGTCGAGCGCGAAAGGATCGTCAGCATCATCGGCCCGAACGGCGCCGGGAAAACGACTTTTTTCAACTGTGTAACCGGCATCTATCGGCCGACGCGGGGAACCATCCTCTTTCATGACCGCGATGTAACGGCCATGCAGCCCCATTCGATCACCGCGCTCGGCATTGCAAGAACGTTTCAGAACATCCGGCTGTTTGCCGACATGACCTGCCTCGAAAACGTCATGGTCGCAGCTCACTGCAGGACATCGGCAGGCGTGCTGGGGGCGCTTTTCAAGCCGCCTTCGATTGTCCGTGAAGAGCGTGATACCACATTTCGGGCCATGGACATCCTGAAATTCACCGGCCTGGATGATAAACATCTTGTCCGCGCCGCGAACCTGCCGTACGGAGACCAGCGCCGTCTTGAGATTGCACGGGCGCTGGGCACTGAGCCGCATCTGCTGCTCCTCGATGAACCGGCAGCTGGCATGAACCCCCTGGAAACGCAGGAATTGATGTCCCTGATCAGGAAAATTCGCGATAACGGCGTAGCTATACTGCTGATCGAGCATGACATGAAGGTTGTGATGGGAATTTCCGACCGGGTCATAGTCCTTGACCACGGCATCAAAATAGCAGAAGGCCAGCCAAAGGACATCCAGAATGATCCGTCCGTGATCGAGGCGTATCTCGGCAAGGAGAGCGCGCATGCTTGAACTCGAATCCGTAACGGTTTCGTACGGCCGGATCGAGGCCCTCAAAGAGGTCTCCCTGTACGTCCAGGAGCGCGAGATCGTTGCCCTGATCGGGGCGAACGGTGCGGGAAAATCAACCACCCTGATGGCGATATCAGGAACGGTCCCGCTCACATCCGGCAGCATTTCTTTCGACGGGAAACGCATTGACAATTATCGTCCTCATGAGATCGTCGACCTCGGCGTGTCCCAGACGCCGGAAGGACGCAGAATTTTCCCGCGCATGAGCGTCATGGAAAACCTGGAAATGGGGGCGTTTTCGAGACCGAAGCGTGAATTCCCGGAAATGTGCGGGCGCGTCTTCGACATATTCCCGACGCTCGCGGAACGGAAACGTCAACTCGGCGGTACGCTTTCGGGCGGAGAACAGCAGATGCTCGCTATCGGACGGGCGCTCATGTCCCGGCCGAAGCTGCTTCTTCTCGACGAACCCTCGCTGGGGCTCGCCCCCATCATTGTAAGCCGGATATTCAAGATTCTCAGGGAAATCAACAAACAGGGAACGACGATTCTGCTTGTGGAACAGAATGCAAAGGCAGCGCTTCGTCTTGCACATCGCGCCTATGTTCTGGAAACAGGAAGGATCGTCATGTCCGGGGATGCGGCGCAGCTCGAAAAAGATCCGGGCATTAAAAAGGCCTATCTTGGCGAGTAGGACCCGGGGGGGCTGACTCCCCGGGCCTCATCATGCATACTTACCACTTCATGCGAAACATTCGGCTCACACTTGAATACGACGGCACGCAGTATCATGGATGGCAGTCACAGAAGGGGACGGGGCGCGCGACAATCCAGGATGCCCTGGAACAGTCCTTGTTTTCCTTAACGGGTGTCCGCATCACCACGGCTGCTTCAGGAAGGACCGATGCGCGGGTGCATGCCCTCGGACAGGTGGTCAATTTTCATACAACGAGCAGGATCCCCGCCGCGTCATGGGCGCCGGCACTGAATCAACTGCTGCCGCATGATATCAGGGTGACTGCTTCCGGAGAAGCGGACGAACATTTCCATGCACGCCACAGCGCTACAGGCAAGGTCTATACATATCGCATTCTGAACAGACCCGCCCAAACGGCACTCGCTCGCAACTACTGCTGGCATATCCCGCAGGCCTTGGACCTGAGGAAGATGCGAAAGGCCGCTGTGTGTCTGCTGGGAAAGCATGATTTCTCCGCGTTCCGGGGCTCAGGATGCGCAGCGAAGAATCCCGTACGGACGATAACATCCCTCAAGATCGGGAAAAGGCTCGATTTCGTAGAATTGAAAGTTGAAGCGGATGCATTCCTTCAGTACATGGTGCGCAACATAACGGGAACCCTTGTTGAAGCAGGGCTCGGCAGGTTCCGGCCGGAAGGTGTCCGTGATATATTGCTGTCCAGGGATCGAACAAAGGCTGGGAAAACTGCTCCGCCTCAGGGACTGTTCCTCACCGCAGTGCACTACGGAAATCGCAGGCGCAGCAAAAAGGTTTGATCGCAACATTATCCTGCATCAATATCAGAAAATCTGTCCCGCACATCATCAGGCAAGACCCCGTGAGCCCGCTTTATTGCATATTTGCAACGATCCATCCTGGAGTTATCTCACCTGTTAAAACAATGTGCTGTCAGATGATACAAGCATGAAAAAAATAATTATTATGCATATTCTCGTTGTCGAAAAAATAAAATTGTGGTAAATACAGTTCGAAGTAAAATCTGCAGCACTTTCTAAGGATAGTTGATGACTGCCCAGGGCTGCGGTTCCCGTGAAGTTCCGAAAGCAACAACCTCAGATTCCTTTTCCGAGACGACTGAAATAAGGCCGCTGATTCGAAGCATTATTCCCAAAGGTTCGACAGTACACGTCTACCGTTCTTCATCGGGTTTTTCACCATCATGTGTCAGGTCCCGGGAATGCGGTCAAGGAGCATGCACGCCGAGAAAGTCAGCCTGAGCTGCAGCGAGGCACATGCCGTAGCCCAAACAAGCGCCTGGCACAATTACGACTCCGGAGGAAGTCAATGACAGCACCAACATCAGTCTACAGTATATGCGGCATGTGCGCCGTGCGGTGTCCCATACGGGTGGAGACGGAAGGGGGCGTGGTCACGTGGATCGAAGGCTCCCCGCACGCACCCGGAATCGAAGGGGCCTTGTGCGCCAAGGGGTCGGCCGGCCTCGCCTTCGAATACGACACCGAGCGGCCGCAGCATCCGATGATCCGCACCGGCGCCCGGGGTTCGGGCCAATGGAAAAAAGCCACGTGGGAAGAGGCCCTGGACTACATCGCCGGGAAGCTTAAGAACGTCACCTCCGAGCACGGAGCCAGAGCCATTGCCCTTGCCGACCGCGGGGGCCCGTTCACGGACCTCACCAAGAGCTTCGTCAAAGCCCTGGGCTCGCCCAACTATGCAGACCACGACGACACGTGCGCCAAGAACGTCAACATGGCATGCCAGAGCGTCATCGGCTACAGCCGGGGCGACATGGGGTACGACTTCAGCAACACCAAACACATCATCCTGTACGGCAGAAACGTATTCGAGTCCCTGCAGGTCAAGGAAGTCAACGACATCCTGAATGCCATGGAAAAGGGCGCCCGGCTCACGTACATTGACATCCGCGCCACGGTCACCGCATCCAAGGCGGACACGTTTCTGCAGATCCGGCCCGGCACGGACTACGCGCTCAACCTCGCCCTCATCCACACCATCATCAAAGAAAAGCTCTATGATGCCGGATACGCAGCCAAAAACATCACGGGCCTTGCCGAGCTTGAAAGCTTCGTCGCCCCCTACACGGCCGAATGGGCGGAGAAGGAGACGGGCATACCGGCACAATCCATCGTAGCCCTCGCCCGCCAGGCAAGCGAAGCCAAACCCAGCGTCATCTTCCACGGCGGATGGATGCTGTCGCGCTACATCGATTCCTTCTACAGCAGCCGCACGATCCACATCCTGAACGCTCTCATGGGCAGCATCGAAGCCAAAGGCGGCATCATCATAGCCAAAGGCGCCAAGGATGCCGGAGCCAAGGGGCTGAACTCCCTGGGCGCCAGGATGCCGGAGGTCAAGGACAAGATCGTCGACGCCGACATGCAGGGCAAATCCCTCGGCACAGGCCACATTGTCAACTTCTACAAAGCCATCAAAACCGGCCAGCCGTACCCCATCCGGGCTTTTTTTGCCTACCGGTACGACCCCATGGCATCCTTACCCGACCCTGAAGAACAGAAGAAGGTCCTGGACAAGCTCGATCTCCTGGTCTCCATCGACGTCAACTACAGCGAAACGGGGTGGTACTCGGACGTCATATTGCCGGAAGCCACCTACCTTGAGCGGTCCAACATCCTGGCCGTCAAAAAAGGCCCCAAGCCCTCCTTCATCATGAGAAAGCAGGCAGTCGCGCCCAAATACGACAGCAAGCCCGCCTGGGAGATCTTCACCCTCATCGCCCAGCGCATGGGGGTAGGGCAGTACTTCCCGTACAAGAGCATCGAAGACATCTGGAACTACCAGCTCGAAGGCACGGGTGTCAGGATCGAGGACTTCAGCGCCAAAGGCTCGGTCAGCCTGGCCAAGGAGCCCATCATGATGGACCCGGAGAAGCTCAAGTTCACGACCCCGTCCGGCAAGATCGAGATTGTCTCGGGCAAGATGGCCGGCAAATACCCGTTTCTTGCCCCGTACGTAAGCCCCCGCAAGCCCGGCGCAGGCGAATACCGGCTCACCTTCGGCAGAACAGGCGCCCAGTCCCATGCCCAGTCGCAGAACAACATTTACCTCAACGAGATAACCTCCGAGAACACGCTGTGGATCAACGACCAGGAAGCGGCCAAGCTCGGGATCAAGCACAAGGACACGGTTGAAGTAAGCGCCGAGGGCTACACGGGCAGGATCAAGGCGCATGTCACGCCCTTCATCCACCCCGAGGCCGTATTCATGCTGCACGGGTACGGAAGCGAGATTCCCTTAAAGACGCGCTCCTTCGGCAAGGGACTGCGGGACACGAAGTTCCAGAAGGGTCTTCTGGAGACCGTGGACCCCGTGGGCGGGGGTGTCGCGTACATGGAGAGCATGGTCACAGTCAAAAAGGCGTAGGACTACAAGATAAAGAATCAGACAGGATAACAGGATGAACAGGAAGAATCAAAAGCTCCAATCCGAACTAATCCAGTAATCCTGTCGAAAGCCTTTAGGTTTGTTCCGGCTTAAGGAGAGTAAGGCATGAGCATATATTATATTTTCCAGGACCAGAAGCGGTGCATCGGGTGCTATGCGTGCGAGGTGCACTGCAAGAGCAAGAACAATCTTCCCGTGGGGCCGCGGTTCAGCCGGATCATCCCGGTGGGGCCGCAGATGGTCAAGGGAATCCCGAAGATGCAGTTCGTATTCATGCCGTGCTTCCACTGTGAAAAGCCGTGGTGCATATCGGCCTGTCCGACCGGCGCCATGCAGAAGCGGCAGAAGGACGGGATCGTGTTCGTGGAATCGTCCCTGTGCGTGGGGTGCAAGTCCTGCATCACGGCGTGTCCGTGGGGGGTGCCGCAGTGGAACCCGGAGCAGGGGAAGGTGATGAAGTGCGACTACTGCAGGGACCGGATCGACCGGGGGCTCAAGCCCGCGTGCGTGACGAAGTGCACGGCGCACGCGCTCAAGTGGCTTTCCCCCGAGGAAGCCTCCGCGTACAAACGGGAACAGGCGGCAA
>DATHDE010000273.1:0-2188 GCA_035490495.1 Nitrospirota bacterium
AACAAATGCACGAAATTCACCGACAATGATGATATCTCGGGGAGAGAACCGCAGTAGTGCCGATCGATCATTTGCGATTGAAGGTACCGGGAAGCAGAAAAAGGATCGGGAGGTGCGGTTCAGGCCATCGCATAGCCGAAAAGAAAAAGCCCGCCAATTGGCGGGCTTTAATAATCGGCAAATGTGGTAGAGGGCAGGTCAGCGCTTCTGCCAGTTGACCAGTTTGGCGAAGCCTTCCAGCTCGGCCGGCTGCATGAACACCGTATGCTCGGGGCCGGGATAGGCGCGGGTCGTGACGTCGCTGATGTAGTCGCGGAACACCTTTTCCATGATCGGCAGCAGCTCCACGTAGACCTTCGAGTGCCGCGGCGTGTGGCGGTCATACAGCTTGAACAGGTCGCACGTGATGATGTGCACGCCGTCGGCCTTGTTCCCCGCGCCCAGGCTGATCACGGGCACGGGCAGCTTCTCGGTCAGGTATTCGCACACTTCGGACGTCGTCACTTCGCACAGGATGGAAAAGCAGCCGGCGTCGTACATGGCCATGGCGTCGTCGACGATCTCCTTCGCCTTGACCGCGGTCTTGCCCTGGGCGATGAACCCTCCCAGCTGCGTGATGCGCATGGGCGTCACGCCGACATGGCCCATGACGGGGATGCCCGCCTTGACAATGGCCTCGATGTTCTTCGCGTGGTGCCGCGTGCCCTCGCACTTCATGACCTCGGCCCCGCCTTCCGCGACGAACCGGGCCGCGTTCTCGATCGACTTCTCCGGCGACGTATGGAAGCTCATGTACGGCATGTCGAGCATGCGCAGGCCCGTCTTGCACCCGCGCGTCACGGTCTGCATCATGATCATGCATTCCTCGAACGTCACGGACGTGGTGTTCTCCTTGCCGAAGACGGCCATGCCGCCCGAATCGCTCACGCAGACGATGTCGATGCCCGTGCGCTCGGCGATGACGGCGTTCGGGTAGTCGTAAATGGCCATCATGGTGATCTGCTCTTTGTTCTTCTTCTTCTCCATGAGATAGGGAATCGTTACCTTCTTCTTCGCTTCTTTCATCATTCTCTCCTTTTTTCCGGGAAGCGTCTTCCGCTCCCCGCGTTCTAACGGAACCCGATGACGATGTAGATCAGCATGCTCAGGCCGAGCAGGCAGTACCCCCCGTTGATGAGCAGGGCGGGCACCAGCCTGTTCACCTTGGCGCCGAACACCCGGATGAGGCTGCCGGCGGTCACGCACACGGCCGACGCAACGCCCAGCACGATCACCGCTTCGCGCGTAAGCAGGACCGTGCTAAGCACCCGCGCCGCCCTTGCCCCCCTCCTGGCGCTTTGCGTAGGCCTCGACAAAGTCGGCCACCGCTGTTTTATTGCCGCGCACGAACGCCTTCATCGCCTCTTCGTGCAGGATTTCCAAAGCTATTTTTTTGTAGTTCAGATACTCCCGGGACGTGAGCATGGTGAACTCGCGGGGACGCGGCAGATCGATCTCGAGCGTCTCCCGGATGTTCGCCGGCCGGTTGCTCATGATGACCAGCCGGTCCGCCAGGAAGATGGCCTCTTCGATCTCCGACGTCACGAACAGGTTCGTGCTCCGGTTCTCCTCGAAGAGCCGCACATAATATTCCTGCATGAGCGCCCGCGTCATGGCGTCCAGCCCGCGGAACGGCTCGTCCATGATCATGACCTTGGGGTTGTTGATCATGGCCCGGATGAGCTCCGCGCGGCGCTGCATGCCGCCCGAGAGCTGCGTGGGATACTTGTCCTTGAAATCGACGAGGCCGACCTTTTCGAGCAGGGCGTGGGCCTTGCTTTCCAGGTCCTTGCCGGACAGCTCCCGCCTGACCTTGGGGCCGTACACGAGGTTCTCCATGGTCGTCATCCAGGGGAACAGCGCAGTCTCCTGGAACACCACGAGCCGGTCCCTGCCGGGCCCGCGCACGGCCTCGCCGTCGATGGTGACGGTCCCGGAGTCCGGCTTCTGATACCCCGCGAGGATGTCGATGAGCGTGCTCTTGCCGCACCCGGACGGCCCGATCAGGACGGTCAGTTTTCCCGCCTCGACGGAGAAGGAGCAGCCCTCCAGGACCGGCTGTCGGAGCGGACCGAGCCCGTAGGCCTTGCTCACGGCGGCGACCTCCATGCCGCCCGACACGCTGCCTGCAGGATGGTTATTCGCCGCT
>DATHDE010000274.1:0-13721 GCA_035490495.1 Nitrospirota bacterium
GTTTTCGTCAACTGAGGAATATGATCGGGTTGTAGCTGACTGGAGAAAACCCTTTGAGGATATGCATGTCGTGCTTACCTCCAAAAAACAAATGGAATTTATGCATTCTTCGATTGATCATAAAATAATAATTCACTCCAATTTCGACGATATCGTTAAGGCCGGCCTAAGTAAAATAGCGACAGTTATGGCCAACGAAAAGTATTGATTCTGACCATTCGGCTCGCGAGGGTCGCAAAAACCTGCGCCCCTCAGCCGAGCCGTTAATAGCATAATGAAAGGAATCACATGGAATATGTGCCATATGTTGTAGAAAAACCGAAATACGCAGGTTTTTGGCGAAGAGCTGTCGCAGTCGGCATAGACTATATAATTATCGTAATATTTGTCTTCCCCTTTATTGTTCTAATTGGCACTTTAGCTCCCGATTATATTGTCGTAAGTGCACCCTTCGATTTGTTTACCCAAAAGAGGGTGATCTCAACAGAAACGACATCAGAACCTTACAGCGATGGTTCCGTAGCAAGGATTGAAACAAGTATTGTGGAAGTAGCTACTTTAGGTAGATGGAAATACCTCTATAGGGAAAAAGTAAAGCATCTTGGCAACAAGAAAGAGGAGACAAAGCAGTTAATTGACTTCACGACAAAAACAGACGTGCACAAGATAACAACGGGACATATGGATTTTTTGGTGATAATGATATATTGGATATTGCTGGAAAGTAGCAGGCTCCAAGCATCACTAGGTAAACGTGCAATGAACCTCAAGGTTGTAGATACTTATGGCAGAAAGCTAACGATCCTTCGCTCCCTGGGTCGTAATGTATCAAAATTGTTTTCTGTGTTCCCCACATTCATGGTTGGCTTCATGATGGCAGGTTGGACAAATAATAAGCAGGCTTTGCATGACAAGATGGCGCGATGTTTTGTCATTTTAGATCGGCACTGAATTCTAACCATTCGGCTCGAGAGGGTCGCGAAAAACGCTCCCCTCAGCGAGCCGTTATTTCTTATCTGAATACTGATGGAGGTTTTTATGATTAAGTTCAGGCATCTGCCTATTATTTGTTTCGCCTTCACGATGAGCGCTTGTGCTGGCCACCACATGGCTCTCACCAAAGGCCAATCAGGCATTGATCTTACAAAAAAATCAATTGCCCTGCTTTCTATCAAAGTATCGAACCAACATAAACCAAATTATCAGCTAGATCTTACCGGCGTTAAAATATGCCCGCAAGGCGAAACATGCTCCAGACCCCTGCCCTACTTCCATAAAGCCGGTGCCCCTTATAAGAGCGAAAAAGATCGTTTCAATGAATTTCTGTTGAGCTTTGGACTGGAGAGCGGCACCTATAACCTTCAGTGGATCGGCAGTACATACCAAGGCCCGTTAGTTACTGGGTTCGGCGGCATACCGGTATATGCAAAAATAGATGTTAAGCCAAATACAATAATCTACTTGGGACATCTTGAAGTTGTGCTGCGTGAAAGGAAAAATGACACTGAAAAAAGGGCTGGTAAAGTCATACCTGTACTGGATCAATCCGTGCCAGGCTTTTCCACAGGAACGTTCGATGTTATTGTCGAAGATAAATTCGATGAAGACATGCAAGCGTTCATAAAAGAATATCCTGCTTTACAGAAAGTCAAGGTCGAGAAGTCCATTCTGCCGCAATGGATACGGCCTGAAAACAACCCGCTGATTTCAAACTGACTGGAGCTTTTTTTTCCAAGCGGACGAACTCTGAGGAGAATTGCGTATGTTAAAGGTGTTGCCAGCGTTGACGATAATTGTACTGCTCACTATGATCTTTGGCTGTGCCTCCCCGGGCGGCAAAACAGACGAGAGTACAAACCAACCGCGTCTCTTCAGCAGCGTAGCACGGAGCGGTGGGAGCGGGATGGATGATTCATACTCGATTACGGTAACCCGCGATATGAACCTGCCGGCTGAGCGGGTGTGGACTGCCTGGAATAGTCCCGAGAAAATAGCGAAATGGTGGGGTCCTGCAGGCTTCACCAGCACGGTCAAGCAGCTTGATGTACGGGACGGCGGGCGTTTCGAGGTCATCATGCACGGACCCGACGGAATCGACTACCCGAACGTGTATGTTTTCGACCATGTTGAAAAGCGAAAACAGCTCGTTTACACGAACCTGGGCTCAAAGGAGTTTGGCCTGGCCCCCTTTCAGTCGGTTTTCGATATCGAAGAAAGCGGCGGCAGAACGCGAGTGACTCTGAAAGCGCGGTTTATTTCAGAGGAGGACAAGCGAAAACATGTGGAGCAATTCCACGCCATCGAAGGCGCCCGGCAATTATTGCAGCGGCTTGAAGAACAGGCCAAATGAACCTTGGTTTTCCCGGACGAAATGAGTAATCACCTTCCCCGTCGGGAGATCGGATAGAACGAAGTCAAATCCTGCAGTGATTTTCATGAGGCGGGTCCACAGCGACGCGCCGGAAGACGTTCTGAAGAGGTAACGCCAATGTGCAGAAACATAAGAACACTGTTCAACTTCGAACCGCCTGTGACGGCCGAAGAAATCCACAACGCCGCGCTGCAATACGTGAGAAAGATCAGCGGCTTCACGAAACCCACGAAGGTTAATGAAGCCTCATTTAACGCGGCAGTCAACGAGGTTGTTGCAGCTTCAAGAAAACTCCTGAACTCGCTTGAGACAAGTGCACGGCCGAGAAACCGTGAAGAAGAGGCTGCCAAGGCGCGGGCGCGCGCTGCAAAGAGATTTTCAGCGTGAAAAAACGGAGAATCGTCAGGGCAAGGCGGCTGGAGTCAGTTAAACTTGTCACCACCTGTCATCAAGGAACCGGATCCCCGATAGAAACATTCGGGGATGACAAATCAAATTACAAGACCATGAACTACTCCGCGGCCCATGTTTCAGCATCGTGAAACCCCCTATTTCGTTTTACATTGCATGAGCTTTCTGATAGACTTTTCAACAGAATTCAGCAATGGCTCCGCAGCCCGAACAACCGGTATGAGCGTGAGAGGTGCTGATCATGAAAACCGCGTACGATTTCTTCCAGAAGTATCTTTCCGAGAACATCTCCGACGCTGACACCCTGGAACGAATGAGGCAGGTGATTTATGAGTTCGCCACCCGCGCGCCGAAGATGATGGTGATGAAATGCATCGACGGCCGGGTGCACGGGAGCAATGCCAAGGGCTACCCGCCCACCACGGTCCGCTTCGGCCGGACGGACGGCAACAAGGTTTCGCTGGACAAGAGCAATTTCTGGTACTGGAACCGGATCGACCGCGCGGTCAAGGACGCTCATTTCAACACGCCCGGGACGCCGGCCCTGTTCATCGCCTTCATGCACCATTCGCCGAAAGGGTACGGATGCGCATCGCACAACAACAACAACGAGGAGGCCCTGAAATCGATCGAGGCCCAGGTCGCGGAAGTCAGGATGACCTACCAGGAGCAGGAGCTGTACGTCATGGGCGGTGACACGAACACCGACATCATGGCCGAGACGCTCATCTTCCCCGGCAATTACCGCATCGACACCGAGGACATTATCCGCTACTGCAATCTGAAGAACGCGCGCGACGTGTTCCACGAATTCTTTCTCCGGAACAGGCTCAACGATGTCGCCACGTCAAGGAACGTCGGCCACCGGACGCCGGACGAACTGCTCGACGGCGTCACCCCGCTGATGTTTTCCGACTTTCAGACCCTCCTCAATATGGAGACCTATCTGCTGAGGGAAATCACGACCACCTTCACCAAGGACCGGGGCGATCTGAAGCGGATCGTGCGGCCGGACATCCTGGATTACATCTTCGTCACCCTGGACAAGGTGCAGATGCCGGAAACGCTGATGGGCCCCTTTCTCTACCAGATCATCTGGAATATCACCTATGCGCTGAGCCAGATGAAGCTCAACAGCACCCTGAGCCCCGAATCGCTCATCAAGCGCCTGGATCACGCCGAGGAGCTGGTGTGCTACGGCGACGGGTTCGAGATGCTCCAGAGAAACAAGACCGTCCTGGTCAAGACCGGCCGCGGTGACGACGTTGACGCGCTGACCGTGGCGAAAAAAGTGCTCGAGAACAACAGAATGCGGTACCGGCAGGACCACACGCTCCTGGCGCACATCAATATCGAAGTGAACGGCGAGATGATGTCGTGGGACGATTTCAACGACAACGTCGGATCGCGTATCCTGACCATGCGGCGGAACGTGGACTACGTGTTCGGCATGGATGTGGCTATTCTTACCTCCTATTCCTACCGCGACCAGAAACGGTTCTATCCGGTCATGATATCGAAGAACGATCCCCGGGTGGTCTATTGTTCGGACGTAATCTCGGAGATCAATTCATCGCAGAAATTCAGCAATATCTCGCTTAAAGCGCAGGAGATGATGTACAAGGCGAGCTGCATCGGGAACATGACAAAAAAGAGCGCGCCGTGAATCTGAACGCTGAAAAGGATCCTCAATGGGCCGTCAAAAGATCAGACAATTGACATTGAGCGCGTGGACCGTGACGATAGTTGCGGTCCTGGCGGTCGTCATTTTACTGTCGTGGATGAGCTTCCGGTTTCTCCGCCCGTTTCCGCCGAAGACGCTTATTTTTGCAACCGGCATGGAAGGCGGTTCCTATGCTGCTTTCGGCGAACAGTACAAGCATATCCTCGGCCGGGAGGGCATTCACCTCGAGCTGCGCCAGACGTCGGGATCCGTGGAGAACCTGAAGCTCCTCATGGACAAGCGGGAGGCCGTGGAGGCGGGTTTCGTGCAGGGCACCGTGGGCGGCATCGAGGAATCCTCGAATCTTGTGTCTCTCGGCGGCCTGGCGTACACACCGTTATGGATCTTTTACAAAGGCAGGGAGACCCTCGACGATCTTTCTCAGCTGCAGGGGAAACGGGTCGCGATCGGCCCGGAAGGCAGCGGCATACGAAAATACTCCCTCCAGCTGCTGAAGGCGGTCGGCGTTGCCGATCCGCCGAGCAGGTTCCTCGCGCTGTCCTACGGTGACGCAAACAAGGCATTCCATCAAGGCGGCGTGGATGCCATCATGATCTTCGGCACGCCGGACAACGAATTGATCAGGGATCTTCTCAACGAACAAGGCGTCAGGGTGATGAATATGTCCCAGGCGGAGGCCTACGCCCGCCGATTCCCCGACCTGTCGCATGTGGTGCTGCCGAAAGGCGTCATCGATCCTGCAAAGCGTCATCCCGCTACCGACATCCACCTCCTGTCGCCGACCACGAATCTCATCGTGCGCAAGGACCTCCATCCCGCGCTCGTATACCTTCTGCTGAAGGCGTCCCTGGAAATTCACGGCAACGCAACCTGGTTCAACCCGGCGGGCGAATTTCCCACGCTCACGAGACAGGATGACCCGATCAGCGACCAGGCGCAGCGGTTTTATAAATCAGGGGGGTCGTGGCTCTACGCCTACCTGCCGTTCTGGGCCGCAACGTTCATTGAACGCCTGACCCTCATCCTGATTCCCCTCGGCATGATCATCGTGCCCCTGGTCGGACTGGCGCCGTGGATCTATACGTGGCGGAACCGGTCAAAGTATTATCCCTGGTATCGCGAGCTGAGGGAGCTTGAGAAGGAGATTCTGGAGAACCGGCCGGTCGACGGCATGGGATCATATGAGGCCCGGCTCGACCGCATCGAAGATGCCGTCGGCCGCATCCATACATCCGTGGCCTTTTATGATGAGCTGTTCATATTGAAAGAGCACATCCAGATTGTCCGGCTGAAGCTGGATTCGATTCTCAATCAGCAGCGCGGGAGAAGCGGCGACGCGGGTGCGGGAAAGCAGAAAGCCGACGGTTGAACATTTCAGGCTGTCTCGGGCCGAACGAGGTTCGCTCAGGATTATCGTTTCCCCTCTGTTTCTTTCCTGGAGAGGTGCCGGCCCAATCTCTTTGCCACGAGCAGGGAGAAAATGCCGATCGTGCTGCAGACGAGCGCCAGCAGGCCGAAGAATTCCACATCAGCGAACATGATGCCGGGGCCGCCGCGCCGCCGTTCCAGCAGAGCAAACAACGAGGCTGCCCCGGAAACGAAGCCCAGAAGAAGCGCGATCGCGCCACCCACGACCATCACGACCGCAACCGCCCTGACCATCAGCCGTCCTCCCGGTCTTCCAGCTGGTAATCCTTGATCTTGGTCAACAGGGTTTTATAGCTCACCTGGAGGATTTCGGAGGCGCGCGATTTATTGCCGCCTGTCTGTTTGAGCACCTGTTTGATGCGGCGTGATTCCGCAATGCGCGTCGCAGCCTCGGCCACCGCGTGCAGCGGCCCGTCCATGGGGACATTGTCCGCAAGCGCGTCCCGGATGCTCGCCTCGCTGATGCCCAGATCCTGGCTCCGGATGACGCCTCCGTCCGCGTAGATGACGGCGCGTTCTATCACGTTCTCCAGCTCCCGTATATTCCCCTTCCAGGGCGACTTCATCAGGATATCCATGGCTTCGTCGCTGATCGCGAGCGGCCCTTTCCTGACCTCGGAGGTGAATTTGTTCAGAAAATTCTGCGCGAGCGCGGGGATATCGTCCCTCCGCTCCCTGAGCGGAGGAATGGTTATGGGGAACACGTTCAGCCGGTAGAACAGGTCTTCCCGGAACATCTTCGCAGCCACGGCCTTCTCGATGTCCTTGTTCGTGGCCGCGACCACGCGGACATCGATCTTGATCGGCTTGCCGCCGCCGACGCGCTCGATCACCTGCTCCTGCAGCACGCGCAGGAGCTTGGCCTGGAGCGCCAGGTCCATGTCGCCGATCTCGTCGAGGAACACCGTTCCCTTGTCCGCGAGTTCGAGCTTGCCGAGCTTCCGGGAGTCGGCGCCCGTGAATGCGCCGCGCTCATAGCCGAAGAGTTCGCTTTCCAGAAGCTCGCGCGGGATCGCCGCCGAGTTGATGGCAAGGAACGGGGCGTCCTTCCGCGGGCTGAGGTAATGGATCGCGCGCGCGAAGAGCTCCTTGCCGGTTCCGCTTTCCCCGTGGAGCAGCACCGTCGCGTTCGTGGGAGCGACCTTCTGCATCTTCGCGATGATGTCGAGCAGGCAGCCGCTCTTGCCGATGATCTTCGGCATGCCGAGCTTGTCCGCGAACTCCTCCTTGAGCAGGATATTCTCCGCTGCCAGCCTCGTGGCATCAAGGGCGCGCCTGATGATGACGAGCAGATGGTCCGTGTCGAAGGGCTTGGTCAGGAAATCGTAGGCCCCCTCCTTGACCGCCTTGACCGCTGTTTCGATGGTGCCGAAGGCGGTCATGAGGATGACGGGCAGGAGCGGGTTCTCCTGCTTCACGGCCTTGAGCACCTCGAAGCCGTCCTTCTTCGGAAGCTTGAGGTCCGTGAGCACCAGACCGATGCGCTCGTCCGCGAGCTTTCTGATGCCTTCCGCTCCGTCCTTCGCCGGAACAACCCCGAACCCCTCGGCTTCGAGCGTCTGCTTCAGCATGTCGAGCATGCTGTCTTTGTCTTCTATGACGAGAATGGTGTCCATAGGTTACTCAGCCTTGACGGAAGTTCATGAACCACGGATAATTATACATGCAAAATATATTTGCCACGGATTTACACGGATAGACACGGAGAACATCAAAATACGAGTCATGTCCATTCAAGTTCGCATTCAATGAGCGGGCGTCTGCTGCTTTTATCTGTGGCCATCCGTGGCTCAAAAAGATTCTCAACTTACACTACCGGCAACGTCACCGTGAACGCTGAGCCCTTGCCCTCCGTGCTTTCCACTTCGATCCTTCCCCCGTGCGAAGTGATGATTTTGTGCGCCAGGGCGAGGCCCATGCCCACGCCCTTGTCCTTGGTCGTGAAAAAAGGAAGAAAGATTTTCTTGATCCTGTCCGGGAGGATGCCGGCGCCCGTATCTTTGATCACGACAATGAGCTCTTTCTGCTGCAGTGCGTTTTCGAGGGTCAGGGTGCCTCCCCCGGGCATGGCCTCCACGGCGTTCTGGATCAGATTGGTGAGGACCTGCCGCATGAGAACTTCATCGGCGCGGACAGTACCATCCGCCAGATTCATCTTCGTTGCAACACGGCGATGGGCATCCTTTGCCTGCAGCACGGCGGCAAGGCTGGTTTCGATCAAATCCCTGATGTTCACCGGAACCCTGTTCAGCGACGCGGGCCGGGCAAAGGTCAGGAGATCCCCGATGATGCGGTTCATGCCGTTGATCTCATCCGCGATTTTCTTTATCACGTCCTGGGCCGCGGGGTCCGCTTTTTTCGACATCAGGTTGAGGTAGCCGGTGATCACGGCCATGGGGTTGCGCAGTTCATGGGCTATGCCCGCCGACATTTCGCCCAGCGCGGAGAGGCGCTCGCGCAGTTCGACCTGCTCCTGAAGCCGCTTCACTTCGGTGAGGTCCGAGAATGACAGGATAACGCCGATCGGCGCGTCGTGCCGGTCGGTCAGGATCGCCGTGTTATACCCGATCCAGACCCGCGTGTTCGCATTGTCAAGGCGCGCCTCCATGCGCGTCGAGGGCAGCCGGCCGTCGAGCGTGGAGCGCACTGCCGCGGTGATCTCGCCCCGGGGGAACAGCTCCTGACAGGTCTTTCCCAGCAGCTGCTCGCGCCGGAAGCCCAGGATCTCCTCGGCCGCCCGGTTGATCGTCGTGATCCTGCAGCCCGAATCGAACGTGATCACGCCGCTGGTGACGCAGTGCAGGATGTTTTCGTTGTAGCTTTCGACGTTTTCGGCACGCTGTTCTGCAAGCGCCTTGAGCCGTTCGAGTTCTTTTTCCTTTTCTTTGAGCTGGCGCGTTACGTCCTGGAATGCGCTGATGATGAAGGTTGTGTTCGTGGCCCGTTCCCGCTCATCCTTCTCCATGCCGAGGTCACGGCGGTAGCGCCGGGCAAAGCTCCCGATCGCAATGATGCCCGCGATAATGATGATGAGAGCCGGGATGAATATGAAGAAGGATGGCGTTTTCATGGCCGGACGAGGCCGATATACCACGAGATGATGTCGTGGCCGTAGAATGCCGATGCAACGGCACCCGCCGCAAGAAACGGCCCGAAGGGTATCACTTTTTCCATTTTGTGGCGCTTAAGCAGGATCAATGTCACGCCCACCACGGAACCCGCAAACGCGCCGAGCATGATGGTGAGAAGCGCGCTTTTCCATCCCAGAAAGCTTCCCACCATGCCCATGAGCTTGACGTCCCCGCCGCCCATTGCCTCCACATGCCGGAGCTTTTCCCAGAGCCAGCCGATGGCATAGAGTGGCGCGGCGCCCAGCAGGAGTCCGATAAGGGAGTTCAGAAACGCGGTAAGGTAGCGTCCCGCACCCGGCATCAGGCTCCCGAGGGAGAAGGGAAGCGGGTCGAGCAGGCAGTACATGAAAAAGGGTGCGAACGAGAGACCCACGAGCATGCCGGGCAGGGTAATCACATCAGGGATGATCTGATGGTCCAGGTCGATGAAGGTCACCACGATCAGGGCGGAGCAGAATACCATCACCAGAAGCGCCTCACCACTCAAGCCGAATGAGCGGACGACCCAGAAATAGCAAAGCCCGTTCATCAGTTCGACGATCGGATATCTCCATGAAATCGGCTCCCCGCAGGCACGGCATTTGCCCCGGAGCAGCAGAAAGCTGATGAGCGGTACATTATCGTAAAACCTGATCGGCTCCTTGCACCGCGGACAGTGCGATGCCGGCTTTGCAACGGAGCGGCCGCGCGGAAGGCGGACGATGCATACGTTCAGAAAACTCCCGATGATGAGACCGAAGAGCAGTGCGACGGCCGGGATCATGACAGGGTGTCCTCCGTATCTTTTTGCACCGCCCTGATATCGAGTTTGACGTCGCGGAGGTCGGACAGGAGCATGTTGAGCTCTTCTTTCCGCTGAGCAAGCTCCTTCAGCGCTTCGGCGATTTCATCGTCCTTGAGAAGCAGGTCCGTCGTTTTCGGCAGAAGGTCCTTTTTTGCGAGTTCCGTGATCCTCACGCCTATTCGCTGGTGAAGTCTGTTGATCACGGTCTGCAGGTCGTTGATCTTTATCTTGAGCCTGATAATGGCGAGTTCAGCTTTCACCCGCTCCGAAAAGACCGCGGCGCTCGCTGCTGCCTTCCTGCTCCCCTTCTCTATGTTCAAAATTGCTTTTTCCCAGAGCGACATGGAGACCCCTCGTGAAACCACGGATGAACACGGCGTCGTCTTTATCTTTTTTATCCGTGGTCATCCGTGCTTACGAATTTAATCGGTTTGGATATGCATGAATAACCACGGGTCCGGCTGTACCGGACACGCTGATGAACACAGATGCGGTTACATGCGTCGTGTCCCGACTGTGTTTATCTATGTTTATCTGTGTTCATCCCCGGTTACTGATGTTTGTTCTTGTTCATTGTTACAGACTTTACCAGAATATCCCCAAAATATCAACCGACACTGATGAGTCCCAGCTTCCCCTGCCACTTCCGTCTCACCGCATCCCGCAAGGCGGGGTGCTTGTCCAGGGCGGGATCCTGCCGGAGCAGGTCGAACGCCTCGCTTCTCGCCTGTTCGAGCAGGTCGGCGTCCCGGATGATATTGGCTGCGCGCAGATCGGGCAATCCGGATTGGCGCGTGCCGAAGAATTCGCCCGGGCCGCGCAGCCGCAGGTCTTCTTCGGCGATCTTGAACCCGTCGTTCGTGCGGGCAAACGCCGTCAACCGCTCGCGTGCCTCGTCTGCGAACATCCGCGGCCCCATGAGGATGCAGAAGGACTGGTGCGCCCCCCTGCCCACGCGGCCCCGCAGCTGGTGGAGCTGGGCCAGGCCGAACCGCTCCGGGTGCTCGATCACCATGACCGTGGCGTTCGGCACGTCGACGCCGACCTCGATGACCGTGGTAGAAACCAGAATAGGGATCACCCCGGCTTTGAACGCTGACATGACTGCGTCTTTTTCCGCGCTTTTCAGCCTGCCGTGGAGCAGGCCCACGTTCCAGCCGGGGAAGACATCCTTCTGCAGGTGCGCAGCCATTTCGGTTGCAGCTTTCAGGTCGCTTTTCTCCGTTTCTTCGACGAGCGGATAGACGACATAGACCTGGCGGCCTTTTTTCAGTTCGTTCTCGATAAACGTGTATGCCTCGCCCCGCCTGCTTTCGAAATACAGTTTTGTGATGATCGGGGCCCTGCCGCTCGGCAGCTCATCGATCACGGACACATCGAGGTCTCCGTAGACCGTGAGCGCAAGTGTGCGCGGGATCGGTGTGGCGGTCATGACGAGCACGTCAGGTTCGTACCCCTTTGACGTGAGCGTGGAGCGCTGCATCACTCCGAAGCGGTGCTGTTCATCGATAACGGCCAGGCCGAGACGGTTGAACCGCACCTCGTCTTCGATGAGGGCGTGGGTCCCCACGACGATCTGCGCCCTGCCTGATCCGATGGCTTCCAAAGCGGCTTCCCGCTCCTTTTTTTTCATGCCTCCCTTGAGGACCTGGAGCCGGATGCCGAGCGGCGCGGCAAGCGCGGTCATGTTCTTCGCGTGCTGTTCGGCAAGAATTTCCGTCGGCGCCATGACGCAGGCCTGGTAGCCGTTCTCCGCTGCCAGGAGCGCCGCGATCAGCGCCACGATCGTCTTGCCGCACCCGACATCTCCCTGCACAAGCCGGTTCATGGGCTTTTCGGACGTCATGTCCCTCTTGATCTCGGCAATGACCCGTTCCTGGGCTGACGTGAGACGGAACGGGAGCTTCCTTCTCAGCTCCGTTTCGCAGGTATTCAGCGGCCGGAACGTGATCCCCTTTTTCTGATGCGACGTACTGTCCTTTCTGAGTCCGAGCCCCAATTCCAGTACGAAAAGCTCTTCAAAGCTCAGGCGGCGGTGGGCGCTGCTCAACCCGCTGTTCAGGCGTGCGAGGTCCGTCTCCCGTTCGGGGAAATGGACCTCGGAATAGGCTTCGAACGCGGAAATGAGCGTGTGCCTGCGGCGGATGGTCTCGGGCAGGATCTCCACAATCGCGGTCCGGCATGCGTCGAGGGCTGACTTGATCATAGTGCGCAAAACACGCACGGACAATCCGGCCGTGGCGCGGTAAATCGGCACGGTTCTGCCCGCGTGGATCAGATTCTCAGCGTCGTCCTCGTCCATGACCTCGTATTCCGGGTTGTCGATCTGCGGAAGCCCGCCCCGGTAAGGGTTGGACTTCACCACACCGGAAAGGATCACCTGCTGGCCTTTTTTGAATGCCTTCTGCATGAAGGGCTGATTGAACCAGGACCCCACAAGGAAGCCGGTCTTGTCCGTGATCACGAGTTCGAAGATTTTGACGTGCCTGCGTTTCGTCTGTTTCACATCCGCGGACACGATTTCCCCCAGAACGGTTTCATAGGCGCCGTAGGCGACCCTTCCGATTTTCTTCAGATTGCTCCGGTCCTCATACCTCCAGGGGAGATAGGTGAGCGCGTCCTCGATTGTCAGGATGCCCAGTTTCTTCAGCATATCCACCCTCTTCGGGCCGATGCCTTTGCAGTACTGAACAGGAGAGTCGAGCCGGAGCTGAGCAGCACCTCCTCCGGACGCAGCGCGGGCGGTCCGCAGAGCTGATGACGCACGGCGGTCAGGGGTGGCGGCGGAAGACTTCGTCGTTACCGCATTCGCCGGAGGGACGCTCCGCTCGCACACCGCACGTTCTATGGCATCGAGCACCGATACCGCTGCAGTGATTCTTTCTTTTTTGACGTCCGGGGGCAGTCTGTCGAAGCCGGAGAAGAGCCGTTCAATGGCCGCACTGTCGCTTTCCTTGACGGGTGTCTGTTTCAGCGCCTGGATCTGGCCGCGCATGAACGGTTCAATGTCCGCGAGGGTGGTGAGGTGGGCGAAGTCATCCCTGCTCGCATAGGACAGGGGTTTTCTGATCCGGTCCAGGATGGTCTTGAGATCGTCCATAAGCTCTGGTGGCTATATTAGTGTATTTCAGGCAGCTTGTCGAGGGAAAGAAATGAAGGGAAGCAGGAAGAGCACGTTACCTGCGTTGATCCGGTTCTCCCCTGTCGTGCACCTCAGGCACGGCTTCATACTTTGCCGCAAGATAGAGGCAGAGCGACAGGAAAAGAGCGATACTTCCCACCGTATACGCAAGGGTTTCGCCCTCCCAAAGGCTGTTGAACCAGCGGATGAATTTATCGGAAAGCACGGCAGCATGGCCTCCGAACACCTCAAGGTCATGAATATATTTTTTCGAAGTTTCCGCCGGGTTTTGAAACGACGAATCGCCCGCGGCCAGGGAAGAAGCTTCTTCGGCTGCATGAGCAATGAGATAGATGGCGACGGCGCTGCAGAGTCCGATAACGAGGACAGCGATACTCAGCATATACAATGTCTTTTGCTTCTTCGTGTTCAGCGCTGTCATGGCTCTTCCTCAAGATCGGACTTCCTCTTCTCCACGAGATCCATGATGATGCGCTGGGCTTCATCGAAACCGGATGCCTCGGAATCAATGCAAAGATGATAATTGCGCGCATCGCACCAGTTCGTCTTTGTCATCGTGCTCAGATACTTCTCCCTCCTGCGGTCGGACTCCTCTATCTCGGCGCGGGCCTGGGCAGTGGAAATTCTGTTGTATTTCTGAAGCCGGTCGACGCGAAATTCCAGGGACGCATGCACGAACACATGCAGTGCATTCCGCATGCCGGCCAGGATGCTGTATCCTCCCCGCCCGACAATGACCGCGTCATAGCTGTTTGCGATCGTCTTGATGA
>DATHDE010000275.1:0-28271 GCA_035490495.1 Nitrospirota bacterium
CCTTCCGGTTCCCAGAACGATCGGAACTGCGTCCGTCAAAAGCCAGGCCCGCCGCCGCAATGCCTGTGCATCGTCGTAGGTCAGCTTGCGCACCGTACCCGCAGAGGGCGGATGAAAGCCGCCGCTCGTGCTCGTTTTCCCCGGCGTGATGATCAGCAGGTTCGTGCCGAGACCGGTCAGTTCCTTGGTGATATAGACCCGTGCTCCTTCGCCGATGGAAACGAGCAGGATTACGGCCATCACGCCGATGATCACCCCGAGCATGGTCAGGCCGGAGCGGACCTTGTTCGACAGGATGGCTTCGAGGGACACGCGGAATGTTTCGATGAGGTTCATAAAAGAGAATTCGTTGATACTTGGAACACGTGGACGCGTTTACGTGAAGGCGTGAGATCTGTTCTCTCGTGCTGCCTTTCTGCGCTTTCACCCCTTTGCGTCATGTATGTCGCTCACGATCTGGCCGTCCTTGATCTGGATGGTCCTTCTGCACCGCGCAGCCACATTCGGGTCGTGCGTTACGATGACGACGGTCACGCCCTGTCTGTTCAGCCCGGTCAGGATGTTCAGGATCTCTTCTCCGGACCGGCTGTCAAGATTTCCCGTGGGTTCGTCCGCGAGGAGCAACGGCGGGTTGTTGATCAGCGCCCGTGCAATGGCAACGCGCTGCTGCTGTCCCCCCGAAAGCTCCGTCGGCTTATGGTGCATGCGTTCGCCGAGGCCGACTTTTTCGAGCAGCGGGACTGCCCGTTCATGCCGTTCCTTGCCTGCGATGCCGCTGTAAATGAGAGGTACTTCCACATTCTTAATCGCGGTGAATCGCGGCAGGAGATTGAACGTCTGGAACACGAACCCGATCTTTCTGTTTCTGACCGCCGCCAGTTCGTCATCGGTCAGGGTGCTGATCTCGCGCTCCTCGAACCGGTACACTCCGGACGAAGGCCGGTCCAGACAGCCGATGATGTTCATGAGCGTGGATTTCCCTGATCCGGACGGCCCCATGATGGCGATCAGTTCACCCTGCTGGATAGAGAGGGAAACACCGCTTAATACCGTGATATCCACTTCGCCCATGCGGTAGGTTTTGGTTATTTCAGAAAGGGAAATCATCTGTTAGTGCGTAAATGAGTGAATGTGTATAAGTGTAAAAACTTATCAGAAAAAGCACACCCGTATTTTTTTCTCCGGTATCTGGCGTTCATGTCTTACTTTTAAAGTGTTTTATGAAGGTGGGAGTAGTGGGTTTCCTTCTCGCCTTCTGTCAGCGAATTGACATGTACATCCATTCATCATCATATTCAGGTGTGCGCGAGCTCATTCTATCTTCACCTTCACCCCGTCTTTAAGCCCTGCGGCCTCAGGTGTGGTAATGATCCAGTCTCCGGCTTTGAGCCCGCCCGTAATCTGGGTGTAGCTCCAGTTGGTCTCTCCGATCTGGACAGGAACGAGTTTTGCCGAGGTGCTGTCGCCCGACTTCAGCACGCTGCCCTGGGCGAGGTAGACCTGTTTTTTGCCTTCGCGCTCGATGACCGCCTGCGAGGGAACGGAAAGAACGTCATGGAGCGTCGTAACAAGGATTTCCACGTCCGCGGACATGCCGGGCTTGATCCGCGGCTGTTTTTTCTCGAAATAGATCCACACATCCGCGGTACGCGTTTCGAGCTTGCCGCCGCTCACGATAGGCGAAATACGCCTGATCGTACCGGAAAATTTCTCTCCGGGGAATGCATCCACCGTAATGGACACAGGCATGCCGGGTTTGAGCCGGCCCACGTCGACCTCATCGATCGTCGCGAGCACGTAGATCAGGTCCGGATTCACGATTGTCGCGATCTGTTTACCGGGCATCAGGAGTTCGCCGACCTCGGTGAATTTCTTCGATATGACACCGCTGAAGGGAGCCCGGATCACGGAATAGTCCTTTTTAACCTTTACATCGTCGCGCGCCGCGTCGTACTGTGACTTCGCGATTTCATATGCACGCCGCACCGCATCCAGGTCCTGCTGGGAGATCATGCCCTTATCGAACAGGCCCTGTGAGCGCTTCAGGTTCTTGTCAGCCTCCTCATAGCTTGCCTTGCTCTGCAGCAGGGTGCTCTCGCTCTGGACTTCTTCTTCCGTAAGATCAAGCCGGGCGATCAGCGCTCCCTCCTTGACAATGTCGCCTTCCTTCACCGGAAGCTGCACGATCCTGCCGGTGCGCTGCGCAGAGAGCGTTACTTCGGTCTCGGACTTGACGGTTGACGTGGTTGTCGCGTTGACGATGACCCGCAGGTCGCCGGGTTTGAGCTCTGCGATCCTGACGAGGACGGGTTTCTTTCCATTGACCGCAAGGATGGCGAGAATCGCGATTACGGCTGCTGCCGACCACAGATATTTGTTTTTCAGTATCGTTGCAATGGCGGCCATGTCACGAGCCCGTCGGTTCATTGGCAGCGTTGTATTCGAGGCGTTCCTTTATTTTTCTCATGAAAATCCTTGTCACTTCTCCGAGTTTTTCCGCAATCACGATGTCCTGGAGAAAGGAAAAATGCCCTTTCACGTGTCCCTCGAGGCGATAGTGGATTTCCGTTTCGTCATCCGATAGTTTGCGGAATGACACCACTCCGGAGGTCAGGAGATGCTCATGGGTGGCGGTCCAGGCTATGCGTTCATGTTCCACCATTTCCGTGGTGTGCGCGTCCATCTCGATGATACGGCTGAAAGGACCGAGCGACATTTTGATGGTCCAAATGGAATCCCTATCATTCAGGATATTGACCTGTCTGCATCCGGGGAAAAGGCACCCCACTTCCTTGCGATCAATCATAAAAGACCAGACACTCTTGAGAGGCAGTTTGATAGTGAATACGACTTCCTTGATCGGCATTCCTACCTCCGGGCTTCAGCTTCCCGTCTGCGGGTGTTATTGCAGCCCCTTCCCCGTCGCTTTTTCCAGCTTTGCTGCGGCGAGCTGGTAATCATACAATGCCTGGACATAATCCGTTTCGGCTTTTGCCGCGGACACCTGCGCGTCCGTTACTTCGAGGGACGGGCCCACGCCTGCTTCATATCTCCCTTCTGCAAGCGCGAGGCTCTCCCGCGCGCTCTGGAGGGAGCTTTCCATGACCGTAATGCGCGCCTGGGCGCTTTCGAGGTCAGCATACGCCTGGTTGACATCAAGCAGGATCGACTGCCTCAGCAGGTCCCGCTGGGCCTCAAGGGCCCGCTGATTCGCCCGCGCCTCACCCACCTTGCCTTTCGTCAGGCCACCTTCGAACAGGGGCAACGACAGCGTTATGCCTGCGCCCCAGCTGTCCTTGATGTCGCTCCTGATGTCGCCTGAACCGAAAAAGCCTGATGATGACTGAATGGTTGTGTCCGATGTGCCGTGGGCCCAGTTATACTGTCCGTTTGCCGACAAGGTGGGGTAATAGTTGGATTCCTCAGCCTTCGTGCGTGCTTTGGCCGACTCTATATCGTTTGAAATTTTCATCATATCAGGCCTGTTCGCTAAAGCATCTGCCTGAGCCTGCTCCAGCGAGGGAGCAGTGAATGACTGGGCAAGTATGTCTTCGATGTCTATTTCGCGCTGCGGATCGGCGCCCATGGAGTTATACAGCGCAAGGGTGTTCAACCGCACCGTATTCTGGGCATTGATTACGCCGAGCTTTGAGTTGTTCACATCCACCTGCGCCCTGGTCACATCGAATCTGGGCTTGGAGCCGGCGTGGAAAAAAGCTTCCGCCTGCCTGAGGTGGCCTTCCGTCTGGAGAAGCGTTTTTTGCGCAACGGCAACGAGTTTTTTCGCCTGGAGCAGGGCAAAGTAAGCCTGCTTGACGCTCAGGATCACGTCCTGCACGACCCGGTCCCGGTCCTGTTCAGCGGAGCGTTCTCCGAATTTTGCCGCATCGCGTGCGTTCCCCGTCTTGCCGAAGTCATACAGGACCTGGTTGACGGAAAGCGTCGTCGTGTACTGTTTCGTGACCGTTTTGCCCAATCCCGCGCCGAGGGATGTTGAATCGGAGTAGCCGGTGCTCGCCTGCACCTGGGGATAGTAGGGCGACGTCGCCTGTGTAATGCGGGCAGCACCCGCGTTTACGCCTTCCCGCGCCGAACGAATGGAGGGATGGTTTGCGAGAGCCTTTTCGATGCACTCATGCAGTGTCAGTGCCTGCACATCGAGCACCGCGCCGAAGACAAAGGCGAAACAGGCAGCTGCAATCCTGGTACGTATCGTCATGGTCCAGTCTCAACAAACGCCGTGCTTATCCCAGCCAGCGGAGTGCCGACTCCATGGCTGCTCCCGACAGGATGGGAATGGCAAAGTTATCGTTTACCGGAAGGGGAAGAAGCTCCACAACCGCCGCTGCGACGGCTCCCAGAATAACGATCCAGAAAGAAAAACCGATGAAAAAATTTGATACCAGCCCCCCGGCCGCTCCCGCGGCAATTATGAAAGCAGCCGTCCCTTCCAGGCTCTTGCCGCCGATTTTCGTCCTGCCGAATCGCTCTCCGACGGTTGTCGCAGCCACGTCTCCGAAGGCGAGGAAACAAACCGCCGCAGAGGCCGCCGGGAGCGAGTAGGCATACAACGACAGGCCGACACCCAGAATATACGGCACGATGCCGGAAAGCCGGCGTTCTTCAGTCGTGCGGATAACGCCCGGGAAGCGCGCATAGATGAATCTGTTCAGCGGCGGAAAGGTCAATCTGACGATCTCAGCAGCCAAGACAACGAGCAGCAGCGCGCCGTAGATAAGGAGCGCCCGTTCCCGCTGAAAAATGAAATAGACGGCGAGGAGTCCAAGGCCGCCGAACAGATGAAAGAACTTTCTCCCCAGATGCTTCATGCTTTTCTCTGCCGGCGTCCGTTTTCACGAAAACGACCGAACTCCTCCCGCACGCCGGGTCACTCCCTGTTCCTTGTGCTGAGCGGCAGGCTGCATGCCTGGCCTGCCTCGCACCGCTCGCATTCCAGCTGCAGCGTGCTGTGAAGAACATTGAACTTGTGCTCCAGAAGCTCATTGATGCTGCTCACGATTTCCCTGCTGCCGCTCACCGGCTGATCGTCAATCAGCACATGGGCGCTCATGGCATAGACGCCGGACGTAATGGTCCATACGTGAATATGATAGGCCTCCCGTACGCCCTTGATCCTGGATATCTCCGTGGCTACGTCTTCAATATTGATGTGCGCCGGAACTGATTCCAGCAGGATGCTGACCGCTTCCCGCACGAGGGACCAGGCTCCGTATATGATGACAAGAGAAATGAGAATGCTCAGGATCGGATCGATCAAGCTCCAGTCCGTGGCAATGATGATGGCGCCCCCGATGACAACGCCCACCGACGACAGGGCGTCGCCCACGATGTGCAGATAGGCGCCGCGGATGTTCAGGTTCGCATGGCTGTGTTTGAACAGAAAAAAGGCGCCGACAATGTTCGCAACAAGGCCGATCACGGCGATGACCAGCATCAGGGTCCCCTGAACCGGCTGCGGATGCACGAGGCGGAGATACGCTTCATAGATGATGTAAAGCGACAGCAGCACGAGCACGACGCCGTTTACCAGCGCGGCAAGAATTTCAAGCCGGTAGAAGCCGAATGTCTTTCTGCCTGTTGCGGGCATGGATGCGAATTTCATCGCGAAAAACGACAGGAGCAAGGCCAGGTTGTCGGTCAGCATATGGCCTGCGTCGGAAAGCAGCGCAAGACTGTTTGACAGATAGCCGCCGATCGCTTCCGCGACCATCATGAGCACGGTGATCGAAAGTGCGATCAGAAGGTCGCGCCTGCCGCCGGCCGAATCCCAGCGTCCTGCGTGCGCATGTCCGTGGGCGTGATCGTGGCCGTGATCGTGCCCGTTATGCTGATCTGTTGGTGAATGCGAAGACATGAATAACGTTCATCCTTTTTCCCACATACGAAGTTCTTTCACGGGTTCTATCGCCCCGATCTCCGCTGCGTAGCCGTAATATGCCAGAAGCCCCTTTTTTTCCTCTTCAGTAAAATCATAGCTGAACAGATGCCAGTATTCAAGAAGCAACCGGGCGCTGAGTCCGAATCGATCCGCTGATGACCGGGCCAGTTCCCCGAGATGGGAGGTGCCGTATGCCTTCGATTCCATGAGAAGGTCATAGAGCCGGGAGAGGTCCTTTTGATTGTCTTTCCGTTCATATACCTGCCAGAGGGCGAATACAAAGGGAAGACCGGTAAAATCGTGCCAAAGTTTGCCGAGATCGTACTGATAGGGATAGGCGGAGTTCAATGACCGTTTGATTGCAAGATCACCGATGGTCAGCATAGCGTCAGCCCGGGGTCCAGGGTCCTCAGTGCCTTGTTCGTAGGAGGTATACTCCGGCCTGACGCGGTACCGTATCTCCAGCAGAATGCGGAGCAGCACAACCGATGTTGCCGATGCAGTGGTCATGGCCACAACCTTGTTCTGAAGTTGTTCGATGGGTACCGTGCTTTCGAGCAGGATGCTCTGAACGCGTGTTTTCGATGTAATGGACAGTCCCGGCAGCAGCAGGTACCGGTCGCGGTTCACCGCGTATTCAATCGATGATGACGGGGATATATCGAGAGCACCCTCGGCAAGCAGTCTATTCAACTGCGTGGGGATCCCTTCGATCACGGTAAAGGGGAACGCAATCTTTCCGGTAACGATGCCCGCATGGGGTGGAAAACAGTTTGAGTAGATGATATGGCCGAGCTTAAGCATGATAGTTGACGTCCATTCACAGCCAACGAATGCACCGGCAATTAATCCGGCGTGGGCATGCGTTTCTTTTTGCCGAAAAGGGTTTTTACTTTGACCGCCAGTGCGGACAGCGCAGCTGCAAAGGCAGTGCGTCTTGCCGCGGTTTCAATGTCGTCTACAATCGTGTACACGACGGGAATGACGACCAGCGTCAGAAGCGTGGACGTGATCAGTCCGCCGATGACGGCCAGGGCCATGGGCGCCCTGGATTCCGAGCCCTCGCCGATCTTGAGCGCCGTCGGAAGCATGCCAAACACCATGGCGGCCGTCGTCATGATGATAGGCCGGAGCCGGACCGGCCCGGCTTTCAGGAGCGCTTCCTCTCGCGTCATTCCCCTGCCACGGAGCGTGATCGTATAGTCCACCAGCAGGATCGCGTTCTTGGTAACGAGCCCCATGAGCATGATCACGCCGATAAGGCTGAAGATGCTTACGCGCTCGCCGGTGAGAAAGAGCAGCCCCATGGCGCCGAGCAGGCTGACCGGCAGCGAGAACATGATCGTGAACGGATGGACAAAGCTCTCGAACTGGGACGCCAGGATCATGTACACCATGATGATGGCGATGACAAGGGCAAAGGCGATGTTCTTGAATGAGTCGATCATTGCGTCGGCCATGCCAACATACCGCGTGGAAATGTCCGTGGTCGCGTTCTTTTTGACAATGGCATCGAGGTCCTTCATTGCCTCCGCCATGGGCTTGGTCTTCTCCGTGCCGGCGAAGAGCGTGGCCGCGCGCTGCCTGTTGAAGTGCATGATCACGGTCGGCCCCTTGCCGGTCTGGATTGCCGCAACGTTCTTCATGCGGACGAGTTCCCCGGTCGACGAGCGGACAAGAAGCGTCTCGATATCATCCGGCCTGCTGCGGTTCGACGGAATCAAGCGTGCCGTGATGTCGTAACGCTCCCCTTCCTTTTCATCCTTGTACTTGCCGATGATTTCCCCACCGATCATGGTGTTGATCGTTCCTCCGATGGTATCGGCACTGACACCGTAGTTGGCTGCCTGATCGCGGTTGATCCTGACGCGGATTTCGGGCTTGCCGGTCTCGATGGAGGTATCCGTATCCACGATTCCGGGAATCTTGGCATATTCATCCATGATCGCCAGGGTCGATTTGTTGACTTCGTCAAGATCCCTCCCCTGGATCATCAGCTGGATCGGCACGGAACGGAATCCGCCGCCCACCATGGCGATCATCTCTACGGAGGTCTTCAGGTCCTTGTTTCCTGCCAGATGGTCGCGAACGTCCTTCATGGAGTCGATCTGCACGATCGACCGCTCCTTTCTTTCCTTCAAATTGACGTAGATCCTGCTCCGGTATATATCGGGCGTAAGATCCGATCCCGTAACGTAAAAACTGCTGGCAACTTCGGGGCGCTTTCTCAGATCTGCATCAACTGCGCTCATTGCGCTGTCCGCACGGTTCAGGGAATAATCGATGGGCGTTTCAAGCCGGACGAGGTATCTCCCCTGGTCTTCAGTGGGCATGAACTCCTTGCCCAACACGCCGAAAAGAGCGATACCCGCGAAAACGCTCACGCCGGCGATGAGAATGACTTTCCACCGGTTCCTGAGCGCCATCGCGAGAAGCGGTTTGTACACATCATACATTTTATCGAAGCCCTTTTCGAGGAACAGGTACACTTTGCCGTGCTTCTTGCGGTAGCTCAGGAACCGGGACGTCATCATGGGCGTAAGGGTCAGTGAGACGAACAGGGAAATAAGGACCGCCACGGTCACTGTGATGCCGAACTCGAAGAAGAACTTGCCCACAATGCCCTTCATGAAGGCAACCGGCACGAACACGGCGACGATGGACATGGTCGTTGCCATGACCGCAAGACCGATCTCCGAGGCGCCGTCCCGGGACGCCTGTACGGGCTCCTCGCCCTCCTCCATGCGGCGGTAGATGTTTTCGAGCACCACGATGGAATCGTCGATGAGGATGCCGATGGAAAGCGACAAACCCAGCATGGTCATGACGTTCAGCGTGAATCCGAAGGCCTGGATGAACGCAAACGTTGCGATCACGGACGTGGGCAGTGCCACGGCGCTGATGAGAGTGCTGCGCACGCTCCTCAGGAACATGAAGATAATGAACACGGCCAGCACGGCCCCGAGCCAGAGGGATACCTGGACATCCTCGATGGATCTTCGGATGAACTTCGACTGGTCAAAGGTGACGTCAAGTTTCATGCCCTCCGGGGGTTTGGTCGCGGCAATGGCGGCTTTCACCCGTTCGGCGACGGCAACGGTATTTTCACCTGATTGTCTTTTAACCGAAAGGCCGACTGCCGTTTTTCCGTTGAAGCGCGTAATTGACCGCTCGTCCTCGAGCCCGTCCTCGGCAGAGCCCACGTCGCGCAGTTTGATCAGTTTCCCGTGGCGATAGGACAGTACCAGATCGTTGAACGATTCGGGCGTTTCGTATTCACCCTTGGTCTTGACCACATACTCCGTTCGGGTGTTTTCCACCCTTCCACCGGGAACTTCGCGGTGTTCCCTGCCGAGCGCAAGCTTGACGTCGTCCGCGGTCAGGGAGGAGGATTCCATTTTGGTGCGGTCGATCCAGATGCGCACCTGGCGCGTCCGGCCGCCGCTCATCGTGACCGAACCCACGCCGGGTATCTTTTCGATGTCCCGTTTCAGCACCTTGTCCGCATAGTGGGTGAGATCGCGGATCGAACGGTCTCCCCACACGGCGATCCAGATAATGGGCTGGTCTTCAGGGCTGATCTTTTCGATCACCGGCGGCTCCGTGTCACGGGGCAGCCTGTTGCGCACGGCAGCAACTTTGTCCCGCACGTCCTGGGCAGCCTGTTCCAGGTTTCGTTCGAGATAGAACTCGACGGTTACGATGGAATACTCCTCCATGCTGCGCGAAGTGATCGATTTTACGCCGCTGATCGTGTTCACGGCCTCTTCAATGGTATCCGTGACATCCACTTCCATGATCTCGGGGCTGGCGCCCACGAGTTTGGTTGTGATGTTCACGACGGGAAAGTCGACTTTCGGAAAAAGATCGAGCGCGAGCTGCGGGAACGCGACAATGCCGAACACGATCAGGGCGAGCCCGATCATGGTCATGAATACCGGCCGTTTTATGGCTATTTCAGGCAAACGCATGAAGAACCCTCTTCAGTCATTGACACGATGCTTTTCTCGGGAAACATGATATCGGTCTCACTGCAACCCCTGCCGTCAGTTGTACTGCCGGTCCTTGCCGAGCCTGCCGGTCGCCCGCTCCAGCCGCAGGATCGAAACTTCGCGGTCGTAGCTTGCATTCACGAGCTCCCGCTCCGCCGCGGTAAGGGCTTGTTCGGCGTCGATCAGGGAAAGGCTGGCAAGGAGCCCCTCGCTGAACAGGCCTTCCACTGCCTCATAATTCCCCTGGGCGTAATCCCGCTGGATTTTTGCGGTATCGAGCACGGAGGTGAGGGTCTGCAGATTGATGTATGCTTCCTGAACGTCCGACTCGATGGTTTTGCGCAGAAATTCACTCGACAGTTCGGCCTGACGCACCTTGGATTTTGCTTCCGAAACTTCAGCCTTCATCAGCCCCCCTTCGAAGATGGGGACTTGCAGGCGGAGCCCTGCGTAGAACACCGTGGCATCGGTGACCATTTCCGGGGATGACGAAGCATAGGTCATGCCCGCTTCGCCGTAGAGCTGCGGATAGTGTCCTCCCTTGACGATGGTGACGTTCTCCTCTGCAATATTCTGGTCGATTTTCGATTTGGCATAATCATCGCGAGTCTCCAGGGCGGATTTCTTGAGATTGTCCAGCCCCTGTGACGGGGCTTCAAGCGCCGGCGGTTCGGCAACGCTCAGATCCTGCGGCAGTTTGGTCAGGAGGCTCAACCTGTCCCGGGCGATTTTAAGAGCGTCCTCTGAACGGACAAGCAGGATCTTTGCCTGACTGACGAGCGTATTGGCGCGCAGAAGGGCCGATTGGTTTGCTTTCGTTTTTCTCGTGGCAGCCTCGCGCTGGGTGACCTGATGATGGCGCTCCATCCGCTCAAGGGACCGCCTGCTGATGTCGACCGTCTTCCGGGCTTTCAGCACTGCATAATATGCGTCGGCAACGTTCACCATCATATCCTGCTTTGCGATGGCCAATTCGGCATTGCTGGTAATGCGCATTTTCTGGGCGGACCGCAGTGCCGCGAGCGTCCTTCCCCCGGTATATAACGGCTGGGTCAGCACTAAAGTGGCTGCCAGCTGGCTTTCAGGCTGAAAGAGGAGGGGCTGCTGTCCGTTGGGCGGAAGCGATTTATTGTATTTCGTATACAATCCCCTGCCATCGACCCGGGGGTAGAGATACGTCCAGGCCTGATCAACACGATATTCAGACTGCGCACTGTTTTCTTCCGCAATCTTGATGAGTTCATTGGTGCTGAGTGCGGCGCGGTAGGCGTCCTCGAGCGTATATGTTTTTTCTTCCGCCTCCACTGACGACGGTACGCCGCTCATGATGATTGCGATGAAAGCGATGGCAATGATTTTCATGGTTGTCCTGGTCGTCATGCTATGCTTTTCCTTCTGTCATTTATTCATGAGCAAGACCGTTGAAAAGGAGCTCGGTGACGAAGTTTCCCAGTTTTTCCGGAGACAATGCCTGCTGCTTCTCCTTTGCCTTGCCGGACAGGGGAAGCATGATAAAATTGTGGATGATGATCCCGACGAGTGCGGCGACGATCATGGCAGGGTCATATTTTTTCAGCTCGCCGTTTTTCATGCCTTCCTTTAACAATTTGATGAGGCGGTCGTTGTTCCGGTCGAAATAATCCCCGCCGAGGCAGCTGATCTTTCCGCTTTTGGCGAATTCCATGGCCATGATCCGCCGGATGTCTTCGCTCTGCTGTTCATAGCGTATGAATTTATCCACGTAAGCGCGGATCTTCTGCCGGATGGGAGCCTTTGAATTGAAGATAGCGTCCTCCCAGATCGCATTCAGGCCTTCCATGGCGTCCGCAATGACTGCCCGGTACAGATCGATCTTGTCCTTGAAGTGATAATAGATCATCGCGTTGTTCACGTTCGCGGCGTGGGCAACCTCCCGCACCGAGGTCCCGTCGAGCCCCTGCTCTGCAAAAAGGCGGCGCGCGGCGGCAAGAATCTCCGACCGGGTATCTCCCTCCGGCTTGCCCGACTTCGGCCGCCGCCCTGCGGATCGTTTCTGGCTTGTCGTTGGCATGGCCCGTTCCTTTAATTAACTAAATGATTAATTAATTATGAGGGCAACGATACACCCGGGGAGTGCTGATGTCAAGGGGTTTTTCGTGCGGGCTTCGCGTGCTCCGCTGCCTCGCACGGGGGGAAGACTCTGATGCGTACGGTATCCGGTGTTCAATCAGCCTTGGTTGCGGTTGTATCCCGCTTCTCACGAAACCTTCTTTACGAATATTTCCCTGGTGATCTCCTTGTCGACGGCGATCATCGTTTCGCCGAGCTGGATCACATAGGACGGTTTTTTCTGATGGAGCTTCACGATACTTCCGGGAACCACCCCCATTGCGGACAGGCGGTCAAGGCGCGAATGCGAACCGGGAGTGATGAAGACGATTTTTGCCTGCTCTCCGGGCACGAGATCCGCAAGGGGCGCAACGAGCGGCTTCATCTCCTGTTTGAACATGGCGCAGCATTCCCCGCGGGGAATCGGCTTCCCGTCAGGCGAGTTCGGCGGGTGTCCGAGCAACGTGCATACGCTGTCCGTTACTTCAGGCGAGAGAATGTGTTCAAACTTGCATGCTTCTGCTTCGACGCCGTCAAGAGAAAAGAGGTCGTAAAACAGCCGCAGGGACAACCGGTGCCTGCGGACGAGTTCTCTCGCCCGCTTTTCGCCCTTCGGAAGCAGGAGCACCTGTCCGCCCTGCGTCTCGATCCAGCTGTCCTTGATGAGACGGTTCAATACCTCCTCGCAGCCGTCGATCTGGCAGCTCTGGATGACATTGTCCCAGGTGAGCCTGTTCTCTTCGCGAAGCGTCCAGATGCTTTCGAACAGCTCATCCTCCTTTTCTACTTCCGGCAGCACGCAGAGCGCCGGATGGCCGGCCTGTCCCTCTCCTCCCCGTATCTGCATACGATCTGCCATAGGTACATCCTCCTTCCCGGACTATAAAGAGACATGCAGCGTCTTGAGCGCCCAGTTGAGAACCCCTCCTACCCCGAACGCAAACGGCATGATGAACGCCGCCATATATACGGCTGCGCGCAAACCCCGCTCCTTGATCATCATGAAGAAATTGGCGATGCAGGGGATAAACAGGGTCATGACCGTAAGGCTCACCACGGTCTGACGCGGGTCGAGGAGCCCTTCCTTCGACAGCATGAACAGGCCTGCGGCGCCGTAATCACGGCGCAGAAAACCGACGACGAACGCTTCCGCCGCCCTGCTTGGCAAACCGAGCAGATTCACCACGACCGGATCGGTAACGGCCTGTATATAGCGAAGTACGCCGAGCTTGTGCATCAGAAACAGGATGAATGTGCCGAGGATGAAAAGCGGCACTGCTTCCTTGAGATACCACTGGATGCGCGCCAGGGTCTTGATCAGGATATTGGTCATTTGGGGCACGCGTATCGGAGGCAGTTCCAGCACAAAATCCGAACGCTCTCCGGGGACGATCTTCGCCGCGAGGTAGCCGACGAGAAACATGACCAGAATGAGCGATCCGAGCCAGATCGACGTTGCAGCGGCGGAAAGGCCCGAGACCATCCCCAGGATCACGCCCAGCTGAGCTGAGCACGGCACCCCGAGCGCCAGCAGCAGGGTCACGAGAATCCGCTCCTTTTTTGTTTCCAGGATGCGCGTCGTGAGCGTCGCCATCGTGTCGCAGCCAAGTCCGAGGATCATGGGAAGCACGGCCTTGCCGTTCAGACCCATGACACTGAACACCTTGTTCACCATAACGGCAAGGCGCGGCAGGTATCCTGAATCCTCGAGAAAACTGAAGGCGATAAAGAAAAAACCCACGATCGGCAGGACGATGGCGACCGCATACGTCAGCGCCATCGTAACCAGGCCGTAGTCGCCGACGATCAGTTCCTGCAGAAGCGGGACCGGCACTGCGAACTGGACGATTTTGGTCGCCCACGGATTCAGATATTCACCGAACACTGTTTTTTCGAGAAAATTTACTGCGCTGCCTGCTCCGAGCACGCCGACGAACTCGTACACGAGAAAGAGGACTGCTGCCAGGATCGGCAATCCCCATACGGGGTGCATCGACCAGATGCCGAGGTTGTGCGCGATCGCCGACCCCCGGCCCGCTTCATGCCGCGACATGACGTCCGCGACGATACCGTCGACCACCTTCAAACGCCGCTGGTTGATCACATACCCGAGCGAATTGTTGTATTTTGCCTGGACAGCCTGCCTGATGGCGTCGATGCGGAGAATAACAGCATCCGCCATGTTCGCATGCAGCCAGCCCTTGAGGCTCTCATCACCTGCAAGGATCATCAGGGCGATGGAGCGTTTGGATATCTTCGCGTCGGGGAGGAGCTCCGCGATGTCTTGAATGCCCTGCTCCATCGTTTCGTCGTAGCGAAATTCAATCGTCGAAGGCCTGGGGCGCTGAATCCCTTTCAGGAGCCTGTCAATGCCTGTCCTGCGGATGGCGACGGTCCTGATCACTTCCACGCCAATTCTCTTTGACAGGAGTTCATGCTGAACAACGATCCCTCGGCTTCGCGCTTCGTCATCCATGTTCAGATCCAGGATAAACGGCAGCTCCATCTCTGCAAGCTGGAGCGTGATCAGAAGCGCCCGCCTCAGGTTCTTTGTATCTGCCACCTGGACGATCACATCAGCCCGGTCCGCAAGCAGGATGTCCCGTGTTACCTTCTCGTCCTCCGACATCGGCACCAGGCTGTTGACTCCCGGCGTGTCAATGACGAGTGTGCGCGTCTTGTTCACGACGGCATTTCCGTACGTCACCTCGACGGTCGTTCCCGGATAGTTCGATACCGTTACATACGTGCCGGTGAGCAGTCCGAACAGGGCGCTCTTGCCCACGTTCGGATTGCCGATGAGAAGGACTTTTTTCAGGTTTTTATCGTGGGAATGTCCGGTTTTCCCGGTGTGCTCATGCTGCATGATAGTATGTCGCTCCAATCCTGCTCGTGCCTCGCCGCACGGCCGTTATGACGATGTTGCCGGCCGCTTCGTCTTTTTTCTGCATGTTACGCACATGCCGTACAGTTCGAGCTTATGGTTGCGGACCAGGAAGCCGTGTTTTCGCGCGACGTCCTGCTGAAGCTGCTCGATACGCCTGTTCTCGAATTCGATGATCTTGCCGCATGCCGTGCAGATCAGATGGTCGTGATGGTCGCCCGCGGGCGCATATTCATATCTGGTAATCCCGTCATCGAAGTGGCGTTCATCCGCCAGGCCGGCAGTCGCCAGCAGCTTCAACGTTCGGTACACGGTCGCATATCCGATGCTGGGTGCCGACTTCTTCAGGCGCAGATACAGTTCTTCGGCGCTGACATGCCCCTGGACCGCAAGGAACTCGCGTAATATTCTGTCGCGCTGCAGCGTGGCCCGCAACCCCTGTCCGGAAAGATAGTCTGACAGCTGTTCGAAAGCGTCCCGTGTCATTGTCATAATTGATATTGATAACCAATTTCAACTAGGAGGATATACCACAGGGAGGATGTCGAGTCAAGGATTTTCGGCGCCGTCCGTGTGAAGCCGTCACCCGTGGCGATGACGGAGGGCCCCGCTGGCTGTTGCGGAATCAGATGACGTGTCCACGCACCAGGCGCTTTTTCATCAGCTGACCAGTCCTCTGTCCAGATGTCGCAGATCGATAAAAAAACCGCCCGATTGCTCGGGCGGTTCGTTCAGAATTTCATCTGAGCGTCGCGTTCCTGGTTCCATTTCACCCAGTCATCGGCATCGGCTTTGGGATCGAAATTCTCGGGCTTGGAGGGAACCCCCTGCGGAGAAATGGTGATCTGCTGCATGGCCTGCACGATGGCGCTCCATTCCTGCATGGAGACCTCGTGGTACGGCGGCGGAACCGCATGGGGGCCGGGAACTTCATGCGGCTGTTCAGCCTTGCCGGTCTGTGCTGCCGCATCCCGGGGCGGGTTGGCCACGTACACGGAACCGTCATAGACCTTGACCGTCGCACTCTGATCATCGGCGACCGAAACACGGTACACGGTTCCGCGTACTCCCGCTACCGCATTCGATGTCTTGATTTCAACGGAGGAATCCGGTGTCGTGAACTTCCGGACTTTTGCCCAGACTTTTCCCACGCCAAGATTGACTTTCACGTCCTTCGTGTCCGTTTTCTTGTCGAAGGCAAGTTTGTTCAGCTTGAAGGTCGAATTTTCAGCGAGTCTCATGACCATGCCGTCGGGAAACCTCAGTTCGACGCGCGATTTGTCGCCCACGCGCACTTCCTGATCAGATCTGAGCGCATCGCCCCGCTTGAGCGGGCGGCCCTCCTTGGATCCTATTTTAAATATCTTCGCTGTTCCGATAATCGTTGATACGGTTGCCTGGCTTCCGCCCGACTCATCCGCACGAACGGTTGCCGGGGACATTAGAAATGCCGCCGCAATGATCAGCACGTATGCACATCGCTTTATCATGGCGCTCCTTTCTCAACCGGCTTCCCGCCAGCTACCTGCCGCTCAGTTTGACGATATCACCGTTCATAAACCCGGTCCCCGTGGAAGGCTGCGCCACGGACAGGTCCGCCTGATCCCCCAGATCGTTCTTGATTACAATAGCGGTGCCGATAAGGTCTTCCGTTGATCCGAGCTTCATCCTGGTGTCCGGATCGATGATATCCTCGCCTTTGCGGAACACATCAAGCCGGTCGCCCACGTTCAGCCCCGATTTCTGGCCTGCGTTGATATACAGGTTCTTTCCCGATACCTTCGCAACACGCCCTGCCCACTTACGTGTGCTCAGCTGCTTCATCATGTTGACCATCGCCTTGTTCAGGGCGTCGCGCAGGGCGCCGTCGCGCAGATCGGAATCATAGCTCGCCTTACTGCCTGCTCCGAGCACGGTCGTGACTTTCTTCTCGTAAATACCGGCGCCGGAATCGGCCAGGATCTGCACTCCCGTTGACGTATCGACGATACGGTAGTCGACCGTGACCCGGGCGATCTGTTTCTTGCTCTTTCCGACGATAAAATCGCTTCCTTCCTCAGCTTCGGAATACGCGGTCACCGCCCCGGTCACGATGGCGTTCAGACCCATCACCTCTCCCATTTTTGCGGCGGTGTCAGGATTGATCACGCCCGTCGCGCCCATGCGCTGATGCGACAGGATGGAATTGATGTCCTGCTGAGGCACAACGATAAAGCGCCCCGTTTTTTGCAGAATGGTTCCGAGAATGTCGGCCGCAGCCTCGCCGATGCCGAGAACACGAGAGGGAGTTTTGTTCTGGAAATTCACAACGCCGACGCGAAGCTTCGGCCCTTTGTAGCCGGAAACATCGCTTGATGTCGCAAGCTGTTTCGACGTGTCCGTGAGCGTGGTGTCATCCTTGACTGCACCGGACATCGAAGGTGAACAGCCGGTCACCAGTAGTACGGCCGCCAGCATCGCAACGGCAGCCCATTTGCAGCAAAATACTTTTCTCATCGTACCGCCTCCTCTTGCCAGATAGTATCGTATGTCATCAGGGGTTCGTTTTCTGCTGATCTGTCGTCATAATTTCCATGAAACTGCTCGCTTCAGCATAGCCCTCCGGGATCTCGAACAGCGAGGCGGGCGGTGTTTTCAGCACGACATTTCTGAGCTCAGTCACCATCCGGTAATCCTTGTTCTCCACTTCGCTTCTGATCGTCATCCCGTGCAGATCGAGGGCGTTCCAGATAAATCCTTCCTCCACTTTCCCGTCCTTGTAGGTGATCCGCACCTTGAACTTGTCCGTGGGGTGCTTCAGGATGACCTCGCTGCCCACCTTTGTCTTTTCCACCTGCGGCTTTTCGGTTTCGGACGTCTTTTCCGTGTTGACCACGTACTTCTGGGTGTTCGGGTAGAGCGTATATCCGGTCTGTTTGTCGCCGCGGGAAATGACCGTCATTTTAGCGAGGGGCGACCGCTGGTCGCCTTTGGCCATTTTGGTCAGGTCCATGTCAATGCGCATCTTGTTCCCCGCGATTGCAAGAGGCATTTCCATGGTCATTGTTTCGTTGCGCCCTTTATCGAGGCTTCTCGATACAACGAGTGCGGAAAAATCGCGCTTTCCTTCCCAGTCCATGTACCCGAAGGAAGGCGCGGCAGGCATTTTGATCTCCGGTGCCGCCAGCTTCACCGCGGGTGCGGGTCGGGGCGCGTAACCGCCCGGGCCCCAGGGAAGATTGTCGGTTACTTTTCTGGCAAGCTCCGTGGATTCATGTTCCAGGTGCGTGCCCATTGCCTTGCTGAGCAGGCGGGTTCCCAGGCCCACGGCAAAGGATTCTCCCAGCTTGCTGCTGCCTGTGGTCGTGCTCTCGATAGTTACCCAGGGCGCTTCCTTATCGCGGGCATCCGAAGCCCGCGATACGAGGGCCGCCGCTTTTCCCGCATCCCCTTCCATCCGCATTTCACTCCGCACGCCGAGCGCACGCTGCCACAGGGGACGGCCGATGGCTGCGTTCACGAGCCTGAATTTCCCCCTCACCTTTTTCACATTGATTGCGCCCGTTGTCAGCTCGTCGAAATCCATGAGGGTTCCGTACAGGATGCCTTCCACGCCGAGCGTCTCGCCGATCAACTGCGGCGTCGTCATCTCGAGCTGTCCGCCGAGCGTGATCCCCATGCGGTCGCGCAGGATCTGGTCCGTCTCCTTCAGGTCCTGAACGATATACGACCTCCGTTGCAGCGCCTCGACCATTTTCCGCCGCATCATGTCCACGCCTTCGACGTCGGTTGTATCGTTTTTCATGGGAAGCACGGCAACGCGCTTGAGCGGGTTGCTGGGATCATGCGGAAGGGGCGGATGCGGTACTGCGCAGGCGGCCAGAACCAGAACAAGCCCAGTCACAGCGAAATGGCGAAGATGGGTAGCCACGCAAAAACTCCTTTTCTCTGACGGCGGCGAACGGACGGTGCCCGACGTGCGCGGTCAGTTAACCTTACAGAAAACAGAGGAACCTGTCAAGCGTTCCGAGCACCAGCCTGCACCGCGGTCTGCAGCGTATCACATCAATAGACGATAATGACCCTGCAATACTGCAGGAAATTCCCCTTGTCGCCAAGTTGACGCATCGTCTGCGCATCCGCCTGGCTGATCATGACGTCTGTTCTTGCCTGACCGGCAGCACGCGTTCCTTTGATGACCGCAGGATTGTCCGTTACCCGGAAATTGTTCGATGCCGCCTGGACGTCGCGGGCATAGCCGGCCACACCCTGCTCCACGGCGTTCGTTCTTGTCACGACCTGTCCCACATAGATTTCCTGCCCCTGGGAGTCAACAATCTTGGGCAGCAGCGCAGGCCGCAAGTCCAGCCCTCTTCCGTCAATGACAAGGCCTGTTGCCACACCGCCCTTGAACACGGTCGTTGCCCCGCCTTCCGGCTGCGGCTCCGGTTTGGCAGGCGCAGGTTTCGGTTCGGGGGTCACTGCTGCCGGCGGCACGGGCGGTTTCACGGGTTCCGGCTTCTTCTGGGGCTCCACCGGAGCCGGGATGACCGGCTGGGGCTTGGGCGGTGTTGGTTTCACCGGTTCGGCCGGTTTCTGCGGAGGCATTGCCGGCGGCAGCGGTTTCTGAACGGAAGGCGCTGGTGGCTCTCCTGTCGGGATTCCGCCGGGTTTGCCAAAGGTTTCCGGGAGCACCGCATCCAGGAGCGCGCCCCTGAGCGGCATGGCCACCTGCACTTCGACGGATCCGTCCGACATGTAGCGTGTCTTGACGGTCCGCGCTCCCTTCACGATCCCGTCCACGCGCGTTTTGATGACATCGCTCTTTACCATATAGTTTTCCACGACGGATTCCGAATCCACACGCACACCCTTTACCGTCTCCAGCAGATTTCTCAATGCCACGACAAAGGCTGCACGCTCGGTCATGGCGCGCGCCTGCGCGGCGTTCATGGTCATCGACGGCGGCGCACCAATGCCCGTTGCATAGATCTCGCCCGCGGTCCAGTTGATCATGCCCGACGACGTCGTTTCGATGGCATCATTTCCCGCGGCAGCGGCCGGCGATGCGATGAACGCTGCTGCGATCATAACCATACCAAGAATCAATATGCGCCTTTTCATCTGGATTCTCCTTGCAGAATAATAATGGCGATTGCCCTTCGCTCTTCCCTGCGCGGTTCAATCAGTGCGGGACCCGGTCCGTGCGGTTCAAATAGAGCTATTTTAGCATAAAATCAACGGTCGTTTCCCTTCCTGTTTCAACCTGCGCCTGCCTGGACAGCTCCCTTCCGCTGACCATGACGGTCACTTTATACGTTCCCGGCGCGAGGCCGTCAATTCGGTACGCCCCTCGTTCGACGGGAACGCCGAAGCTGGTTGTCCCCTCCTGATAGAAGACATCCCCTTCCTGGACGGGCTTGCCGTTCGAATCGACCACTTTCCCCTTTATCGACCCGCCGGGCTGCAAATCAAAATTGAGCTTGTACACTTTTCCGAGGTCGACGCGCAGCTCCTTTGACGCCTTGGTATACCCCGGCCCCCGGACCTCGATCCGGTACGCGCCTGCACCGGAGATGGCAAGCGTGTATTTCCCGTCCGAGAAGGACTCGGGCGTGCCTCGTCCGTCTTTCCAGAGAACGACGGAACCCTTTGCCACGGGAGCCCCTGCATTGTCCACGACGCGGCCGCTGATGAGCGCCGTATGCTGCTGCTCATCCAGACGCCTGCCGAGCCGTTTCGTGTGCGGCAGCGGCAGCTCGTCCACGAGAACAGTATTGTCCTGCTCCTTGAAAATGGTGAAGAACGTCGCTTTGTCCACATCCAGGTATCCGCCCTGGTACGCACCCGGCATCTCCATGCCGTCGATGCGCAGGATGATATGGAACGGATCCACGAAGTTGTGGGAGTGTTCGGCGTCCGAGAATGCCCATCCCGTATCGGGATAGTATATTTCCAGATAGGCATGGAACCCGCCGTCGTTCACTTTAACGCCCCAATATTCCTTGGAGAACCCCCACTCATATCCGGGCGGAAGATAGCCGTGGGCGATGCGGGCGGGGATGCCCGCTGCACGCAGCATGGCCACGGCCAGGTTTGAATAGCCCACGCAATAGGCCCTTTTGTATCGTAATGCGGACAGCGCGTCCGTAGGGACGGTAATGCTCGAGTCGAAGGTCAGGTTGTCCGCAATCCAGCTCAGGATGGCATTTGCCGCCTCATGCGCAGTGCGGCTGTTTTTCACGATGTCGCCGGAAAGACGGACGATGCCGGGGTCGTTCGACTGCCGGTCGCGCTCTGCCTCAAGAAACGGCAGTATCCCCGGAGACAGCCGAGACTGCGGTATGGGATACGGCACACGCGTGGTCATGGGTTTCATGCGCGCCGTGACCTGCACGCGCTTGCTGAATTCATCCTGGCTGATCACCTTCTGCTCGAATGACTCGTTGCTGTAATTGGGAATGAAGGCCACGCCCCGCGGATTCACGATGTCGTAGACGACCGTATGCTCCCCTTCGAGGATCTTGAGCGACGCGTGCGCGGAAATCGGAAAAATGATGAATGCCGCCAGGAGCAGGACGGTCAGACGTGATGCCGCTCTCGTCGGACGGACAACCTGCATCAGAGACGGTACGGAATGCTTTGCATCGGAAGTACAGGAGGTGGATATCATGCGTTCAGTAAGACCTCGCTCTCGTGGTCAGATGGGGTGGATATGGGGTGTACGCGGTTGAGCGAAAAAAGCCCGCCCCGGCGTTCCGGAGCGGGCGTTGAGAACGCGTTAGAATTTCAACTGGTTCTTGAATTCCCTGATCGACAACAGGGCGTCGGCGCCGCTCACGTACTCATTCCCCCTGAATTCGCCGGTCGCCTTGTCGGCTTCCAGGAATCCCCGGGACGTCGTCATCATGATGGCGTTGAAGGCATAATGATCGTTTCTCACATCGGGGAACGGCGAGGTGGCTCCGAGGTACTTGGTGGCCAGCTTCTCATCCCCCGACACCTTGATCAGAATGTCCTCAAGCATGAGCGCGAACTCCGACTTGGTGATCAGCTTGTCGGGTTCGAACTTGTGGTTTGGCCCTGCCTCAAGGCCGCGGATCCGGAGCTTCAGCACCGTTTCGATGCTCGGCTTGAGCCAGTTGTCGTTGATGTCCGTGGCTGCTGCCATCTTCGTGACCGTTTCGGTCTGCATGGCGGTCGATGATTCGGTGGGCGGCTTGAAGGTCGTGTCGTACGTCTTCGTGCCGCGCTTGGTGAACAATTTTTCGAGGTTCATCTCCTGATCGAAGAGCGCTGCGATGTCCGCGCGGTCGATCTTGTCGATGAGAGCGATCTTCTTGCCGATCTCCGAACCGGGCGCGGCGCGCTGGATCTTCTGGATCAGCGCCCATTCTGCGTTCGCTTCCGGCACGAAGTCGCCGTTGATGTCGAGCACGGTGCGGAACATGGGTGCGGCTTTATCGAAATCGAGCTCCATCTTATAGCACATCCCCATGTAATAATGCAGCCGGGCGTTCTTCGGCGCGATCTTGTCCGCCGCCTTGAACTCCTTCTCGGCAGCCCGCGCGAGGTCCTTCACTTTCTTCTGATCCTTGGCCATCTGCATGCCGTACAGCCGGATCATGCCGATATGCGCCTCGATGCCCGTTTTTTCCAGGCCTTTTGCTTTTTCCATGTTCTCGAAGGCGGGCTTGAAATCGCCCTTCTTGCCCAGGGTGAGGCCCTTGCCGATGAAGCCCAGCGGCGATTTGGGGTCGAGCGCGACGGCCCGGTCGAATTCGCGCATTGCATCATCGAGCCGGTCGGCATCCATGAGCTTCAGGCCCTGATTGTAATGATATTCGGGCGAATCCATGACGGACGTGGACGGCGCTGCCTTGGGTCCGCATCCGGTCATGGCGATTGCCGCTGCGACCATCGCCAGCACGGCCAGTAGACGAAGAGTTTTCGTAATCATGCATTCCCTCCTGATTGCCGATCAAGATCGGCGGTGAGTTGTGAAGACTGCACGCTGCCGCCGGTCAATCGACAAGGATGATGACCTTGCACTTTTCAAGCATACTCATGTTCTGGGCGGCATTCTGAATCGTCGTTGCATCGGCGTTGCTGACCACGAGATCCACGCGCGAATCGCCCGAAACCTTGAGCGCCTTTACCGTGAGCGGTTTGTCAGCCACGCGGGGGTTTGCCGCTGCAGCTGCAGGATCCTTCATGTATCCGGCCATGCCTTCACGAACGGCATAGTCCCTGCTGATCATCGCTGATCCGTAGATTTCCTTGCCCTCTTCACTCATGATCTTCGGGGACATGGCAGGACGCACGCCGAGTCCGCGGCCGTCAACGATCAGGCCCGTATAGAGCTGTCCAGGCTGGGCTGGTGCAGGCGCAGCCGGGGCGGCCGGCATGCCGGGCGCCGGTGCTGCAGGCATGCCCGGAGCACCGGGCATGGACTTCGGCAGCAGCGCCTCTGCAAGCGCGCCCGTCAATTTCATGCCCACCGTTACTTCCACCGAGCCGTCGGACATGTACTTTTTGTCCATGACCGTTGCGCCCTGGATGATGCCGCTGACTTCCGTCCGGATGATATCGCTCGACACCATGAAGTTCTCTACTGTGGTTGTCGAGTCCACGCGCACGCCTTTAACGGCTTCCAGAAGGTTACGGTACGCGACGACCTGCGCTGCACGCTCTGCCATGGCGCGCGCCTGCGCGGCATTGGCGGGCTGCGCCGGCGGCGCTCCGATCCCGACGGCCGTGATCACGCCCGTGGTCCAGTCCACCTTGCCCGATGATCCTGCCGACTCCACCACATCTTTCACCGAACCGATCAGCTGTGCTGATGCGACTCCTGCTCCGGCGAATACGAACACTGCTGCGAGCAATACGAATAAAACGGATTTTGTTCTGAACATTTTCCCTCCTTAATATGAACAGCTTGTTAAGTGTTATGATGAAACGCCCCGAGCATATCAACGATGAACGGCCTGAGCGCTTCGTGTGCAGCCTCCCAGCTGTTGTTGGTGAGGCATGGGTTGTCGGATCGTATGATCGAAGATAACAGGATACGCAGCATTCGTCAAGGTACTTTTCACCTTGTGGATCAGGATGTTAGGCGAATCAGAAAGCCTTGCACGTGCAGTGTTTCAAAGGATTTTACCGCCTTCAAATATATCAGAAGGACTATAAAAATGTCAAGAATACGACATTGAAAACCTTCAGCAGCGTTTGAGCGGAATCCGCTGTCAGCGGCTGATCACCCGGCCCGCGCAAGCGTCAAGGCTGTCACCCGCGACGCGCCTGACTCCTTCAGTGTGGACGCGCACTCCTCGAGCGTGGCGCCTGTTGTGAACACATCGTCCACGAGCAGGATATGCCGTTCCCTGACTTCCTCCGGACGGCGGACGAGGAATGCGCCGGCCACGTTTCTTTTCCGCTCAATGCCGTTCAGTTCGACCTGAGGACGCGTGGCCCGGACGCGAACAAGGTTGTCCATGACAAGGCGTATCCCCTTGTGCCTGCCCACCTGGTGGGCGAGCAGAAGCGACTGATTGAAACCCCGCGTCCTGAGCCGAGTACGGTGCAGGGGGACGGGCATGATCATGTCGACGGGCAGAAGAACATTGACATGCTCCGCCATCCAGCGGCCGAGCGGTTTTCCGAGAGCACGGCAGGGCCGGTACTTGAACTGGTGGATGGCTTCGCGCAGCGGTCCCTCAAAGAGGCCCGTTGACAGGGCCTGATCGAACTTGGGCGGAGTTTTCCGGCAGGAGCCGCAGATGTGCTCCGGACTGTGGGCAAGCGCTTCGGGAGATTCGAACGGTCTTCCGCAGGACGGGCAGACGGGCGCGTGCAGGGGGGTAACGTCAGACCAGCACGTGGAACACAGCCGCGGGACGGGGGACTTTCCGACCGGGCTTCTGCAAAAAGCGCAGGAGGTCGGCAGCAGAAAATCGAGCACGCTGTGCAGCGCGGAGGAGAGCGGGCCTGTTCTCATGGACATCCAGGGAAGTTCCAGCCGGGCAGAAAGGAGGGCGCTCAGAAGAACCGCGATCTTGATGCCTTTTCCTGTCCTGTTCCGTGCCGTTCAACATGCACTCTTTAAGACGCGGACGCGAGCAGGCTGCGGCCGGTCATTTCCTTCGGGATCTCCAGCCCCATGAGTTCGAGCACCGTCGGCGCGATATCAGCGAGGACGCCGCCGGAGCGCAGCTGCGCGCCCTTGCGCACGAGGATGCACGGCACGGGATCAGTCGTGTGCGCCGTATGGGGCTGCCCCGAGACCGGATCGAACATGACTTCGATGTTCCCGTGGTCCGCGGTGATGAGCACCGTCATGTCGGTTTCCCATGCGGCTTTGAGCACGCGCTCCAGGCATTCGTCCAGCACTTCCACCGCCTTGATGGCCGCTTCGACGATTCCCGTGTGGCCCACCATGTCGGGATTCGCGTAATTGACCAGGATGAATCCGTACTGGCGCGATGTGATCTGTTCGACGAGCTTGTCCGTTATCTCCCGCGCGCTCATTGCGGGCTTCTTATCGTAGGTGGCGACATCGCGCGGCGACGGCACGAGGATCCGGTCTTCCCGCGGAAACGGCGGCTCCTCCCCGCCGTTGAAGAAGAATGTCACATGCGCGTATTTTTCCGTCTCCGCGATGCGGAGCTGGCGGATGTCGTTCTTGCTCACCACCTCCCCGAGGATGTTCGTGAGGCGCTGGGGCGCGAACGCCACGGGCAGGTTGAACGTCTCGTCATAGGCCGTGAGACAGACGAATGCGGACAAGCGGGGAACGTTCAGGCGGCGGAATCCCTGGAACTCGGGGTCCGTCAGCGCCCGCGTGATCTCGCGCGCCCGGTCCGACCGGAAATTGCAGAAGATGACCGCGTCGCCGGTCCTGATCGGCGCGAGCGGCTTGTTGGTCTGGCTGTCGAGGATCACGGTCGGCAGCATGAATTCATCCGTTCGTTCATGCTGGTAGCTCTGCTCGATCGCCTCGACCGCTGAATATTTTCTGATGCCCTCCGCCAGCACCAGCGCCTCGTACGCCTTCTGGATGCGTTCCCACCGCTTGTCGCGGTCCATGGCATAATACCGGCCCGATACGGTGGCGATCTTTCCCACACCCGTCCGGGCAAAGTGCTGTTCAAGGTCCTTCACGTACCGCAGCGCGCTCGACGGCGGCGTATCCCTGCCGTCGAGAAAGGCATGGAAAAAGAGCCTGCGGACGCCCCGCGCCGCGGCCATGTCGCACATGGCGTAGATGTGATCGAGCCGGCTGTGCACGCCGCCGTCGGACAGCAGACCCATGAGATGGAGCGATGCTTCCGTCTTTGCCGCAGCATCCATGGCGGACAGCAGGACGGGATTTTTGAAAAAGTCGCCCTCCCTGATCGCCTTGCTGATGCGCGTTGAATCCTGGTACACGATCCGGCCGGCGCCGAGGTTCAGATGGCCGACTTCGGAATTCCCCATCTGCCCGTCGGGAAGACCCACGCTCTCTCCCGAGGCGCTGAGTTCCGTAGAGGGGTACTCCGCGAGCAGCCGGTGATAGAACGGGGCTTTTGCCGCAAGGATTGCGTTTCCTTCCTTCTTTTTATTGACGCCCCAGCCGTCCAGGACCATCAACAGCACATTTTTGCCAGTCATGTGAAATCCTCTTCGCGGTTCCGGCCTCGAACAGGCCGGCGTTGCCGCCCTAGTACGGGCACTGTTGCACCATCATGCTGCCGCAGTGCAGGAAGGAGCTGCAGGAAGACCGCGTCCGGCGCTCAGAAGGTTTTTTCGAGATTGATTCCGAGTGTGTTCCACTTGCCGCAGTTCGGGCAGCGGCCCGACCAGTCGTTGGTCCGCAGGGCGCAGTTCGAACACACGTACGGGATGATGATTTGTTTCTTGAAGCCCAGTGCTCTTTTAAACTCCGAGGCGGCGAGGCCGAACGAGCCTCTTCTGAGATAAATATTCCCCAGCAGCTTATGCACGTCGGGGATTTCCTTGTCGCCCCAATCCACGCTTGCCAGCGTGTCGAATGCTTCATCGACCATTTCGAGGCGGTAGTACAGTTTGCCGAGGAAGAATTTGATGCCGTGATCCTGCGGCTTCCAGTTCGCGGCCTGCGAGTAGATTTCAATGATCCGCCCGGGTTCTCCGAGCTTCAGATACAGGTCCTCGAGCCGCAGCAGAAGCAGCACGGACGAGGTCATCTTGTATGACTTTTCCCAGAGCTCCGCAGCTTCCTTGACTTTTCCCTCCTCCAGGTACACTTCTCCGAGGCCGAGATAGGCGGGCACGAAATCCTTGTCGAGCTTGATCACGCCGCGGAAGTCCTTCCGTGCCTGTTCCAGGGCGCCGGCTTCCAGGTGCGACCGGCCGAGTTCATATTTATACCCCACGAGCCGCCGGTGCTCGACTTCCTGCTCCGTGGCCGTGAGCGGGCACGCAACGAGCTTGCGCTGCGTCTCGTAGAGGTCCTGCCACTGGGTCAGCCGGTGATACAGGTCCCTCGCCTTCATGAGCGCCGCCACGTTGGAGGGGTCGCGGTCCAGGATTTTCTTGTACATTGCGAGCGCGTCGTCGAACCGCTTAGCTTCCTCGTAATCCACGGCAAGGGAAAAGATCACTTCCTGGTTTCCGTGGTCGAATCCGAGCGCCTTCTGATGGACGAGGATGGCGTCCTGCACGTTCTTTTCGCGCAGCCTGCTGATGCCCAGGCGCAGCAGCGCGTCCACATGATTCGCGTCCAGGGCGAGCACCCTCTGGAAAAAGCCCGCAGCTTCCGCGTTGCGCTTGGCCAGCATCGCGTTCAGGCCTTTGGTATAGAGCTCCTGGATCTTCAGGCGTTTCTTCTGCTCACGCTGCTGGCGCAGTCCGCGAACGAAGCGTTTTACATCGCGCATGAAGTACAGGATGAATATGATGCCCGCCCCCGCACAGAAGGCGGTCATAAAAAAGGCGGGTTTTGATATCTCCCTGGTGAGCGTGGGGGTGAGATGAATGGAGATGCTCTCCGGGTTGATCAAATAGAGCACTACGATGCACGCCGTCGCAACAATTACCAGCAGCATGGTTGCGATATATTTCATAAACGGTCCTTTCGCCTCCCGGAGATGCAAAGCTGCAATGCAATTACCCTGATAACAGCGGATGAACCCGCCGTGAAAAATCAGGATGCTTCATTCAAAAAGCAGTGAACATCACCGTCAAAAAATGTGCTTATAACACCGGATTCCCGATTACGGCTTCGGGAATGACGGTTTCTGTCGTTTCTCACAGAAGAGCATTAATAATGATACGGCTTGCCTTTGATGATGGTAAACGCCCGGTACAGCTGCTCCAGCAGCACAAGCCGCGCCATTTCATGCGTGAACGTCCAGCGGGACATCGCCACGGCGGCCGAAGCTTTCCGTACGACGCTCTCATCCAGGCCCAT
>DATHDE010000276.1:0-18503 GCA_035490495.1 Nitrospirota bacterium
CCTATCGCTCGAAGCACAGGGCGTCGGAGTTCAGATTTATACGTGCGAAGCCGTTAAAGACAATCCGACCCGGTATGAGTGGATATTCAAAGCGCCGGATGCAGAGCTGTTCGACAACGCCGGAAATAAAATCGGCAGGCATTATGCCGGTCCGACCTGGGAAGCTCTTGATGGAAGCAGAGTGATCGGCGAAGTCAGAGCGAAGGACAATGGTCCGGACCCCGATGCCATTCCGTGGCTGTTGCTGAGCGCGAAATCAACCTCGGGAAGCGGCGCCTTCAGTCGTACGCAAAGTGTTCAGCGCTTATACACTGTCGGCGGTAAAGCGCCCGCAGAAGGCTGCAACGGTCAGGAACAGGCAGGCAAAGAGGCCCGTGTGGCTTACAAGGCTAAGTATTACTTTTATGTTTCGAAACCATGAGCCGCCGGATTTTCCGTCAGTCGAGATATCACTGAAACGCATGGCAGCAACCTGTTTTATGGACGGAGAGAGTTTCTGTTTTCAGCATTCACGGTGTTCCACCTCATGGTGATACCGTAATTGCTGCGATATATTAATATACGTAACTTATCACGCCTTGACGTTCGACCGGACGTAAGTACCGCAAATCGGCTGCGCGCGAGTTCAACTACTTTCGTTGGATTGACACATCTATCAAGTTGAGATACTCATAAATCATGAGATGCGGATAAACCATGAATGCTGTGATTACCGAGGATGATTCGCATTTTTTAATAAGAGGCCGTATACAGTGCTCTTTCACGAATAATTGTGCAAAACTCGAAGGACCGAGCTCTTGCGCGTTTCCAGCAGAGGAGGCGAATTGTTCATGACAACTAAACCCAATAAGGCTGTTATAACGGAACGATCCAGGGAAATGCGGTCGAACACAAGGAACGATGAAGAACATACAATGACGGCGCTTAAGCCAGGCATTCGTGCTCCTGACTTCGCCCTGCCTGCCGCCCCTGGTCAAAAAATATCGCTCTCCGACTTTCGAGGGGTGCCCGTGGTACTGGTATTCTATCCGGCTGATTGGAGTCCGGTCTGCAGCGACCAATTGACTCTCTATAACGAGTTGAAACCAGAATTCTCCGAGTTTAAAGCGCAGGTCATCGGCGTCTCGGTTGACGGCGTCTGGTGCCATCTCGCCTTCAGCAAAAACCGCAACTTGCAGATGCCGCTCTTGGCTGATTTCGAGCCCAAAGGCGCGGTAGCCCGCAAGTACGGCGTCTACCGGGAGAAAGATGGCCAGTCGGAGCGGGCATTATTTGTAATCGATGCCCAGGGCATCATTCGTTGGAGTTACGTCTCTCCGGTGGGCACTAATCCGGGCGCTGACGGAATTTTAAAAGCTCTCGAATCAATGGCCGGGACCGTAATGGCCGGGACCGGATAGTGAGCGGATAGCGTTTGATGCCGACTCCAGTCCGATGCAGGAGGCCGTATGGATGAATCGAACACACTCATTCAGCCTGTTTCAGAACGAGACCATGCTGCGGGACCCGCTGACGCTCCCCTGACCCTGGTGGAATATGGAGATTATCAATGCCCCTACTGCGGAGCAGCCTATCCTGTCGTTAAGCGCTTGCAGAATAAATTGGGAAGGAAATTGCGATTCGTGTTCAGGAATTTTCCCGTGACCCAGGCGCACCCGTATGCCTTGATCGCCGCAGAAACAGCGGAGGCCGCAGCGCTGCAGGGTAAGTTTTGGGAGATGCATGATCTTCTCTATGAAGAGCAGACACATCTCAAACCGGACATTATTCCTTTGTGGGCAAAGCGAATAGGACTGGATCTCGCTAAATTTGCGAACGATATAAAGCAAGACGTTGTGACGAATCGTATCAGGGAAGACCGCCAGAGCGGCATTCGCAGTGGTATTAACGGCACACCTACCTTCTATATTAACGGAATGCGCTATGACGGCCCACCGGATTACAACGCTCTTCTGGAGGCCTTAGAATCCGAGTTAGTGCCGCAGAGAAGATGATAGACAGCTATTAACCAATATCTTCTCGAGCCTGTATAAAACGACACAGGGACAGTAACAGGCAAGCGTATTTGCAAGATGTCCATGCCAGAAGGATTTCTCCCCGCAGCCTCCCCGAAGAGCGTAAATAATGTCAATACTATCAACACGAAGTATGGGTTCGATTCTCATGCTCTCCCGCCATTGTAATTATTTTTCGCACAAGCGTACTCCCCGCCGATGGTTCTTCCATCTCCATCGGGTTTCTGCCCCGTTTCTTTATTACGCATTCATGCATCCGTAATTATAATTACTTATTCATATTGATTTCAAACCTGCACCGCGGTTGTTCGCCGTGGCTGCATTTTTCGGTAACGCGCAGCCCCGTTAATTCCTTGAGCAGTGCTTCCATGGCAATGCAGGACCGTGCGTCGGCAGCCACGGCCGCCGAAATCGGGCAGCCATAGCTGCTGATGACAACGGTTCCCCCTTTTTCCGTCATTTCAGCGTCCGATCCGAGCGTTTTGAGAAAATCAAGCGCCGCCCGGACGCGTTCCCGCGGGCTGCCGGAAGGACGGGGAACAGACCCCGCCAGGCGCCGTCCGAGTTCGCGCATCACGGTCCGGAACTCGCCCTGATCGAGTTTGTCCGCCAGAACGCGGATCAACCCCGGCAGGACAACCTGATAGGCTTTCGAGGAATGCACGTCCGCGCCCGGCCGGACACCATAGACAGCAGCCGGCCTCCGCGCACCCTTCACCTCGCCCTGCACTTCCACCGCCCCTTCCCGCTGCAGCAGGGCAATCTGCGCGCGAACTGCGTTTTTCGTCACTCCCAGTTCGGATGCCAGGGATTCCACGGTGCTGCGGCGTTTCAGCAGCAGCCGTATGATCCGCTCGCGCGATCCGGCGGGTCTGCCCGCATTCCACTTTGACGCCGTCATATGCGCCTCCCCTTTCCCTTCACACATACTATAGACCCATGGCGTCATTTTGTCAATATAGTCAAATTGTAATTTGACTTATTATTATTTTCGAGCTATCCTGTAATTGTACCTGCAGAAATGAACCATACTTCGATAAGGAGGTGTTTACCATGCGGAAAAGAACGTTGACCGGGGTACTGTTGACAGCCGCGCTTGTCCTGATGATGATGTCGCCTGCTCTCAGCATTGCCTCTGAAAAGGAAATGAAGATCCCGGTGAAAGCCGTGGAGCTCCGGATGACGCTGCGCGATCTCTGGATCGGTCATATCTTCTGGGTGCGCTCCGTGGTTTTTGCGACTGAATCCGGTGATGCGGGCGCTGCCAAGGTTGCCGAGGAAAACGTCGTTAAAAACGCGAAGGACATCGCCGCGGCAGTCGGATCGTTTTACGGCAAGGAAGCCGGCGACAAGCTCTTCGGGCTCCTGGCCGGCCATTACGGGGCGATCAAGGAGTATCTGACCGCATCCATGGCAGGAAACAAGGAAGGTAAGGATGCTGCGGTGACGAAGCTGAAAAAGAATGCCGAGGAGATCGCCGTATTCCTGAATGGAGCCAACCCCAAAAACTGGCCGAAGGACACGCTTGTATCATTGCTGTTGGCGCACGGCGCGCATCATATCGCGCAGATCGATGCCGTTGCGGCAAAGGATTATACAGCGGAAGCAACTGACTGGGACGCAATGCGGCAGCATATCTACATGATTGCCGATGCGCTCGCATCGGGCATTGCGAAGCAGTTCCCCAAGAAGTTCTAGGAGAACAGACAGGCGCGGCGTACAGAGTCGTCTTTGCACGCTGCGCCTGTTCACAGCTTTACCCGATGTTACTTACGTCCCCATACCGTAATATAATTTGTACTGCCGTTATGGCCGGTAACGAGATATTTCCCGTCCGTGCTATACGCCATGCTGCTCAAATCGCAGTCGCTGCTCATTGCTTTTATCTGTTTCGCTGAAACTGCGTCCCAAAAAACAATCTTGCAGGTATCCTCGGAATAAATCGGTATTCCGAAAGGACCGGTTCCCCTGACCGTCATATTGGAATCGCCCGACGATACAACATTGCTGCCCGGAAGAAACGAAAGAATGGCCATCTTGCTGGAGTGTCCGTTCAGTACGTTTATCTTATTTCCGCTTTTCCCGTCCCAAATAATGATCGTATTATCACGACTGCCGGAAATGAGATATTTCCCGTCAGGGCTGAACGAGACGGCTGCGATATCGTTTGTATGGCCCGTCAGCGTTTTCATCATGTTGCCGGAGGCTGAATCCCATAAAATGACGGTATTGTCACTGCTGCCTGTAGCCACTTTCGTGCCGTCCGGGCTGAACGCTATCGACTTCACATCCCGTTGATGGCCTTTCAGCTTCTTGAAGAGGCTGTCCTTCTGCATGTTCCACAGCATTGCGTCGTTGTCATCGCACGCTATGGCCAATATGCTGTCGTCTTTATTAAAGGACAGCGCGTTCACGGTGTTATACGCCTTGATTTTCATGACCCGTTTCCATGTTTGTGTGTCGAACACCATCACTTTGTTCCTCTTGTCACCCGAGGCCAGGTACTTTCCGTCATGACTGAAGACCACGGCGTTAACGTCTCCATCGTTCTCATTCAGGGTTTTTATAACTTGCCAGCTTGCAGCATCCCACAGCACCACGGTTTTCTCAGACGTTCCTATCGCAACCACTTTGCCGGACGGGCTGAATGCTATTGAGGTTACGTTTCCCTTAAAATCGCTCAAGCTCTTGATTTTTTCATAATTATGGGAAGACGTAACAGCTGCTGCTGCAACCGCTGGAATAAGGATTGCCGCCACTGCTAAAACAATTTTGATTTTCATATTTCCTCCGTTGCATGGATTGAAGTGCTCGAATTGGCTATCCGCGTTACCTGTCCCCCGGCAATCTTTCCTTGCTCATGCATTGCTTGCTCCCCCTGCCGGCCGAAGGAAGTTGTGTCTCATACTCACCCTCTGCAGCTCTTAAAAGATTCTCTATCTATTTTACCATTTGCGCTTGCTGCATGAATATAATCCTGATCCTGGTGGGTGTCAACGACGTCTGGGGTGGGATTTCATCCAATATGCTGCTTGCAGTGCGGACCAGCAGAAGGGGTGTCGCTATTTCATGAGAGATGAGAGCTTGCTGTGAATTGTCTTAAGAGTGGAGCTCTCTCCGGCAGGAGCCGTGGTTTGCAATTCGCGGGATTCAATTTCAATGCACGTGCAGTTCCCCATAGTTTTTTTAAAAAAAAGTACAACGTACGGGGCATGTTGTACGTTGTACTTTTCATCATAAGCCTGCTCTGCAGCTATTTTCCCTTCTTCCCCGGCACGATCAGGACCTTGCATGGCGCGTGACCGATGACGCGGGTTACCGTACTGCCCATCATCAGCCGCGGAAGTCCGGTGCGACCGTGACTGCCCATGATTATAGTGCCCACTTTGAGCTTTTTCGCTTCAGCCACAATGATCCGGTACGGTTCTTCGCCGAGATGCATGACCACCTCGCATGAAACTCCTTTTTTCTTTGCCGCTGCCTGAACGCGCGAAAGGTATTTTCCCATCTCGTTTTCGAGCCGTTCCGTCACTCCTCTGTCCCAGAGCTCCACCTCGACGCCGGTTTCAATTATATGCACTACATACAGTTTACTGGAGCAGGAACCGGCAATGTCGAGTGCTTCCTGAATCGCAGCATCGCTGAATGCGGACCCGTCCGTTGCCACGAGCAGCTTTTCAAATCCGCGAACTACGCATCTGTCCTCAACCATTAGGCACCTCCTTGAGTTAGTGAACAAACGCTCTGATGTAAAAGGTCCCCCGCCTGCCTATTTTAGAATAATTCGAATCAGTTTACGCTTATTCTCTTGTTCGATTATACAATAAACAGCAAACTTTGCATGAACCAGGAGCCTTTCGGAAATGGATGAAAATGAGCAAAACATAAATACTATCGTTTTACAATTTACATTACCAAACTACACATTTAGTTTGTTTCGCAGACACACCGATGAAGTATTTTTTTCATGGTAAATCGATATTCTGTGTATTTTACTGCTCAGTGGGGTTGACAACGCACCTGCTTGCTGCTATCCATAGGTTAGAGCGAGCTCTTGAAAAACTTTCCTGCATTCATCCGGCTATTCATCGTGCAGACTCGTATCATTTTTTACAATGCTCACAAGGAGGTGGAAATATGCAGCTGCAGGAACACATAAGCCGTTCAAAAAGGATTTTAGGCAAAGTGCGCAGTACGTCTTCGCAGGAAGTGGAATTCTCCCTTTTCGCTCCTGAAGCAAAGCAGGTTTCGATTGCCGGGACATTCAATTCGTGGAGCACCAATGCCTTGCTCATGAAAAAAAGCAAAGACGGCACCTGGAAAGTCAAGGTGAAACTTGCTCCGGGAAGGCACGAATATAAATACTTCGTGGACGGAGCATGGGTTCAGGATATTACCGGCGCATCTTTCACACCCAATGATTTCGGTACGAGCAACTGCGTCATCGGAATTGAGTAACCGCTGCCCTCGCTCAAAGTCCGCCCGCAGGGAAGCCGGGTACCGCTGTTCCTCTCCACTCCAGCGGTGTTTTCTCACACGCCTGCCAAACACCATGCCATCCCACCATGAACCATCCGGCGCGGGGGCGAGTTCCGCCCGTGCACGGCTATACACTTCGGGAAAATGAGCGCAGCTCGTTGTTTTCTGTCTTGCATTCACGCCTGACTCTGATAGTATACTCAAATCACTCTGCGGCAAGCAGCAGGGTATGCAAGGGACCCCGCTGCAAGCAGCGGGGCATCTTGCAATCAAATGAAGCAGTGAAGCCCCCCGGGGATTGCAAGTCGCGGGATTCAAAAATATGAAATCAGCGGGGTGAGAACATGACGGAAGCTTTTTTCCCGGGGGAGAATAAAGCCTGGGACACTCTTTCAATGCTCGACCCCGGAGTGGTCAGCCGGGATGCTCTCGTGGAATACAATGCCGCATCGCATGCGTACCTAGTGCGTTCATTCGGCATGACATTCGAAATCACTCCCGCAAGCAGATCGATTTCAAGCTCCGATGGAGGCTGCGACATTCTGCTGGGAGGGCTCGGCCTTTATTTCCGTCCATCTGCCCTGTGGTATCTGATCAGTGCAAAGAACATTGCCGCAACCAGCCGGTTCGTCAAACCATCGGAGATCCGGGGCGGCGACATCTTTTCGAGGGGGGCTCATGTCCTTCCGCTGGACTCCGTTGCGGAGAAATTCGGAAAGGACCGGGATGCTTTCGTTGATACCGGTTTACGACGGGGAGGGGCAAAAGCCCTGCTCGGCGGTGACGCCTCTGTCCTGCTTTACCCGTTTCCGAGGATTCCTGTTCTTCTGTCCCTGTGGCTCCAGGACGATGAATTCCCCGCACGCGCAGACATCTTTTTTGACTCGACCTGCATTTTCCACCTTCCCACGGACGTTCTCTGGTCTACGGCCATGCTGACAGTCGCCCTGATGTCGTGAATTTTCTGTGCGCGTGTTTGCTCCGTCATTTCGCGAATGTTCCGAGAAAACGCAATCAGATACAGAGGCCCGTTCGTTCATGTTATTTCCAACATGTTCCGGCTTACCGCATAGTGAATCAAAGCAGAAGGTGAGCGCAGGTTCAGCTTGCGCATAATATTCGCCCTGTGTGTTTCCACCGTGCGTATGCTGATATTGAGTTGTGATGCAACGTCTTTGTTAAAATGTCCCTGGGCAATGAGCGTGATAATTTCACATTCCCTTCTCGTAAGTGAATGATATCGGTCATGTCTCATGCCTGCTGGACGCCCTTTGCGCGAAGAGCTGTGCGCTAAAGCGAGCATATCGCACACGTACTCTCCGCCGGCGGCAACGGTCCTGACCGCTTCGATAATCTCGTGCTCCATCGCATCCATTACAACATACCCCTGTGCGCCTTTCCGAAACGCCTCATCAACGCAATAACTGTTTGCGAGGAGGGAAAGAATGACAATCCGGATTGACGGACATATCTCTTTTAGCATCGAAAGCACCTGGAGTCCATTCATACCGGACAGCTTCAACCCCAGAATCACGATGTCGGGTTTCAGTTTGTTTATGATGTTCAAAGCTGAAGCACCATCTTCAGCCTCACCAGTGATGTTGAAATCGCTCTCTTCTTGAAGGAGCGCTTTCAATCCCTTCCTCACGACAGGACGACCATCAACCAGCACTATCTGCATGCATCCCCCTCGCTTCCTTACCGTGCAAGTTTTCTTGCCCTGATCGCCAAGGCGCGAGATCGCTTCAAATTAAACTTTCTGACAGAGGGCTGCTATTACTTTAGGCGCATCAACTACGCATAAAACCCTATATTCTTATTTTTATATAATTATCTTTAGAATTCATATTCAATACTTATTATTATTATTTGTCAAGAACGTAAATGGGGTATTTTAAGGGTATATATTGTATCTTTTTGCAATTTCTTGTAACTCTCCATGCTGATGTTTGCGTGTACAAAACAGAATAGAGAGATTCGTTCAGTTAGTGTGTGCAGATCTCTAGTATGACGAGGACATCATGGCGTGTATGACAGTATGCAAAGGAATTCAGGGTGTCAGGCTCGGGCGCAATCGGATGGGTCACCCTTCATTTTTTCGATGGTATGACTGATGGCTGGAAGGACAACTGCCAGGTTCTCCCGTACTGCGCGCGGACTGCCTGGCAGGTTTATGATAAGCGTCTGGTTTCGTATCCCGGCGACAGCGCGTGATATCATGGCATGAGGGGTTTTTTTCATGCTTTCTGCCCGCATCGCTTCTGCCATACCCGGCAGATCGCGGTGAATCACCTCGCGTGTCGCTTCAGGTGTAACATCGCGGGGCGCAACGCCTGTGCCGCCTGTCGTGATGATGAGATCGACAGCAGCGGCATCACACAGCCGTTTGAGGGTGTTCACGATCTGTTCTTTTTCATCCGGAAGAATCATATAGTCTTCGATTGACGCGCCGATCGAAGCGACCATATCCCGTATCACTCGACCGCTTTCATCCTCACGCTCCCCCCTCGCGCCCTTGTCGCTCAATGTAATGATAGCCGCGCGTATCATATGCTGTTTGCTCACTCCTTTGTTTAATCCACAACGCCGCCGACCGTGATCTCCGGAATTCTGATGGTAGGTTGCGCATCGCTCACCGGCGCGCCTTGTCCGTCCTTTCCACACGTGCCGATCGAGAATCCGAGGTCCGACCCAACCCGGTCGATGGCAAGCAGCACCTGTGGTCCGTTCCCGGTCAGTGTCGCCCCCCTGACCGGTTCTCCTGCAACACCGCCCTCGATCAGGTATCCTTCGCTTACTTCGAATACAAAATCTCCATTCACCGTGTTCACCTGACCACCGCCCATTTTCTTTACGAACAGACCGCTGCCGGTCTCGCCGAGAATCGTACGCGGATCAGTCTCGCCCGGCGCGATCATGGTATTGGTCATGCGCGGGATCGGCCGGCTTTTATACGATTCGCGCCTTCCGTTGCCCGTTGACCGGGCCCCGTCTTTCAGGGCAGTCAGCCGGTCATACAGGAATGTCTTGAGTATCCCTTTATCGACTAAAACCGTTCGCTGCGCTCCTGTGCCTTCATCATCGACAGCGAATGACCCCCGTCTGCCGCTCAGGGTCGCATCATCGAGAACGGTAATCAGCGGAGAGGCGATCCGTTCCCCTTTCCTTCCCGAATATACCGACAGGCCGGCCTGCGCCAGATCAGCTTCAAGACCATGCCCCACGGCTTCATGTATCATGGTCCCGCCTGCTTCCGATGACAAGACGACGGGCATCCTTCCGGCAGGCGCCTTGCGTGCTCCGAGCATCAGGATCGCACGCCGCGCGGCCGTTTCCGCTGCGCGGGACAGTGCATCATGATCGAACAATTCCATGCCCGTATTCCCGCCGAGCGGCTCGTATCCTGTCTGTACGGCATCTCCCCCCGATGCAATAACCTGGACCACTGCCGTCAGGTAGGACCGGTCATCTTCCCCGATCCCGCCGTCAGACGATGCTATCACAACCTGCTGGCGATGCTCGCGATACGAGACGAGCACCTGCCTGATGCGCCTGTCGACGGCTCGTGCGATCCGGTCGGCTTCAAGCACAAGGGCCGCCTTCTTCGCCGTAGCTACCTGTTCCGGCGGCTTCTGCAGCGGCGCATGATGCACACCGTGCGTCCTCCGCATGTCGATGTGAAGTTCCCGCGACCCCGCCCCTGCAGCCTGCCGGACAGCGCGTGCCACTTCCAGAAGGGAATCGGTCGTGAGCACGTTTGTATAAGCATATGCGGTTTTCATGCCGAACATGAGCCGCACCCCCGCGCCGCAATCCAGGCCTGAAACGGCTTTTTCAAGTCTGCCGTCCTCGCACACGAGAGCAAAGGGGGCGCTTTGCTCAAGGAAGACATCGGCGTATTCCCCGCCGTTGCTCAATGCCATTTTGAGAACAGCTGCATAATCGATTTTCGGTCCCACCGTTTACGCTCCCGTGCCTGGTACTGCAGGGTTTCCCGAGTACGGCTGGCTCGTGCCGCGATACTCGATGCTATTGTACCAAGGCTCTCATTGAATTACTATACTATTCTCTCGAGTGCCCGGGGAAACGGCTTCCCTGGAGTTTCCACCTTGACAAAAACCCGGTTTAACGCTACTATTTTTGCAAGTTGCATACCTGAAGTGGAATTGTTCTCATCTCACTATGGCGATAGTTGCTCCCAAAAAAATCATCATTGCGGACGACAATGAAAACATCAGAGAAGCCCTGACCTATCTTCTTGAGGATGAAGGATATCAGTTGTGGCTGGCCAAGGATGGAGCGGAAACGCTCGCCAAAGTCCGCGAAGTGATTCCGGACATTCTTCTTCTCGACATCATGATGCCGGGCATGAACGGGTACGACGTCTGCAGTGCGGTAAAAAACGACCCTCTCCTGAAAAAAATCTACGTGATCATGCTGACGGCAAAGGGACAGGTCGCCGAGCAGGAACACGGCAAGGAAGTGGGCGCCGATGAATATGTTGTAAAACCCTTCAGTCCCATGGAGATTCTTTCGAAAATAAAAAGAATCTCGAACCCGTGATGCTCCGCTGCATTCCCGAAACATGCACCACTCAAAGTATGACGCAACAGCCGGACGAACGCCTGGCAGGCACTTCTTTTCGGACCGCAAACTGTCCTTGACTTCCCCTTCATTTGTGTCGTAAATTACTCCATGTTTCAACATCTTATCCGCACCCTCCGGGAAAAGGGATTATTCACACCGTCGATATTCATCTTCACCCTTCTCATCGTTCTTTCGCTGATCATCGTCCTCGGCCAGTTTTTCCACCAGACGCTGCAAGATGAAATGGCAGCGCAGTTCAACAGGCAGCAGCTTCTTCTGGCGCGTGAAGTGGCCATGAATGTCGAGAGCTACATGGACTCCGTTTCGAACAGCCTTCGCGTGATTACGGGTCTGCCCGATATTGAGCGCATCGATCAAAGCATAGACTGTCGCAGTGTCGTCGGGTCGATCCATGCAGGCCTCACGAACGAGTCACTCGTGGCGATCCGCGTCCTCGACCGCAGCGGAATCCTTCGCTACGACAGCAGCAGTCCGAAACCGAACAGGAGGGACTTTTCCTCTGCCGATTACTTCAGGAAGGCCCACATCCTGCCGAAAAACGAAAAGCTCGTGACGGAACTGTTCGACCACGAGGAGGGCGGGCGGATTACGAAGGAGTTCATTATCGCCATGCCTGTCTACCGGAAAGCGCCTGGTGAAGTCATATCACATTTTCGCGGTGTTGCACTTGCGGTCCTGTCCATGGATGGAATCACAAAACGCTATCTCGCTCCGATCAAGTCAGGGACGCGGGGATATGCATGGATGATGGACAGCGACGGCACGCTGCTTTACCACCCCAATCAACCGCGCATGGTGGGGAAGAACCTCTTTCAGACGGACACCTCCTGCTTTGCCTGCCATATCTCCTTTGACATGGAAAAAAAGATGATCGAAGGCCGGGAGACCATGTTCGGACACTACGAGGCGCCCGGCGGAGAGAACAAACTCACCGCATTTTATAAAATGCCGATGGCACGGAAGTCATGGATCGTCGTTGTTTCAGCGCCCTATTCCGACGTCATTGCACTGATGCAGAAAAGCCGCCGTTTCTACTCCCTGCTGATCGTTTCGCTCTTTCTGACCACCCTGGCGACCGCCGGAGTGATCCTCATGAGTTATAAGAAAAGGATCGAGGCCGAAGAAAAGGCGAAGCACCTCGAGAAACACCGGGAACTGGAGCGGGAAATCGAGATCGCAAAGGAATATCTTGAGAACATCATCGAGAACACGAGAACAAACCTCATGGTGCTGGACAAGGATCTGAACATAAAAACGGTGAACTCCGCCCAGGCCCAGACCCTCGGCAGAAGCAAGGACGACATCATCGGCAAGCCCTTTCCTTCCGTCTTCGTCAACCCCCTTCCGCCGTATGACGGCATGCCCCTCGAAGCCCTGCTCCGGAGAGCCGCTGAAGGCCAGAGCTTTGAGGTGCGCGATTACCCCATCATAGGGGTGCGACCGGACCCGCTGTATCTTACCATGAGTATTAACCCCCTCCTGCTCGACGGCCGGACCCCGGGCGTCCTGATTACGAGTACGGACGTAACAAAGCGCGTGCAGCTTGAAGAAGCGCTGAAGCAGTACACCGTTGAACTTGAGGACAAGGTGGACCGCGGCACGGCCACGGCACGAAAACTGGAACAGCAGGTCATGCATTCGGAAAAGCTTGCCGCGCTGGGCCGCCTCGCTGCCGGCGTGGCCCACGAGATCGGCAACCCGCTGACTTCGATATCGACCTTCGCCCAGATGCTGCGGGAAATGGCTCAGGACGAGTTCTCACAGAAAAGCCTCGACGTCATCAACACGCATATCCAGCGCATCACCGACATCGTCAGACGCATGGCGACCTTCGCTCGCGCGGACTCGCTGAACATCAAGGAAACGCAGGTAAACGATGTGCTGCAGTCAACGCTCGACCTCATGCGTCTCGACAAGCGGATGAAAAGCTCCATCACCATGAAGCTCACCCTCGATCCGTCGCTTCCGAAAGTGTTCGTGGATGAGGGGCAGATCGCGCAGGTATTCATCAATATCATTCTGAACGCCCTCGACGCCATGCCCGACGGCGGCACATTGACCATTGCCACGCGGCGCGCTGCGCAGGCGGATGCTCCGGAGCACATTGAGATCACCTTCGCCGATACGGGCACGGGCATCGCCAGGGAGGACCTCGAAAAAATTTTCGATCCGTTTTACACGACGAAAGAAGCCGGCAAGGGAACGGGGCTGGGTCTTTCGCTGAGCTACGAAATCGTTCGCCGTTTCAATGGCGAGATTCTCGTACGGAGCGAGGTCGGCAGCGGCACGGTCTTTACCATTAATCTCCCCGTGGAACGGGCGCGAGCGGCAGGAGGCGCGCAATGAGTACGCGCTTCGGGAGGCGGACACACGGCGTGCGCCGGTCGCCGCAGGCCCGCGCTGCCGAATCCCGCCGTAACAGTGAGCGATCTTGCATTTTATAAGGAGCGCGGTACATGAAAAAGACGAACATCCTGGTAGTAGATGACGAAAAGGACATCTGCATGGCATTGAATATCCTGCTGTCCAAGGAAGGGTATTCAGTCAAGGAGGCCTACAACGGTGAAGAGGCTGTGGCGCGCATGCAGCAGGAGACCTTCGACATCATCATGACCGACATCAGGATGGAAAAAATGGACGGATTCGAAGTGATGAAACAGGCGCAAAAAATCAGTCCCGAGTCGTCGGTCATCATGATGACCGCCTTCGCGTCCGTGGGTTCCGCGGTGGAGGCTATGCGGGCCGGGGCCGCGGATTACATCACGAAGCCGTTCATCAATGATGAAATCCGGCTCACGATCAAGCGGCTGCTGCAAAACCGGAGCCTCCAGATGGAGAACCAGATCCTGCGGCAGGAGCTGAGCCAGCGCCGGGACGCCTTCGACAGCATTATCGGGAATTCGGAGCCCATGCAGAAGGTGTTCAGCGTCATGGAAAAGGTAATCCCGAACAAAAGCAACATCCTGATCACGGGGGAAAGCGGCACCGGGAAGGGACTCGTAGCCCAGTCAATCCATCAGGCCGGTCCCCGCAAGGATAAACCGTTTATTTCCATCAACTGCGGCGCCATACCGGAGAACCTTCTTGAAAGTGAACTCTTCGGCCATAAAAAAGGCGCTTTCACCTCCGCAAACGAAGACAAGAAAGGCCTTATAACCATGGCCGATTCGGGTACGCTCTTTCTCGATGAGATTGGCGAACTGCCGCAGAACCTGCAAGTGAAGCTTCTGCACGTGATCCAGACCAAGGAGCTGACCCCGGTCGGCGACACGAGGGTTCTGACGGTTGACGTCCGCATCATCGCGGCAACAAACGCTGATCTCCTGCAGCGGGTCAAGGAGAACCGGTTTCGCGAGGACCTGTTCTACCGCCTCAATGTGATCGAGATCTGCATGCCCGCCCTCCGGGAGCGAAAGGACGACATCCCCCTCCTCATCAAACACTACCTCGGGGTCGTGGGCAAGGAATCGGGAAAAACGATCAAGGATATCGACTATGAGGCGATGCAGGCGATGCTCGCCTATGACTGGCCGGGCAACATCAGGGAGCTCAGAAACACGATTGAACGCGCGGTCGTCCTCGCGGACAGCGAAACGATCACGATTCACGATCTGCCCGACAAATTCAGGACACTCGACGTCGAAGGCATTTCCACCTCATCGCTCAAGCAGGCGCTTGATCATTTCGAGCGGGAATACATCAGGAGAACGCTTGCGGAGTCGAAGGGGAATAAGGAAGCTGCAGCAACAAAACTGGGTGTGGATCTTGCCACGCTCTACCGGAAGCTGAAAAAACTGCGCATTGAAACCGCATAACAGGCACGCCGTGTCTCACGGTGTGCTGCCGCCCTCAGAACCGATGCCTTCGCGCTCCGGTTCCCGCGCCGAAACGTCGGCAAGCCTCACCGCATTCACCATGGACACGGGCAGCGACATCCACTGCATCCTGCTTTTGAGATGGATATCCGTGTCCGACACCTCCACGAGAACGCCCCGGTACACGACGCCGTTTGCAATTACTTCCACTTCTTTTCCGATCATGCTCTGCACATCGGGCATAGAAACTCCTCTCCGCGTTCCGCGGAAACAGCAGGATTGCACACCGGTCGGCACGACCGCTCTCCGTCTGCAGCGGGGTTTCCCCTTTGTCGGCCTTCGACGATGAACACCTGGTTCCTCCCTGCCTGATATTCTGGTATCTTCCCCTACAGGGAGGCCCCGTCCAGACCATCCTGGTCGTGCACCATGTCTTTCAGCTGCAAAATACGCTCACGGATCTTTACCAGCCTCCCGAACCCCAGTTCGCTGACATAGGGTGCAAGCGCAAGGGTGACTGTCTTGGGGGTCAATTTTTCCTTGGGAATCTTTTTCAGCACCTCTGCCACGATTTCCTTGACCCGCTTGTCGTACAGCAGATCACTGGGTGCCGGCTGCTCAGAACGCGCCGTCGCAGCAGCAATCTGCCGATGCAGCGCTTCCTTATATTGCGCGTCGATCATGCCCGTATATTCGAAATAATCAAGGGCCTTACGGATCTCCCTTCCCGGCGTTTTGTTCCTCTGAATGAAGTCGATGATCGTACGCGTGTCTCTGCCAAACAGCGCCTCGTAGGGCAGGATTCCCTTGTCAAGGTTCTGCCGCCGGTCGATTGCATGCTCGACTTCGTCGGCCATGACGCCCAGGTCCTCCTCAGTCCTGCCCTTGAGTTCCTCCGGATACTTCACGAGCGCAATGAGTTCATCGCGAAACTCCTCCGGCGAATAGGTTGTTCCATCCCGTCGGGTGCGCCGGTATTTCTGCGCCATCCGCTCGAATGCTGCTGCATCATCATCGCTCCGGTGCAGGAGAAAGGTGAATTCCAGCCGATGCGGCTCCTCGATAGGCCGGAATTTTTCCCGCCCTGTCAAGAGAAGTTCGACTCTGCTTTTCTCGTGCCGGTACCGCATGCCCGGAAAATCCTCGGCGTCGATCCAGTCGTCGGGATTGTCGACAAGACACGGGACGAAGCCGAGATCCAGCAGCGCGTCGATGTTCTGCTGGCCGCGGATCATAACGGTGTTGCCGCTCCTCGTTCGTTCAATGGTTTCCAGAATGACCGTGAGCTTGCTTTCCCGCGCCATCCTTGTTTCAACAACAGCTTTTTCAGCGGCAAGCCGCCGCTCCTCCAGCCGGTATTCATCGACGACCCACTTATACGCATCCCGGATCATCAGGCTGTCATTGACAAGGCGGGTAAGCGGCGCCTCCTTGGAATAAAGAAGATCGTCCATCGACGGCAAGTGAGGCGCTGCGATGATGACCTGCTCCTGAATATCACTTTTTGCCCGGATGACGCGGAACAGGGAGCCGTCCTTGAATTTCAGGATATCCTTTTTCCCCTTGGCAACGACTTCATAGACGACAGCGCTGTTTTTCGCATTAAGATCCCCCTGCGTCAGCTCAAGGAGGATTTGTGAAAATTCTTCCGGCGAGCCCTGAATCGGTTTCGTGATCCCCGCCCTGTCCTTCAGAAGCTGAGCAAAAGCGTTCTGCCGGTGGCCCCCGAACAGTTTTGCCCGCATTCGTTCGTACATATCAGCGTTCATTTCGGATTCCTGTCCTGACGGCAAGGGTGTGCTGCATGCGTCCTCGTAGAGATTGTACCTGTCCTTTTCCCCGATTTCAAGCGTTCGCTTTCTTCCGGTGACTGCCGGCTGCTGTGCCCGGCTGATGGACCTCAGGGGGCAACCAGGCAATTCCCCATCAAGAAAAACGGGTTCGCAGGAAGGTGCCGCATTACAGAATATCCCCGGCAGAGGGATCAGAGCGCTCACACCGCTCTTCGTCCTTGCAGAGGCGCATTTGTTCTTCCATGACCAGGCCTGCTATTTCCCTCTGCAGCTCAGTGAACGACGGCGACGCCGAATCACGCGGCCGGTCGAGGGTGACGCGGACGATCTGCTTGATCGTTCCGGGACGGTACGTCATGATTACAACGCGGTCGGCAAGATAGATTGATTCGTCGATGCCGTGCGTTACGAAGACGATCGTCTTGCGGAACTCGGTCCAGATACGCAACAATTCGTCCTGCATGGTTCGCCGGGTCAGGGCATCAAGTGCGCCGAACGGTTCGTCCATGAGCATAATCGGAGGATCCAGAGCAAGGACACGCGCAATCGCAACGCGCTGTTTCATCCCGCCCGAGAGATCCTTCGGAAAGCGATCTCGGAAATCGAGGAGCTGGAGCTTGTCCAGGAGCTTGTCCACCTGGGTCCTGATCTGGTCGTTCGGCATTTTTTTGAGCTCCAGTCCGAAAGCGACATTCTCCGCCACCGTCATCCAGGGAAACAGCGCATATTCCTGGAATACCATTCCCCGGTCAGGGCCGGGCCGCGTTACCGGCTGGCTGTTTGCCACCACCTCACCTGACGTGGGCAGGGAAAATCCGGCGAGAATGTTGAGAAGCGTCGATTTGCCGCACCCCGACGGGCCGAGAATCGCCACGAATTCTCCCTCATGGATCGTGAGGTCGATCTTCCCCAGCGCGACGACGCTGCGGTGGTCCCTCCCGGTAAATGTCTTGCTCACGCTTCTGACGACGACCTGCGCGGCATTACTGTTGGGTGCTTGTGTGTTCATATTCTCTCAACGGGAGATGACATATCCGCTCTTCCCCATTTCTGAGAATAAATGATGGGGCAGGCGATTTTACGCGGATATGCGGAGCACGCAGAGATGAAAACCCCTGCACCGTGGAAGAAACGTCCCGGTACCCCGACCCCTCGGTGCCGGACAGCTCCGCTGTTTCTGGATCCGACCTCCGCCGCTGACATCATGCTCATTCCTGCCGCTGATGCCAGCGGAGCAGGTACCGATTAATTCTGCTCATACCGATGTCGATTGCCAGTCCCAGGATCCCGATCGTGATCATCCCCGCAATGATCTTGTCCGACCAGAGATATTCCCTCGCTTCCAGGATCCGGTATCCGAGCCCGTTGTTCACCGCGATCATCTCCGCAACGATCACGACGATGAACGCAACGCCGATGCCTACGCGCAGGCCGGTGAGAATGTAGGGCAGCGCCGCAGGGATCATGATGCGCAGGAAGAGCGTCATGCCACCCGCCCCCATGTTCTGCGCCGCCCGGATGAACAACGGGTCCACATGGCGCACGCCGGAGATCGTGTTCATGAGCACGGGAAAGAAGGCGCCGAGGCTGATCAGAAAAAACGCAGGAGGATTCCCGAGCCCGAACCAGAGGATAGCCAGGGGGATATAGGCAATGGGCGGAATCGGCCGCAGGATCTGGATGAGCGGGTTGAACAGGGCGTAAAACACGGAGCTGCCGCCCATCAGGAGGCCGAGCACAAGACCGAGCGCCGCGCCGATGCCGAAACCGCCCAGCACACGCATAATGCTTGC
>DATHDE010000277.1:0-10835 GCA_035490495.1 Nitrospirota bacterium
AGTGTCCGCTCAGGATTATTGAACTGAAAGACGGATCGCCTGTGCCCACGCCGACGGAGGACGCGGAAGAGCGCTGCATCAAATGCGGCCACTGTGTGGCCGTGTGTCCGCACGGAGCATTCGGCCATGCACGGATCAAAGCCTCGGACTTTGTTCCTGTTAAAAAAGAATTTGCGCTCACCATCGACCAGGCCGAGCATTTTCTGCGCTCGCGCCGGTCGATCCGTGCATACCAGGACAAGCCCGTTGAACGGGAAAAACTGGCGAAGCTTATCAGCGTCGCCCGGTACGCGCCGACAGGCAGCAACAGTCAGCAGGTGCAGTGCATCGTGGTGAATTCGCGTGAGGAGGTGAAAAACATGGCAGGCATCGTCGTTGATCTCATGCGCCATATGCTTGCGAACAAGCACCCCTTTGCCGTCAACTACCGGCTCGACCGGGCCGTGACCGCGTGGGAATCAGGCATCGACGGCATCACGCGCGGAGCTCCGGCGCTCGTGATCGCCCATGGACCGAAGGAATACGGCCTCTCCCCGGTCGATTGCACGTCGGCGCTCGCTTATCTCGATCTTGCGGCGCCCACGCTCGGCCTCGGCTCGTGCTGGGCCGGGTTCCTGATGATGGCTGCTGCGCAATGGCCGCCGTTCCTGCAGGCGCTCGCGCTTCCCGAAGGACGCATCTGCTGCGGTATCATGATGGTCGGGTACCCGAAATACAAATATCACCGCTTGCCGCCGAGGAATGAGGCGGTGATCGAGTGGAAGGGATGATGAAGAACTGATTGAAGAAAGCCCCCTTCCCGGCCCTCGGCCGAACGGGACGAGGGCTTCATTTCATCCTCTCCCCTCCGCGGGAGCGGTCCGGGGTGCGGGGGATGAAGTATTGTCTCCTTGTCTTTATTAAAATCGGTTATAATTGGCCTATTCAGCAGTGTTCCCATGGCGACTATCCTTCGAATAATTTTTACCGCATTTCTTATCGTCTCCCTCCCGGAATTTCTTGCGCCCGGAGCGCTGTATGCGCAGACAACGCAGAAGAAAAAAGTCCTTATTCTGAGTTCTTACCACAGAGGCCTTACCTGGACCGACAGCATCGTGACCGGCATCGAATCCATCCTGAAGAGCGAGAAGGAAGGCAGGGGCATTGAACTGTTTTATGAATATATGGATACAAAGCGGTACCATGGCGAACAATACTTCAAAAAGCTGTACGCGCTGCTCGATGAAAAGTACCGCGCGGAGCGCTTTGATGCAATGATCGTCGCTGATAACGATGCATTTGATTTTGCGCGCGCCCACGCCCATGAGAAGCTCTTCCGCTCCATTCCCGTCGTCTTCTGCGGGGTCAATAACTACAAGGATGCGATGCTCAGGGGGTTCGACCGCTTCACGGGCGTGGCGGAAGACACCGACGTCAAAGGTACCATAGCAATCGCCCTGCAGCTCCATCCTCATGCGACGCAGATCCTGGTCGTCGGCGATAAAACGACGACGGGAAATGCCATGAAGCAGGAAGTGCTCGAAGTCATGCCATCGTTTACAGACCGGGTGAGGTTCACCTTTCTTGCCGAGGATTTCGATTTCAAGGAGCTCCTTTCGAACCTCCGCGACATTCCGGAGGACACGATCATCCTCCTGACCGTGGTGAACAGGGACCGAACCGGCAATTTCTTCGCCTACGAGGAAAGCCTCAGGCTCATCCGGCAGGCCACGAAATCGCCGATTTACAGCTTCTGGGATTTTTACCTCGGCAGCGGCATCGTCGGGGGCAGGCTGACAAGCGGATACCAGCAGGGAAGGTCGGCCGCGGAAATGGCGCTCAGGATATTGAAGGGGGAAGCCGTATCGGCGGTTCCGGTCCTGAAGAACAGCCCGAACCTTTACATGTTCGATTACAGCGAGCTGTCCCGATTCGGCATCAGACAGTCATCGCTGCCGCCGGAAAGCACCGTTGTCAACCGTCCCGATACGTTTTATTCACGGTATAAGGACGTGATCCTCGCGGGATCCGCCGTCATCTTCATCCTCAGCATCACGATCATCATTCTGCTCGTCTATATTTCGCTCCGTCAGCGTTACGAAGCGGCGCTTATGGATTCCGAGATGAAATACCGCGATCTCTACGACAACGCGCCGGACATGTACTACTCCCTCAACCGGGACGGCATCATCGTGGATTGCAATGAAACACAGGCGCGCACGCTCGGGTATCGCAAGGACGACGTCATCGGACGGCACGTTACGGATTTTCTTACGCCGCAGTCGCGCCGGGTCTATGAAAAGGAGTTCGCCACGATGCAGGAGCACAAAGCGCTGTATGGCATCGAGCGCGAATTCGTGAGAAAAGACGGGACGACGTTCCCGGCAAGCGTGAACGTATACGTGGAAACAGACGGACACGGGGGACTGGTGAGGACCAAAGCCATCGCCCGGGACATGAGTGAACCGAAGCGGGTGGAGCAGGAGCTTCGCCGCTCGCGCGAGGAGCTCAGGAACCTCTCGGCGCACATCCAGTCCGCCCGCGAGGAAGAGCGCGCACTGATCGCCCGGGAGATCCACGACGAACTGGGACAGGTCCTGTCGAAGCTCAAGCTCGACATTGCATGGCTCAAGAAGCGCATTCACGGCGATCAGCAGCCGCTCCTCGAAAAAGCGGATACCATGTCAGGACTCGTGGATAATACGATCCGGACTGTTCAAAAAATTTCATCGGAGCTGCGGCCGGGTGTGCTCGATTACCTCGGCCTGTCCGCGGCCGTGGAGTGGCAGGTCAAGGAGTTCAGGGAGCGGACCGGCATTTCCTGTTCGGCCGAGATCGCACCCGACGTTGCGGTGGAGGACAAGAATATTGCGACCGCCGTTTTCCGCATATTTCAGGAAACGCTCACGAACATCATCCGGCATGCCGCTGCCACGCACGTGGCTGTTTCCTTGAAGCACGAGGATCACACCCTGCTGCTCGAAGTCCACGACGACGGAAGGGGCATCGCGCCGGACAAAATCACGGACCGGGCCTCCTTCGGCCTGCTGGGGATGCGGGAACGGGCGCGCTACTTCGGCGGCATTGTGGAAATCTCCGGCACGCCGGACCGCGGGACCTCGGTGCTGGTTCGCATTCCCGGCGACGGAAAGGCTGGGCGATGACGCGCATTCTGATCGCGGACGATCATGCCATCTTCCGGGAGGGATTGAAGCAGATCCTGGAGGATTACGACGACCTGGAGATCATCGATGAAGCGAGCCGCGGCCAGGAGGTCCTCGACAAGGTCGCGAAGAAGGACTACGATCTTCTGCTGCTCGATATAGCCATGCCGGGCTTGAGCGGGCTCGATACCCTGAAACTATTGAAAGTCCAGAAGCCCAGGCTTCGCGTCCTGATCCTGAGCATGTATCCCGAGGAGCAATACGCTGTGCGCGCGATCAAGGCGGGCGCGTCGGGGTACATCACGAAAGCAAGCGCGTCGGAAGAACTTATCGAAGCCATCCGGAAGGTTTCCCAGGGCGGCAGGTACATCAGCGCCTCCATTACGGAGAAGCTGCTGTTCGAGCCCGGCCAGGAGCCGGAGCGCCCGCCGCACGAGCGGCTTTCGGACCGCGAATATCAGATCCTCTGCCTGATCGGCCGCGGAAAGACCGTGGGCGAAATCGCGGAAGCGCTCGGCCTGAGCGTGAAGACCGTGAGCACGCACCGCGTGCACATTCTCGAAAAGATGGACATGAAGAACAACGCCGAACTGACGAACTACACGATCAAACACGGGATCGTGTGCATGACGGATTGATTGAACGAGAGGTTTCAGTGCCGCCACTCCCTACGCTATGGCGGAGGACGGTAATTTTATTTAAAAAGATGATATATGCTCTTTCGGGGGACGGTGGGAATGAAGCGCATTGTCACGCAACTCATAGCTGCGATCGTGCAGATTGTTTTTCTTCACGCTGCTATTGCCGCAGGAGCTGACGGCAGGCAGGATGACACTACCAGGCGGCTCGTTGCTCATGTCATTGCGGCATACGGCGGGGAAAAAGCAATCGAGAGCGTGAAGGGCATTCATGCCGTGGGCGAGATTTCTGCGCTCATGCGCGGCGACCGCGGCACCTACGAATATTTTTTTCAGCGTCCGGGCAAGCTCCGTGTCGAAACGAAGTACCAGCGGTCGTCGGAAACGAGAATCCTGAACAACGGCCGCGGCTATCGCGGAGCGGATGCGCAGCCCCCCTCCGAAGTTACCGGTCCGAAACTGCTTGCCATGGTGTATCAGTATAAACACATCGATCTGCTCTACGACCTGCTGAAAGGAACGTATTCGGTGAGCAGGCGCGGCAGGGAGAGCATCCAGGGAAACCCTGCAGACGTGCTGCATCTCGCGGATTCCGAAGGCCCGCCCATGGACGTTGCTGTTGACGCGAAGACGTTTTATATCGTACGGGTCACGGGTTATTTCAAGATGGGGGAAGGCGAAACATCCCTGTCATCGGAATTTTCGGAGTTCCGGAAGACCGGCGGCGCCGTGCTGCCTTATAGGATCGTCAACTATGCGGGCGGCCAGAAGATCGCCGAGACGGTCATGAAGACCTATGAAGTCAACCCGGCTCTTCCAGGCACGCTCTTCATGCCGTAGCCGCTGATGCCGTCCATTATGCAAAGGAGGAGAGAAGAGTATGAAAGTGATTATTCCGTTTTATTCGATGTACGGCCATATCTATCGCATGGCCGAGGCTGTTGCCGCGGGGGTGCGGGAAGTCCCCGGGGCCGAAGCCATGCTGCTCAGGGTGCCTGAAACGCTTCCCCCCGATGTTCTGAAGGCAATGGGTGCCGTGGACGCACAGAAAGCGTTCGCCCATATCCCGCTCTGCACGACCGACCATCTGGCGTCGGCGGGGGCCATCATCTTCGGAGCGCCCACCCGGTTCGGGAACATGTGCGGCCAGATGAGGCAGTTTCTCGATTCCACGGGCCAGCTCTGGTTTACTGGCGCACTCGTCGGCAAAGTCGGGAGCGTTTTCACCTCCTCGGCAACGCAGCATGGCGGGCAGGAGTCTACCATCCTCAGCTTTCATACGACGCTGCTGCACCAGGGCATGGTGATTGTCGGCCTCCCGTACACGTTCCAGGGCCAGATGCGGATCGACGAGATCACCGGATGCTCGCCCTATGGCGCGTCGACCATAGCTGGCGGGAAGGGCGAGCGCCTGCCGAGCGAGAATGAACTTGCCGGCGCGCGCTTCCAGGGGAAACACGTGGCGGCGATTGCGGCAAAGCTTGCTGCATAGCATGCGCGAATTACACGTCTGAGTTAAAAAAACACGGGCGGGTGGGGCTTTCGGATACCTCCCGTGATTTAGAGCAGTATCGCGTTCACCGATGTTGTGAAGGTCACTCACGTGCATGAGGCGACTATCAGCCCGCAGGGAGATGAAATCATGTCCAGGGTCCTGATCCATCCGGCAACGTATGAAACCGCGCGGCAGGCAGTCGACCGCGCATTCGAGCTGTTTCCCTGCGAGATACAAGGCAAGAAGGTGATGATCAAGCCGAACGTGCTTCGCGCATCTGCCGCGGAAGAAAGTATCGTCACCAACCCGGCGGTGCTCCGCGCTGTCGTCGAAAAAGTAGAATCCCTGCAACCCGCCTCCATCATCGTGGGGGACAATCCCGGCCTGTTCAGCTATGGCGCGAATGAGGAGACCTTCGAAAAAACCGGGCTCATGGCAGCCGCCAAGGGTCATTACCGGAACATCGGCGATGATTCGCGCAAGGTCGACTTCAACCCCGCGTTCATGCCCCGGGTGAGCGTGTCCCGGGCGGTGCTGGACGCGGACATCGTCATCAGCCTGCCGAAGTTCAAGACCCACGGCCTGACGGTCATGACGGGCGCGATCAAGAACAGCTACGGCATCCTTCCCGGCGCGCAGAAAGCCATGCTGCACAAGGCCGCCGGCAATCCGCAGCGCTTTCATGAAGTGATCGTGGATGTCTTTCGCCTGCGCGCGCCGGACCTGTTCATCGTGGACGCGGTCATCGGCATGGAGGGCAACGGCCCGGCCTCGCGCGACCTCAGGAACATCGGTCTGATTCTCGCGTCGGACAATGCAGTTGCCATGGACGCAGTGATTGCGGCGATGATGGGGTGCGAGCCGGGGAAACTGCGCTTCCTGCAGAAGGCAAAGGAAGCGGGCCTGGGCGACTACGAGCTTGCTGCCATCGAAGTGATTGGAGAACTGAAGCGGCTGCCCGGCTTCAAGCTGCCCCCCCTGGGCGGCGAGGCGATCGTGGGCAACGAAACCATGCAGACAATGATCCACACAAGAACGCTCCTGCGGCCGCAGGCAGATCCCGGGAAGTGCACGGCCTGCGGCACCTGCGTGGACCACTGCCCTGTGTCGGCGCTGACGCTTGTGGAAAACATCCCCCGCGTGGATGCGAATGCGTGCATCGCATGCTTCTGCTGCCAGGAAATGTGCCCCGAGAAGGCGATCGCGCTGATATAGTTGCGCACGGTAACAGCAGCAACGGGTCCTTTCAAAGAACGCTGAGGTATCGTTTCATGACAAGTTCCGTTCCCGGGGCGACGAAGCGCATCAGATTCAAGGTGCTCGGCGCGATCAGCTTTTCCCACTTCCTGAACGACATGATCCAGTCGCTCATTCTGGCGATCTATCCGCTGCTCAAAGGGAAGTTCCAGCTCACATTCGCGCAGATCGGTTTGATCACGCTCACCTACCAGATCACCGCGTCGCTGCTCCAGCCCCTGGTGGGCTTTACCACGGACCGCAATCCCAAACCCTATTCCCTTGCCTTCGGCATGTTGTGTACGCTCCTCGGCCTGATCATGCTGGCGTTCGCGCCGAACTACGGGCTGCTCCTCTGCGCCGCGGCGATGGTGGGCACGGGGTCGTCGATATTCCATCCCGAATCGTCGCGCGTGGCGCGCATGGCATCAGGCGGCCAGCACGGCCTGGCACAGTCCATCTTCCAGGTGGGCGGAAATTCTGGCTCCGCCGCGGGTCCGCTCCTCGCCGCATGGATCATCATCCCGCACGGCCAGCAGAGCGTTGCCTGGTTCACGCTCGCAGCGCTTATCGCGATCACGGTCCTGTGGCAGGTGGGCGGCTGGTACCGGCGGCGTCTGGAACTCGCAGGTCCGCATCCCGCAGGCCATTCAGGACTGCACCCGAACCTGCCTGCGCGCACCGTTATGACATCGCTTCTGGTCCTGCTTGTGCTGATATTTTCGAAGTTTTTTTATCTCGCGAGCCTGAGCAGTTATTTCATTTTCTACCTGATGCATCATTTCAGTCTGTCCGTCCGGTCTGCGCAGGTTCATTTGTTCGCATTCCTCTTCGCCGTTGCCATGGGCACGGTTTTCGGCGGCCCGTTGGGCGACCGCATCGGCAGAAAGCGCGTGATCTGGCTTTCGATCCTGGGTGCAGCGCCCTTTGCCCTTGTCATGCCCTACGCGAACCTGGCATGGACAGGTGTACTCGTCTTTATCATCGGATTTATCCTTTCCTCCGCGTTCTCCGCCATCCTCGTGTTCGCCCAGGAGCTCATTCCGGGAAAGGTCGGCACGATATCCGGGTTTTTCTTCGGTTTCGCCTTCGGTATGGGCGGCATTGGCGCGGCCGTGCTGGGCAAGCTCGCGGACCAGCATGGCATCGAGTTCGTGTATCATCTTTGCTCGTACCTTCCCCTGCTTGGCATACTGACGGTGTTGCTTCCGGATTTGGGAAAAAAAGAAGATTCTGGACCTGCGAATGAGAGCGTCGGATCAGCAGGTTGATGATGAATAATTCCTTGACAAGTTTAACAAAATTTGTAATACTAATAAAAAAGTAGTAATTGAATATTGTAGTCCACGGTCGTGCTCCAGTCCTCGTCGATACTTAAAGGAGAGTTTTTTGGCACATACTCATCTGCCCATTGTAGTGCGTAAGATCGGTCTTCGAGGCGTTTTTTCGAAATGCCTTACCCGTGTTCCGAAGGGGTAAGGCATTTTTTTTGCTGTTGATTAATGTTCGTCAAACGTGCGCCGGGTAGGGATAAGAGAACAACGCGATCGACATCACTGATTTGTAAGAAATGGACCAAAGTACGTGCAAGAAATATTAGAATGCATGGGAGAAAGAATGAAAAAGATACTGTTGGTGGATGACGATCTCGATATATACGGCGCTCTCGAGAATATTTTCAGCATATTCGGGTATGAGATCATTCTCAAAGAGGACGCCGCATCCGCCCTGGCCGTAATCAGAGAAGGAAATGAATTTAATGTCGTTGTGGCGGATTACCAGGTTGTGGGGATGGAAGGACAAGATTTTTTGAGAGCTCTCAAGAAGATCTCGCCAGCCGTGCCGGTTATCATGCTCAGCGAATATAACTCCGTTGAAACCTATTTAAAATCCCTCAGCCTTGGCGCGTTCGAATATCTTCATAAGCCGGTGGAAGAAAAAGAGCTGAGCCGCGTCGTAAAAGCAGCGATTGCCTGGTGGGAAGAGATGAACCAGCCTGTTTCTGTAGCATAAGGGATGAAAATTCACCATACTCACCTTGTAAACTTTCTTTTGACGTACCGTCTTAAAATCCAATCTTTCTCCTTGCCCTCATCATAAAAATAGAGTACGCTCGCCTTATCATGCAGTGCATTCCATTTCCCCCGGGTGGATTCTGGAGCGAATACCATGACATCGCGGAATAAGAATCGTATTGCATCCATAGTGGCACTGGTCATCGGGCTGGCGACTGTCGTGGAAGGGGGGATTGTGCTGCTCGGCATAGAAACCAAGCCCTATCCCGTCCTTCCGTGGCTCCTTCGCTACAACGCGGCAATGGGCGTCGTATCCCTGGCCGCCGGCCACGGTCTGTGGAGAGAGAAGGACTGGGGCGCAAAACTCGCGCGGACCGTCCTTGTCTGCCACGGAGCGGTGTTCCTGACGGTCGCGGGCATGTACCTGCTCGGAAAGACTGTGGCTGTTCAGAGCATCGGAGCGATGCTCTTCAGGACTGCGATATGGAGCGGGATTGTTGTCATGATCCGGGGGAAAGAGAAAGTCAATTTTAAAGTCAGACCCTGAAGCGTGACCTTAAGAAAAGAACATGAAAAAGGTTGTTAACACCTTGTGATCCTATGGTCTTGATTCACAGCTCCTATCCCGAGAGGGTAATAGCTGGCTGAAGTTACGGTACTTCAAAAGGGGGGGACTGGATATGAAAAGCACAGGTATAGCACTAGTAGTACTTGCACTAGCAGCAGTTCTCACCACATGCGGCGGCGGGAGCGGAACGAGTTTGACAACGGATATTTGTACGGCACCTTCTGCACCAAGCGGGGTGGCGGCAACAAAGATCGTGTCTGCTTCTGTCGGGAATAACACAAACGCTTCGGGTATCTGTATTGCCTATAAAACGATAACTGCAGCACTTGCTGCATCATCTGCGAGCGATGTCGTGTGGGTGGCCCCAGGAACCTACGACGCTGCAAATGGAGAGGTGTTCCCGATACGTGTTCCCGCCGGGGTCAGCCTTATCGGGGATACGGCAAATAAGGGTGCAGGAGGCACAGCGACGCTTATCAAAGGACATGGTGCGCTCACCGGCAGCATGGCAGGCTGGTATGCAGCTCTTATAAGCGGAGCGACAGCGACTATTTCCGGTTTCGAATTTGACGACACCACTTCTACGACACTGAGTTTCGGAATTTACAGTGATAATGTCAGCATGGCTGTCACTGACAACTTGTTTCTTACAAACTTATATGGTGGGGTCGTATTCGAAAATGGCGCTAATCCATCCGTAAGAAACAATACCTTTCAAAGCAGCTCCTACGGCGTTTACAGCATGTGCACGGGAACAGCTACGATTCAAAGCAATACGTTTACTGATACCTCCTTCCCTATTGATAACGCCGTCGGGAACGCCATTGTCGAGGGCAACACGATTACCCGTTTGGGAAACGGACAGGTTGGGATTCAGATCCAGCATGGGTCCCCGAGCATTCAGAACAACACGTTTGCTGCGTCGGGCTTTACCTACGGCGCGTTGCATGTTCAGAATAGTGCGTCTCCCATCGTACGTGGCAATATCATCAACGCAGGCACCGGTTATGCTGTGCTGACAGAAGATACGTCAGCTCCTGATCTGGGTACGGCGCTCTCTTCCGGGAGCAATGTTTTCAGCAGTATAACAGGTACGGTCATATCCCATGGCTCATCTGCCACGATCAATGCTCTCGGCAATACGTGGCCTTCCGGCCCTTCATGCGGCAGCCAGATTATCACGAGCGGGACCGGTACTGTCGTGTGGGGGGGCGGGGCAGGAGATCATTGTCCGTAGCGGTAACGTAGAATTGCTCCGTAAGAAACAGCACTTCCAACATCGATTTTTTTCACACAGAATGCAGGATTCATAATGCGGGATGAACAGCGGTAAGCGGAGGGGAAAAAGGGTCGTTTTTTGAATAGTGACGAATAAGTCAAGGGTCGAGTAGCGAACCCCTCGTAGAACGCCTTTGGAACTGATCACTACGTCAGGGGCATGGAGAAGGACCTGCAGAGCTGAAGCAGAATATGATTCATCTTCACAAAGGGATGTCATCGCTGGTCCTGATTCTGCACAGCAGGCGAAAAGACGATCAACGGCACTGACATGGCAGGGGGCAGCTCCCGGCGGAGATAGCGGGTGCACCGTTTTTTAAAAAGACAATCTTCGCCGCGTCACAGTCGAATTGAAAACCTAGAAAAAGCGTGACCGAAATCCAGTCCCTGACGTGACGGTCTTTACCGACCGTCAAGCACTCTCCTCATTTTTTTCAAGAGCACCTGGGGCTGCGCCGGCTT
>DATHDE010000278.1:0-2031 GCA_035490495.1 Nitrospirota bacterium
GCAAGCTGAAGGTACCCCGGCGCGTTGCCGTCACCAAGGCTCAGAATGCGAGCGCCGAAGACCTTTTCATAGTAACGAGCCGATCGCTCGATGTCGGCGACGGTGAGAAAATGCGCGATGCTGATCCCCTCGCGCGGGGGCATCTCATAGCTCTTTTGTTCGATTTGTACGGTGCTCATTGACGACTCCTTTCGATACTGCGCAAATTGCGGATAGGTTATTTCGGGAATTCCGATTTCCGCTGGCAATCCGGGACGGTGCTTACAGTGCTCACAATTCCTCCCAATGGGCGCGTCGCCGTAGCAACGCCGCGTCTAGTGCTGTCCGGCAACACTCCGGCTATGCGATTTGGAGCTTTGTGGAGCAAGAACAAAGTTGCGGACGAGCGCGGCGATCTCATCGCCAGTCGTATCCAACGCGAAATGGCCTCCGTCCACAATGTGAACTTCCGCACTCGGCACATCCCGGCGATAGGCTTCCGGCTCGGAGGGATCGAACGAGCTCTCGTACTTTCCCCAGATCACCAGGAGGCGCGGCTGCTTCTCGCGCATCCATGCCTGCCATTTGGGGTAGGCTTCGACATTGGTTCGGTAGTCGTAGAAGAGGTCGCTTTGAATATCGGCCTGGCCTGGTTGGTTAAGAAAATAATATTCATCCATCCAGAGATCCGGGTCATGGCGCTCCACGTCGGGATCATTGCCCGCGTGGCGAGCCTTTGTGGTTTCCAGCGACAGGAGGTTCGTGCGAAGAGCACTTTCATGCGCTGCGCGATCAGCCCAAAAAGCCCGCCGCACCTTCCAACTCTCCCCAAGCCCTGTATTGTGCGCAACCGCGTCCTGGACGATCAGGGCTTCCGCGCGCTCTGGGTGCGCCAGGAGCATTCGAAAACCCACGGGACCGCCGTAGTCCTGCATATAGAGGGAATAGTGGGAAAGCCCAAGCGCTTCGGTGAAGTGATTCATGACCTCGGCAATGTGATCAAACGTGTATGCGAATTTTTTCGGGTCCGGCCAGTCGCTATGTCCAAAGCCCGGATAATCGGGTGCAACAAGGTGATACCGATCGGAAAGCCGGGAAAAGAGAGGTTCGAACATCCGCGATGAAGACGGAAGTCCGTGCAACAGGAGGAGCGTTGGTGCATCTTTCGGGCCGGCTTCTCTGTAAAAGATGGATAGTCCGTCAATCTCGGTTGTGCGATAAAAGGTCGAATGGGCCACGGGAATTTCCTTTCGTTGAGCTTTGGCCGACAGTAACGATCCAAACATCAAAGACAGAACCACTACAACCATCTAGGAGACCTGCAAAGGCCGGTCGACCTGCCCTGACATGCGAGCCCTCCGTTCCTCCCACCCATCGAAAAGTCCGATGGGTGGGGCAGCCTCACTCGTTTAAAAGCGAAGACTCGATCCAACGGAGGATGGGCCAGCCCCCTCACTTCTTCTTCCCGTTGAGTGCCGGTAGAAGAAGTTTCAGAAGCGCTTCGTCCGAGAACGGGTTCTGACCTGAGATCAACTCGCGATCTTGAAGGACGTAGCTCTTCCATGCAGCGACCACACTTACGTCACCGCCCGCCGTACGCAAGGCGAAGTCCGGGTAGAAGAGAACCTTACCGCCAATCTCAAGCGGCTCCCGCTGCTGCTCTTCCGCCGTCGAAAAGATGGTCATCTTATATCCGGAATAAATCCATCCCTGGGCCTTTGCCCGCGCTCCGGCGGCATCGCCCGCTGCCAGCGCGGCGACCACCTCCTTCGAATTCGGAGAAGCCGAGAGAAGTGAAATCGGACCATGGCAGAGCACTGCCGTGGGCTTGGATGCTTTATGGAAGTGTCTCAGCACGGCGCCAGCGTCGGGATCATCGAGAAGATCCATCATCGGGCCATGACCGCCGGGGACGAAAACGGTGTCATACTGATCCAGGCCTGATGCGATGACATCCGAGATGCGCGTTGGATTTTTGAGCCCAGTGAGGCTGTCGCGGAATTTTAGATAATCCTGAAGCCTGGCCTCGCTCCCACCAAAGAAGTCGGGTAT
>DATHDE010000279.1:0-28349 GCA_035490495.1 Nitrospirota bacterium
CCATCGAATGCATAATCCACCATAATTGATGGAATTCCTGCAGTTCCCATCTTTTCAGAGTTATTCCTTATGTTGCTCGGAATGCCACCAGTGGACGGACGTCTCCCGACAGAGAACCAGACGGGTAACTGTCCAATATTACTCCAAGTTGCATAGCCATAATCAACTCTTAACGTATTGTCTTGCGGAATGTGTCCAATTGTACCATCATTTGAGCCCATAGCCCTATCACCAGCGTAGGATCCATCCGCTGCAGCAGACGTTTCTTGCCCGAATATTTTGTACATAATGAAACGTGCTTTGACACTTACATCCTCCAAAGCATTAGCCTTCAAATTCAGACCAAATCGATTGGTCATAAGAGAATCATTAGAAACATCATGACCTGGGATTGGAGTTCCTGGCAACGTCCCTGTATTCTGCACGTATTCATGGACTGTTCCCTTGAGTGAATCAAATCTGAACTGATAATCTCCCCCGATTTTTAACCACGAGGTATCCTCGGCAGCCGCTGCGATACCGGCTGACATGAGGAGCATCATAGCCACAGCCAGAACTTTTTTCATTACATGTCCTCCCATATTAAAATTAGACGCCTCGCGACAACTGCTCAACGAATCAATCCGGAACTGACCGGTGTACGTCACCCCCCCTTTCACGCTGAATTTTTTTGTTCTTAAGACGTGCCAACTACTTGGGAAAATTGCGAAATTGTGAACATACCGTAAATTGTATACAACAAAGGTAAGTTAATTAGTTAAATACTCCCGAAACTATGTGGGGAAAAAAAAGGGGCACTGCCCCTTTCTTCATTAGTCTTATGTAGGAATCAAAACTTCGTTAATGACTTTCTTTCTGGCAGCATGTTGTTCGAATAGAACTTCTTTCATCAATGAGCAGGCTTCGATCACTTTTGGGTTGGAAACACGGTAGTAAATATTGACCCCATCGCGCCTAGTTGTCAGTATTCCCTTATGGCGCATTACAGCCAAGTGCTGAGAAACGTTGGCTTTTGATGCACCCAACGCCTCTACTAATTCCGTAACGGTTTTTTCCTCAGTTTTCAAAGTATTTAAAATTTCAATTCTTTTCGGATTGGTAAGGGTTTTGCAAATTTCGGCCTGCATTTCGCAAATGGTTTTATCAGTTAAGATATTTCGCATACCTACTCTTTTACAAGGAACCTTGGTTTTTGTCAAGTGATAAATAGGGTGTACCTTGGTATTGTCAATTCCAAAACATGCGTTTCATTGTGCAATGTTGATTATCGTTTTATTATTAACTGCAATATTGCAATTTGTGAACATTAGATTATTTTGTCACAATACAAGCTGTCTACAGCTGCGGGAAAGGGTGGGGGAATTTCAGAAGGAATCATAAAAAAATAAGAGGTCTCCTGAAAAGTTTCCCGTCAGGCGATGACAATGATCTTTCCCCCATGCAGCAATAAAAGAATTTTACGCGACCAGTTTCCTGTCTGCTATAAAGAGCCCCATTGAGGGTGGTAGAATTTATTGTAAAGGAGAATAACAACATTTAATGCTATGAAAAAATCGCAGCCCTTCTCATACGATGACACGCGAGCGACGGTAATACTATGTATATCGCGAACATGAACAACGTGAAAAAACGTATCCGGCAATGATCCACGAACCAGATACGGGCGGTCAATAATATTCTCCCCTATGCGCTCTTGCCATCAATTGAGTGAGGAGCCTGTGAGGGAGAGAAGCAAATGAAGTCTCTATATATAGTGTTCTGGTTCGTGGTCCTTCTGGCGGCCTGCTCGAAAATGGAGGAGATTACAAGCGCGGATCGTAAATATCTTTTTTTCACGTCCGACATAAACCAGTTTCATGTTGATACATACGAGCATAAGCTGACACCTCAGCGCCTGCCATACATATTTTTCAAGTCGTACACACAAGAGCTGGGGCTCAGGGCAGTCTACGGTACGATATTGACGAGTCCGGACGGTGGAGAAATCCGGCTTCTCTGTATGGTGAATATTTTGCCGACCGCGGAGCTGGCTAGTGAACTTTTCGAGCGGATGACGCCCGAGCCTTTACCCACGGCCTTTGGCAGGGAAGAACCGGTTCGTCCCCTTTCATATCATGCCGACGATGCATATCTGTACCACGATTCTAAATATTTTCATATAATACTCATATCTTCGCGCATCGTTTATTCGGTTGCCATCGATGGAGCGCATATCGAAGAAACCCAGGTGGGGGCCGGGCTCAGGAAAAAAATCGACTATCTCAGGCAGAACAACGTGGATGCGATACACTGATGCGGCCGATGCTTCGCGGAGGCGAAAACTGCGCGTATATGAGTCATAGAAAGGAGGCACGATCACATGGTGAAAGTAAAGCGAGTCTACGAGCCGCCGTCACGGGATGACGGAAAGCGCATCCTGATAGACAGGCTCTGGCCGAGAGGCCTCAAAAAAACGGATGCCGTGGCTGATGAATGGATGAAAGAGCTTGCTCCCAGCGCCAAGCTCCGAATATGGTTCGCCCACGATCCAGGGAAGTACAGCGAATTTAAGAAGAGGTTTTTCAGGGAGCTCGCAGAGAAAAAAGATCAGGTCGATGAAATCATGACGTTCGCGAACAGAGGGACCGTCACTCTGCTGTACGGATCAAAAGAAGAGCGATATAATAATGCGGCAGCTTTAAAAGAATATTTAGAGGGGAAAACGGCGATCCGCAAGAAGGCGGCGTAACGGCTACGTCATCAGAAGGTAACAACCCACCGCCGCGCATTCTCACGAGAAGGGTGAAGGGCTGGAACCGCAGGACACTCGACATGATGCGAACCAGCGGGGAAGAGGGGACCATCAGTGAGACGATATCGCGATCGTGCAGCCATCATGAGTGAAATGCGTACGTGGTTATGAAAGCTACAAGAAATCCACTGAAAACGATTGGCCATGGTCTGAGAGCCCGCCATCAATCCCTCTCAGCCGCCTGGTGAGGCTGCAGTGGCGCATGCTGTTTGTGAGGCGACAACCATTAATTATACGTAAGGATTACTTCCATTCGAAGATCCTCCTTCCGAACTTCAGCTTTTTTCGGTATCGCTCGACGTTTGCCAATTCCTTTTTGAATGAATAGTGCTCTTCCGAATATGCGATCATCGCGGGCTCGCTTGACAGCCGCTTCCGGTCGCGCTAGCCTTTTTGTAGGAACAGATTGTGCCGGATTTAAAGCAATTTTCTCCGAGAATCACCTTAGGGCAATATCTACAAATTCATCCTGACGCATAAACCGCTGCGACACCATACATGAAAAATACGTTTAGGTCTATGTGTTCCCGCCGTGCTTATGGCAAGGCGGCAATCACCGTTGTCCGGAAGCACATAACGAAGGAGATTGTGAGCGGGGTGACATACCAGGAGGCATCTCATGCAGGTAACTCGAAGAGAATTTTTCAAAGTGACTGCTGCGGGACTCGGTTCGACCGTCGCCGCCCTCGGGTTCGCACCGCATGACGCGGCGGCCGAGGTGCGCGAGTTCAAGCTCGAACGCAGCACCGAAACACGAAATACGTGTCCCTACTGCTCCGTAAGCTGCGGTCTCATTATGCACAGTCTTGGAGACAGGGCAAAAAATGCCGTAGAGTCGATCTTCCACATCGAAGGAGATCCCGACCATCCGGTGAATCGTGGTACGCTGTGTCCGAAGGGCGCGGGGCTGATCGACTTCGTCCACAGCCCGAACCGCCTCAGGTACCCGGAGTATCGCGCCCCCGGGTCGAACGGATGGAAGCGCATTTCCTGGGATGAGGCGTTTACGAAGGTGGCCCGGTTCATGAAGAACGACCGGGATAAAAACTTTGTCGCGAAGAACGCGGCAGGGGCCACGGTCAACCGCTGGACGACCACGAGTTTTCTCGCCGCTTCCGCATCCAGCAACGAGACGGGGTGGATTACGCACAAGGTCGTGCGCAGCACCGGCATTCTCGGTTTTGACAACCAAGCGCGCGTCTGACACGGACCGACGGTCTCCAGTCTGGGGGCCACATTCGGTCGCGGTGCAATGACCAATCACTGGGTCGACATCAAGAACGCAAACGTCATCGTCGTGATGGGCGGCAACGCCGCCGAGGCGCACCCCTGCGGTTTTAAATGGGTCACTGAGGCGAAGGCCCACAACAAGGCGACGCTCATCGTCGTGGACCCGCGATTCACCCGTTCTGCATCGGTGGCGGATATCTATGCTCCGATCCGTACGGGCACGGACATCGCCTTTCTGGGAGGGGTGATCAACTACCTTCTCTCGCACGGCAAGATCCAACTCGAATACGTAAAGCACTACACGAATGCCCCCCTCATCGTGCGGGAAGGCTACGCGTTCGAGGACGGCCTGTTCTCAGGCTACGATGCCGATCACCGCACCTACGACCGCAGCACTTGGGCCTACGAGACGGGGCCTGACGGGTTCGCAAGGATCGACGTGACGCTGCAGCACCCGCGCTGCGTGATAAATCTCATGAAGAAGCACTATTCCCGCTACACCCCGGAGACGGTGAACGACATCTGCGGCACGCCGAAGGATCAGTTTCTCAAGATCTGCGAGATCCTCGCAAGCACCAGCGTGCCCGACCGCACCGCGACCTTTCTGTATGCATTGGGCTGGACCCAGCATTCCGTCGGTTCCCAGATGATCCGCACCGCAGCCCTGGTGCAACTGCTTCTCGGAAACGTGGGCATGCCCGGCGGCGGCGTGAACGCGCTTCGCGGCCACTCGAACATCCAGGGACTCACGGACCTGGGGCTTCTTTCAAACCTCCTGCCGGGGTACCTCACGCTCCCGACTGAAAAGGAAACGGACTACCGCGCCTACATCGACAAGCGCATGCCCAGGCCTCTCAGGCCGAACCAGTTCAACTACTGGTCGAACTACCCCAAGTTCCATGTCAGCCTGATGAAAGCATGGTGGGGAGACCGGGCGACCAGGGAAAACAACTGGTGTTATGACTTGCTTCCGAAACTGGACATGGAGTACGACATCCTGCGCCAGTTCGAGCTTATGCACCAGGGAAAGATGAACGGCTACTTCTGCCAGGGATTCAATCCCCTGGGAGCGATCCCGAACAAGGCAAAGCTGGTGAGCGGCCTGTCGCAGCTCAAGTATCTCGTGATCATCGATCCCCTGGCCACGGAGACATCGTGCTTCTGGGAGAACCACGGCGAATTCAACGACGTCGATCCCTCCAAGATCCAGACGGAAGTGGTTCGGCTCCCGTCGACTTGCTTTGCCGAGGAAAACGGGTCGCTCACGAACTCGGGCCGGTGGCTCCAGTGGCACTACCAGGGCGCGAGCCCTCCGGCTGAGGCCAAGCCGGATGCCGAGATCATGGCGGGCATCTTTCTGAAGCTTCGCGAGCTGTACCGCAAGGAAGGAGGCGCCTTCCCCGACGCCATCATGAATCTGACGTGGCCGTACAAAATTCCCCATGCACCCGCCGCGGAGGAACTGGCCATGGAGTACAACGGCAGAGCCCTCGCAGACCTGACCGATCCCAAGGACAAGAGCAAAGTCATCCTGAAAAAAGGGCAGCAGCTCGACGGCTATGCCCAGCTCAGGGACGACGGCACCACCTCCTGCGGCTGCTGGCTGTTCTCCGGTTCCTGGACTGAAAAGGGGAATATGATGGCGCGGCGCGACAACTCGGATCCTTCGGGTCTCGGCAACACGCCGAACTGGGCATTCTCCTGGCCAGCGAACCGGCGGATCATGTACAACCGGGCATCCTGCGATCCGAGCGGCAAACCATGGGACCCGAACCGCAGACTAGTCTGGTGGGACGGTACGAAGTGGACAGGCGCGGACGTTCCCGATTTCAAACCCGACTCCCCTCCGAGCGAAGGCATGAACCCGTTCATCATGCAGCCCGAGGGCGTTGGCAGGCTCTTCGCCCTGGACAAGATGGCGGAAGGACCCTTCCCCGAACACTATGAGCCCTTTGAGACACCCATTGACACGAATCCGCTCCACCCGAAGGTGGTTAGTAATCCCGCGGCTCGCGTGTTCAAGGAGGATTGGGAGTCTTTCGGCAAGAGTAAGGACTTCCCCTACGCCGGCACTACGTACCGCCTGACCGAACATTTCCACTTCTGGACCAAGCACACGCAGTTGTCGTCCATTATGCAGCCGGAGCAGTTCGTGGAAATCGGCGAGGATCTGGCCAGGGAGAAGGGCATCAAGGCGGGCGACTGGGTGAAGGTGCGTTCCAACCGGGGCTTCATCAAGGCAAAGGCGGTCGTGACCAAACGTATCAGGCCGCTCACCGTGAACGGTAAAACCGTGCATCACGTCGGCATACCGTTCCACTGGGGTTTTAAAGGCATCGCGAAGAGCGGCTACCTGGCCAACACCCTGACGCCCTTTGTGGGTGACGCGAATTCGCAGACCCCGGAGTTCAAGTCCTTCCTCGTCACGATCGAGAAGGCATAGGAGGAGAATCATGGCGCTCCAGTCCCTGGACATCACCCGCCGGTCGGCAACCACCACACCGCCGCCGGGCCAGCGCGAAACCCTGGAAGTGGTGAAGCTGATCGACGTGTCGAAATGCATCGGATGCAAGGCATGCCAGGTGGCATGCATGGAATGGAACGACACGCGCGACGTCGTGGGCACGAACCACGGCGTGCTCGACAATCCCCCGGACCTGACCGAGAACTCCTGGACGGTCATGCGCTACAGCGAAGTGGAGACCGAGCGGGGGCTCGAATGGCTCATCCGCAAGGACGGGTGCATGCACTGCGGCGACCCCGGCTGCCTCAAGGCGTGCCCCGCGCCCGGCGCCATTGTACAGTACAGCAACGGGATTGTCGACTTTCATGAGGAGAACTGCATCGGCTGCGGCTACTGCATCACGGGCTGCCCTTTCGACATCCCGCGGCTTTCGAAAAAGGACGGGAAGGTCTACAAGTGCACACTCTGCTCCGACCGCGTGGCGGCGGGGCTCGAGCCGGCCTGTGTCAAGACCTGCCCCACGGGCGCCATCGTATTCGGGTCCAGGGAGGACATGCTCGGGCACGCGGACGAGCGCATCGAGGACCTGAAAAGCAGGGGCTACGCAAAAGCGGGGCTCTATGACGGGACCGGGGTGGGTGGCACGCACGTCATGTACGTGCTCCAGCACGCTGACAGGCCGGAGCTGTACAACGGCCTGGCCAAAGACCCCTCGATCAGTCCCATGGTTGCGCTCTGGAAAGGCATTGCCAAGCCGCTGGCTTCCTATGCAGTCGCGCTGGGCATCCTCGGTGCGATCATCCACTATGTTACGAAAGGGCCGAACGAGGTCTCGGAGGAAAACGAGAATGAGTTCAAAGATGAACAATGATCCGAAAAAACTGCTCCGCTACACTCCGTCCGAGCGCGCCAACCACTGGTTGACGGCGATGTGTTTCATCCTGACGGCGCTGACCGGTCTTTCCCTCTATCACCCCTTTTTCTATCCGCTCAGCCTCTGGTTCGGCGGGGGAGTCTGGACGCGCATCCTCCATCCCTTCTTCGGGGCGGCGATCGTTCTGTTCTTCGGAGTCATGTATGCCCGCTTCCGGCAGCACAACGTCATGAACGAGGCGGACTGGGAGTGGGTGCGCCGTGCCCGCGAGCTGGTGAACAGCGATGACCGGAACATGCCCGAAGCAGGCAAGTTTAACGGCGGACAGAAGCTCGTGTTCTGGCTCACGGCAGCCTGCATCCTGCTCTTGCTCCTGTCCGGCATCGTCATCTGGCGCGTGTATTTTTCATTTCTCTTTCCGATCGGGCTGATCCGCTTCGCGGCTGTAATCCACGCAATTTCCGCGACGCTCCTGATCGCGCTGATCGCTTTCCATATCTACGCTGCCGTCTGGACAAAGGAAAGCTTGAGCGCGATGGTCTACGGCCGCGTGCGGCGCGCCTGGGCAAAGCAGCATCATCCTTTGTGGTTCCGCCGGATGACAGGGGAGGGCAAATGAGCACGGAGACCAGAATCCTCCAGCCCGGCAGCATGGAAGCGCCCCTGGGCGAGATCCATTTTCTCTTCCTCCCGGGAAGAGATCTGTTCGCCCGGCGCGCGGCGCGCCTTCGAAGCCTCGCCCCAGGCCATCACCTGGAAGGGTTCCTGGCCTTCATGGCGCTGCTTTCCGAGGCGCAGCAGGCGGCTCTCGCGGCATTTCCGGACATCCCGCTGCCCGGGCCCGTTGAACAGGCGACCTGCCGCGGCCGCGGCATACCGCTGCTTGACGCCGGCTCCCTGCGGCGCGACCCTGCGTGGCGAGGGGCACTCGGTATGATCCTTGAACAGACCGGCGCATCATCCCTTCCCGCAGCCGCAGCACAGACTATCGCGCGCCTGCAGCGGGCGGACAGTGCTTCCCTGGAGCGGACTGCGGACAGGATTGTGCAGGGGAATATAGCAGATGTAGCTCCCGGCGAACTGCCGTTCATTGCCGCGGCCCTGCAGGTCTCCTGGTCATACATGGCATCGTTTCTCGGCGGGAAGGCCTTCGGCAGGGTGAAACAGGCCACCCGGTGCCCGGTATGCGGCATGCCTCCCGCGGCCGGCATCGTGCGAAGCACCGGGAAGGAGCAGGGTCTGCGCTACCTGTCCTGTTCGCTCTGTTCTTCGGAGTGGCACATGGTGCGGATCAAGTGCAGCAGGTGCGAAGCCACGGCAGGGATCGAATACTACGCCCTCGAAGGATCCAACGGCGCGGTCAAGGCTGAGGTCTGCGGCGGATGCACTACCTATCTGAAACTGATGTATCTGCAGAAAGAACCGCATCTGGACGCCGTGGCGGACGACCTGGCCACGCTCGCGCTCGACGGGCTCATGGAAAAAGAGGGCAAGAAGCGCGGAGGTCTGAACCTGTTGTGCGGCATCTGCCACTTCTCTGCCCCGCATTGACATCTCTTTTTCTCAGCTCACTTGACAAAGGTGCGCTATTCCTTTATTATCAATTCGTGTCCGGAACCGCCCGTTCTTTTTCACCTCACAATTGATCCGCAGTAACCCCTGCCTGCTCAGCATGGCGGGGGTTTTTTATATCGGAAGAGGGTGTTTTGTGGCTGGAAAAATCTTTTTCATCACCGGGGGCGCGCGCTCAGGGAAATCAGCACTCGCGGAAAAACTGGCACTGGCAGCAGGCGAAAGGCGCGCGTATATTGCAACGGCCCAGGCTTTTGACGATGAAATGGCAGCGCGAATCGAGAAGCATCGCAATGACCGCGGCAGCGCCTGGGCCACCTTTGAAGAACCGCTGGCAGTGGCCGACCTGCTCAGAAAATTGTCAGGACGCTATGATGTGGCGCTCCTCGACTGCCTCACGCTGTGGCTGAGCAATACAATGGCGCATACAGACGGCGACGATGCGGTGACCGAACGCACGGACGATCTGGTCAGGTCGTTTCAGGATTTTGAGGGAACCTGCATTGTTGTGTCGAATGAAGTGGGGCTCGGCATCGTGCCGGACAATCCCCTGGCGCGGAAATTCCGAGACCTCGCCGGCATGATGAACCAGAAAGCCGCCCGCGCTGCGGACGAAGTCTATTTTCTTGCAGCCGGAATACCGATGAAAGTGAAATAGGAAACCATGGGTTCTGCTTCGCAGATCATACGTCTGAGATCGGCGATAGAGGAACAGTAAGTCGTGAGCCACGGATGAAAAACACGGATGGCCACGGATAAAGATGAATGAAACGGATGACGATCGGCTCAACCGTTGTACGTAATTATCACTCCGCGAGGAGCAGCTGTTTTTGTCGTGCGCGATGCAGTCGCCCGTGCTTGACAATATCGAGCTTCATATAAAGGGGAGTCCATGATACGAAACTTCATCACTGCCCTGCAGTTTCTGACCATCTTCCGCGTGCGGAAAGGCCATGATATCGGAGAAAACGACCTGGCCCGCTCCATGGTTCAGTTCCCCCTCGTCGGGTTCGTCATCGGTTTCCTTCTCCTGAACATGGACAAGGGGCTGGCACTGGTGGCGATTCCCCAGGCGGTTGCATCGTTTGTGGTGATCGTCGCAGCAGTGATCATCACGCGGGCGCTGCATCTTGACGGCCTGGCGGACACCTGCGACGGCCTCATGGGCGGCCACAGCCCGGCGTCGCGGCTTGCCATCATGAAGGACAGCAGGCTGGGAACCGCCGGCGCCATCGGGATCGTATCGGTGCTGGTCATGAAGTATCTCTGCCTCAACAACCTCTACGAAATCGAGCGTTTCGCGGCGCTCCTGACCGCCCCCACGCTCGGCCGGTGGTCGCAGACCTTTATGGTGTTCAATGCGAACTACGGCCGGGAGGAGGGCATGGCCAGGTCCTTTGTGGGGCACCTGCGTTCAAGCGGCCTCACATGGGCCACGGTGATCGCAGCGGGACTCACCGCCTTCGTGGTCGTCCGTCTCGATGTACGGTCAGTTGCGCTTTTCGCCAGTCTTCTCATCGGCGTGTTTGTGCTGTCATTTATCGGAAAACGCTATCTGATGGCGAAAATCGGCGGGGTCACCGGTGACACGATCGGCGCCATGAATGAATTGATCGAAGTGCTTGTTTTCTTCATATTCGTCGTATTTTCAGGCGTCAATTAGTTATGTCCACCTGTGTCTACCTCATGCGCCACGGTGAAGTGGCCAACGGCGGAGAGAAGCGCTACAACGGCCATATCGACGTGGACATCACGCCGAAGGGCGTCGATCAGATGCACCGTCTGGCCGATCTGCTGGCTGGCAGGAAATTCACTGCAGTGTATTCGAGCGACCTTATCCGGTCGGAAAAAGGAGCCCGCATCATCGCGGCGCGGGCCGGGCTGTCCCACACGCCGATGCGCGAACTGCGCGAACGGAGCGTGGGCGCCTGGGAGGGCCTGACCCGGGAGGAAATCAAGGAGCGTTTTCCCGGCGAGTACACCGCATGGCGTGCTGATCTCCTGAACTACCGGCCTCCGCAGGGCGAATGCCTGCTCGATGTGCGCGACCGCATTCTGCCCGTGTATAAACGAATCGTGGCAAACCATCCGGACCAGGAGATCGCCATGCTGCTTCACGGAGGCGTGAACCGCGTGATCCTTGCCGACGCGCTGGGGCTGGACATGCGGAACCTGTTCCGCGTGGACCAGGCATTCGGCGCGCTCAACATCATCGAGCATTTTGACGACGGGCTGACCGTGGTCAGGCTGATGAACGGATGAGCGCGGGAAAACCTGTTGACTTTGGTTCATCGGTGCTGTATTGTTATGAAAATCATGCTGGGGGAGCCGTTCGGCTGAGAGTCCTTGCAAGGACGACCCTTAGAACCTGATCCGGGTAGTGCCGGCGTAGGGAAGGCGAGAAATCATGTAGAGAACCCTGCAAGCCGTATCTTCTGGATACGGCTTTTTGCGTTTTGGGTCCGGTGCAAGGGCCTTGCCCTGTCCTGTCGCCCGGGGCGGGAATGCTTCCGGCTGTATCTGCAAATGCGATGAGTATTTGGATGGTATTGCTGCTGACGGGGCATGCATGGCCGACACTCCGTGTGTCTCATCGGGCTCGAAGGTGAGAGACTGTGACGATTACGCTCAACGGTGAAAAAAAAGAAGTCCCCGACAATGTTACGGTCAGCGGGCTGCTGGAGTTCCTGAACATCCAACAGCAGCGCGTGGCGGTGGAACGCAATGAAATGATCGTCAAGAAGGACCGCTATGGGGAAACGGTTCTGGCTGATGGCGATATGCTGGAGGTCGTAAGTTTCATGGGCGGGGGGCGTATAATTCAGCGTTCCGAGTTTGTATTGTAGGGCCCGGAAATCGGGGAAAGGGAAGCGCGCATGGAGAAGGAACGGTTCCTGAAGCATTGGGCATCCATCCGGAAGAATCAGAAGCTCAATCCCCGGCCGGTGCGCTACCGTCATGAGGGCAGCACGTACGAGGAGGACGGCATCCGAATAACGGGAAGCAGGACATTCATCGACAGCGTCCTGTCCCGGCTCAAGGACCTGCTTGCGTACGAGAACCATGAAACGCGGCTGCAGGTGGTGTACAAGAAGAGCGCGGACCGCGCGAGCGGGAAGCAGCTCAAATCATGGAACTGCTATGTGCAGGTGCATCAGCGCGGCAGCATCGATAAACCGGAAGAGAAAAATAAAGCGAGGAAGAAGAAATGAACGATACATTGGTCATTGCCGGAATAGCGTTCCAGTCGCGGCTCTGGGTGGGCACGGGCAAGTACAAGGATTTTGCGGAGACGAAGAAGGCCGTCGAGGTCTCCGGAACGGACGTCGTGACCGTGGCGGTGCGGCGCGTGAACATCATCGACAAGAGCAAGGAGAACCTGCTCGACTACATCGACCCGAAGAAGTACAAGATCCTTCCGAACACAGCGGGCTGCTACACGGCAAAGGAGGCGGTCCGGACCGCCATGCTCGCCGCGGAAGCGGGCATCACCAAACTTGTGAAGCTCGAAGTGATCGGCGACCAGAAGACCCTGTTTCCCGACAATGAGGCCACGCTCGAAGCCGCAAAAACGCTGGTGCACGAGGGGCTCATTGTGCTGCCGTATACGAGCGACGATCCCATCATGGCGAAGAAGCTTGTGGACCTGGGCTGCCCCGCGGTCATGCCGCTTGCAGCGCCCATCGGCTCCGGCCTGGGCATCAGGAATCCCTACAACATCAGGATCATCATGGAGACGGTCAAGGTCCCCATCGTGGTCGACGCAGGCGTGGGCACGGCGTCCGATGTTGCGCTGGCCATGGAACTGGGATGCGATGCCGTGCTTCTCAACACGGCCATCGCAGGCGCCAAGGACCCCATTGCCATGGCCGAGGCAATGAAATACGGCGTGCTTGCAGGACGGCTTGCGTACAAGGCGGGCCGGATCCCGAAAAAGCTGTACGCAACGGCAAGCAGCCCGATCGAAGGCATGATAGGAAGCTGAACGGATTTATAGAGTTCTCAGTGTTCCTGGAGATAAAGAATTTCCTCCCCAGGAGCCGCATACTCGACGAACTCCATACATCAGCGATCACCATGAATGCGAAAGTCGACTTCAGACTGTACCTGATCACTGATCGGAAGCATACGGCACCGCCGCTCTGCGATGCGGTGCGGTTTGCGCTTAAAGGCGGGGTGAGGGCGATCCAGGTGCGGGAAAAGGATCTGCCCGTGCGGGAGCTGCTGGCGCTCTGCAGTGACTTGCGTGCTCTGACGCGGGAGTTCGGGGCGAAGCTCTTTGTCAACGACCAGGTGGACGTTGCTGTTGCCGTTGAGGCGGACGGCGTTCACCTGGGGCATGAAAGCATGCCGGCAGCCGCGGTCAGAAAAATAGTCGGCAGCAGCATGATGATCGGCGTTTCCACGCACAGCGTGGACGAGGCGCGCCGGGCGGAAGCGGACGGCGCCGACTTCGTGACCTTCGGCCCGGTCTACGAAACGCCGTCGAAAATGAAATACGGAGCGCCCGTGGGCCTGGATGCGCTCAAGGAAGCAATCCGCGCAGTCAATATTCCCCTGTTCGGTCTGGGCGGGATCAAGGGGAACAACATCGGCCACGTGCTGTGGGCAGGCGCACGCGGCGTGTCCATGATCTCCGCGATCTTCGGCGCGCATGATATTGAGAAAAAAACACGCAATATCATGGAAATGATCAAGATCGTGGACCGCGCCATCTGCGTGGAGTGCGGGAGACGGTAAATCGATCTGAATCCCGCGGCTTGCAATCCCCGGCTCCTGCCGGAGGGAGCTCCACTGGCTGATCAGGTTTGCCGCGAAAGGACGCACAGAACGCAACGGGAAAACGGGAACTTCCCGGTCATTGTTCTCTGTGCTCCGTGCGATCTTGTGCGGCTCATCTCGTTCTGTCATTGTACCGTGCGGCCAGTCGCCCGTGGTTATCATTGTTGTATGAATTGAGGTGCACCATGACTCAGATTCTTGAAGCGCGAAAAGGGAATATCACCCCCGAGATGGAAGCAGTGGCACGGGCAGAAGGCGTGCCTGCGGAGCTGATTGCCGGTAGTATTGCCGAGGGCACGATCGTCATCACGCGGAACACCCGGCACTCGTCCATCACGCCGCTCGGCATAGGCAAGGGTCTCCGCACGAAGATCAATGCGAACATCGGCACGTCCAAGGACCGCATGTCCATCGAGGGCGAGATCGAGAAGCTCAAGGCAGCGGTCGCTGCAGGCGCGGACGCGGTCATGGACCTGTCTACCGGCGGTCCCATTGTGGGCATCCGCAAGGAGATCCTGAAACAATCCACCGTGTCCATCGGAACCGTGCCGATCTATCAGGCAGCGGTAGAAACCGTAGCGCAGGGAAAGCCCATTGTCGAGATGGACGCCGAACTCCTGTTCCGCGTGATTGAGGAGCAGGCGGAAGAAGGCGTGGACTTCGTGACCGTGCACTGCGGGGTCACGCAGGCAAGCCTCGCGCGTCTGCGGCAGCAGGGCCGGCTCATGGACGTGGTGAGCCGGGGCGGGGCGTTCCATATCGAATGGATCATCTCCAATGAAAAAGAAAACCCGCTTTTCACGCAGTATGACCGGCTGCTCGAGATCGCGAAGAAATATGACGTGACCCTTTCGCTCGGGGACGGCATGCGGCCGGGCTGCCTTGCCGATGCCACGGACCGGGCCCAGATCGATGAACTGATAACATTGGGCGAGCTGCGCGACCGGGCGCTTGAGGCCGGAGTCCAGGTCATGATCGAAGGCCCCGGCCACGTGCCGCTGAACCAGGTGGAGACGAATATGAAGATCCAGAAAGCCCTGTGCAAGGGCGCGCCGTTCTATGTTCTGGGCCCCCTGGTTACGGACGTGGCTCCCGGCTATGACCACATCACCTCGGCCATCGGCGGCGCGATCGCCGGCGCGGCAGGCGCGGATTTCCTCTGCTATGTCACGCCATCCGAGCATCTCCGGCTTCCCGATCTCGAAGATGTGCGGGAAGGCGTGATCGCATCACGCATCGCGGCTCACGCAGCCGACATCGCGAAAGGCGTCAAAGGCGCCATGGACTGGGACCGGGAGATGGCAAGGCGGCGCAAAGGCCTGGACTGGAAGGGCCAGATTGAGCTGTCGATCAACCCGGACCGTGCGCGGAAACTCCGCGAATCCAGCATGCCGAAGGAATCCGACGTCTGCACCATGTGCGGCGAGTTCTGCTCCATGAAAGGCATGAGCAAATACCTGAAAAAGGATGCCGCGAGAAAGTAGTCAGTCCCGCCCGTGCAGGAGAGGGCAGGTGAGGGGCATTCGGATTTCCAGCAGAGGGGGCACAGCATTGACACAACCTCACATGACGACCGAGACCGCAGTATGAAGAGACTCCTGATCATTTTTCTGACGGTATGTATTGCGGCGTCGACCGCCTTCGCGGGTTCATCATCGAAGCCGCAGGTAATCCTCTCACCGAAGAAGATCGGGCCCGGGGACATCATGCTCGTTACGGTCCGGAATGCGAAAGGGCCGGTGGAAGGGACGTTTGCCGGGAAGAAGCTTCTCTTCAGCAACGTGCAGGGCTCCTCTAAAGCCATTGTGGGTATCGACCTCCTTGCAGAAACCGGCAAGTACGATCTCGACGTTTCAGCGGGTGCACGCCAGTTGCACCGCGTCGTCACCGTGGTCAAGAAAAAGTACCCTGTCCAGCGGCTCACCCTGCCGAAGGACATGGTGGAGCTCTCACCGGAGAACGAAGCCCGTGTGGAGCGGGACCAGAAGAAGTTCGCAGCGCTCTGGCCGAATCAGACGGACCGCACCTGGAACGGCAATTTTATCAATCCGCGTGAAGGCGAGGTCGTGACGAAGTTCGGCGTCAGGCGAATCATCAACAACATTCCAAAAAATCCGCACACAGGCATCGATGTTTCCGCGGAGGAGGGCGACGAGGTGCGCGCGCCGAACAGCGGGGTAGTCGCTCTCGTGGACGACATGTTCTATTCCGGCAATTCCATTGTTCTTGACCATGGCCAGGGCATCTACACCATGTTCTTTCACCTGTCCAAGACGCTCGTGACCGCGGGGCAGGCTGTAAAAAAAGGCGAGGCCATCGGCCTCGTAGGCTCCACGGGCCGATCCACGGGAGCACATCTGCACTGGGGTGCGCGCGTGCAGGGCGCGCGCGTGGACCCCATGCAGCTCATTCAATTAAGGCTCGAATGATCAAGGTCCTTTCCATTGCCGGGTCTGATCCTTCATCAGGAGCAGGAATACAGGCTGATCTCAAAGTCTTCCATGCGCTCGGTGCTTTTGGCATGGCGATCCCTGCTGCCCTGACGGCCCAGAACAGCAAAGGAGTTGCCGCAGTCAAATCCCTGTCGAGCAGGTTTCTTTCCCGTGAACTCGAAACGCTGCTTTCCGACATCAAACCCGACGCGGTAAAGACCGGCATGCTGCTCTCGAAGGGAAATGTTGACGCCCTATCGCGGGCGATGAAACAATTCAAGTGCGGAAATCTTGTGATCGATCCGGTTCTCAGGTCGAGTTCGGGCACGATCCTGCTGCAGCGTTCCGCAATCAAAGCGCTCAAGGAAAGCCTGTTTCCCCTGGCCCGTATTGTAACGCCGAACATCCACGAGGCCGAGGTGCTGACGTCCATGCCGATTCGATCGGGACAGGATATGGATTATGCAGCCGGGCGCTTACTTGATCTGGGGCCGGGCTACGTCCTCATCAAGGGCGGCCATCGTACCGGTCCGGCAATGGACACCCTGTACGGCGGAAAAACCGTTCTCAGCTTTTCCACAAACCGGAGAAAAGGAGAATTCCACGGCACGGGATGCCTGCTTTCCTCCGCGATCGCCGTGTTCATAGCCCAGGGATTGCCTGTGGAAAAGGCTGTGGAAAAAGCAAAACAATTTGTGGATACCATGTTGAGAACTGCGGTGACGGTTGGAAAAGCGAAAACGAGGTATTTCAGTCTCTAACCTGGACCTACGCGATGGTTTTCGCCTCGGGAGCAGATAAAAGGGATCAGTGAAACAGTCCTGATCAAGGCAGCACTTCAGGCAGTTGATTCTTTTTCAATCGGCAGCTTCACTTCGGCCGTGCAGCCAGGCTGATCTTCGTTATTTTTTATCGAAATGACGCCGCCCATATTTTCCAGGTTGTGCTTGACGATGCTCAGGCCCAGTCCCGTACCACCCTTCCTTGTCGTAAAAAATGGATTAAAAATCAGAGCGATCTTTTCAGGCGGGATGCCGCTCCCGCAGTCCCTGACTTTGATGACCACAGAATGGCCGTCCTGCTTCTCGATCTTCATATCGATTTTGCTGCCGGACGGACTGTTCTGAGCTGCGTTGTCGAGGAGGTTGATCAGTGCCTGCTGCAGACGCGTACTGTCAGCGAGAACGAGCGGCCCTCCGGATTGAAACTCGTACGAAACGCAAATCGGATGTTCCTTTGCGGTCTCCGTCGCTTTCCATAAATGCAAGGCATCCTGGCAGACGTTTTGGAGGGGTACCGTGACCAGGTTGGCTTGAGAAACGGGTCTTCCCAACTCAAGCAGATCCTTCATGAGGTCCGAGAGCCTTTTGACCTGCGAGCGTATATGCTGGATATACGGGGCATATTCATCGTTTCCCTTGATTTCAGGCTCGCTGAACAGCGCTTCGCTGATCGAAAGAATTGCATTCAAAGGGTTGCGGACCTCATGGGCCACCCCGCTCGCGAGCCGGCCTACGGCCTCGAGCGTTTTGGCTTCTCTCAGCTTCGCCTCCAGTTTTGTCTGTTCCGTGATGTTGCTGATCGTGTGAATGATCTGGCGAACGCCTCCCCGCTCATCGAGGACTGGTTCGGCAGTGACCAGATTGGTACGGTCCTGCATAGTAAGAATCATTGTTTCCCGTTTTCCCGATTTCAGCATGCGAAGCGTCGGGCATCCATCGGCGGGGCCGTGGGAGTAGTGTATGAGCTCCCAGCAGCGGCGTCCGAGAATTTGCTGGTAGGGGATGCCCAGCAAATCCCGCGTGGCCTTGTTGCAACGAACGATCCGCTGCTCGGGATCGAGAATCATGATGCAGTCGGTTATGGCGTCGAACGTTTGTGTCCACTCGGCCGCGATCGCCGAGATTTTCCATTCCATTTCTTTCCGTGCAGTAATGTCGTGTGCGACGTAGACTGTTCCCAGGCGGTATCCGTGCTTCTGTTCAAAAAGCGGCGACGCGGTGACGCGTACCTGGATTTGGCGTCCGTCCCCGCCTGGCCAGACCATTTCTTCGGTGCAGGTATTTTTAATGTTCTCCTTACTGAAGTCTGTTGCAGCATGAATGTTCAGCAGCGATGACAGGCGGCTTCCCCGTATCGTGCTATGAGGATATCCAAGCATGTCCTGTGCAGCGCGGTTGGCTACCCTGATGTCCCCGTTCTGGTCCACAACGATGACCGCGCTCTGCATGGTTTCAAGAATCTGGTTGGTCGCGAGCTCGGGCGTGATATCCACAAGATGGTACCGGACAATTACATATGCCATGCCGGTGGTGTAACAGGCGATGGGAATGAAACCGATGGGGTAGACATTTACGCCGAACCCGGGGAGAAAGTCGAAGCTGGCCGTAAAACCGCAGATGACGGACACAAGAATCGCCAGGAGCCTGTTCTTGGTGCGTTCATCTTCAGCATCCCGGTATGCCCGCAGGTAGAGCTTCAGAATAAAGATACACGTAACGACGAAATAGACGATAAAAATAAGAGCAAGCGGCTTGAACCACGCGAAGTATCCCCAAGCGAATGCGCGGGGAATGCTGCTCTGGAAGAGTTGTGTGCCGATGATGCTGACGGCGAATATGAGCCCGGCGCCAAACGCGGCATGAATGGCCCGCCGGTACTTTATTGTGACGCCGAGAATTGATGTTGCGAGGAGTAGTTCCGCCCAGGGGATGAACGACGTGCTGATGCTTGCTGCGCGGATCCAGGGCGCAGAGGCCCCCGGATCGACGGCCATATACGTCATGCCCGACGAAAGCATGTACATGCCCAGTGTGAGGCGCGTAAGGGGATAAATGTAGCCGACCCGCGAAGGCCGTTCGCGGACCATTACGAAGATGCCCAGACCGAAAACGCACGCCGCAACAACGAGGTGGGGGATGGCGTATATGCTGAGGCGGTAGCTGCTGGAGATGAATGCAGGTTCTACCATGAGAAAGAGTTTCTCCTCGCCGGGATGAACAGCCGCACTACGCCGCGGTTGCTCGCAACCCGACATAGTATATCATACCGGCGTCCGTTTGAGAAGAAAATCTATGAGATGATACTCGGCATGTTCCTGCTTAGTCTCGACCGTGGAAATTTTTTTTGATTTTGACTGACAGCTGTTCTATCAGACTCGTCAGGTTATCATGAATTATTGCCAGTTCCTTCGCATGGCTTTCGTTCAGCAAATGACTGTCCAGCGCTTTCAGTATGACGTGCGCTTCCCGCACGATTTCTTTGTAGGAAACTATGCTTGGATAATTCTCCTTGATCTCAGCTTCTATCCGGTTGCGAAATGCTACGACTTCTCTCGGCACTCTGAAAACGGCTCGTTCTTCTTTTTCAACGCCGAACATTTTTAGGATTCCCACACCGCCCTCCTTTCATATCTTAGCGAATAGGTGCACTTCGCCCCTCTTTTTGCCGGGATTCATAAGCCATATCTCCCCGCCGGCCGGGGTGGAGGCGAAACAGTTCCGGGACGTCTCTAACTAGCGGCAATGTCACGAATAACATTGAACGATTGTGAACTCCTTGCGCTTGTTATGAATGCAGTCTCAGGGCCGGCGCCGCGGGAGAGGGCGTACGGTTCACGCCGCCGGCTGCGGGAGTCTCGTCCGTCCGAACAACGCCGAGCTGTTCCAGCACGTTGAAGAGAATATCGACGCCGACAGGTTTTTCAAGATAGATGGCAGCGCCGAGATTACGGACTTCCTGCTGGACTTCGGCGTTGCCGTTGCCCGTCATGATGACAACCCGGGTCGCGGTTTTTTTCTCGCGGATGTGCCGGAGGATCGCCAGGCCTTCTTCGCTGCCTTCTCCCGTAAGCCGGAGATCGGCAATTACCGCAGCATACGAGCCGGCATCGATCATCGTCAGGGCTTTTTCGAGCGTGTCGCATTCGTCGATGATGAGGGGCTGACGCTTGAACAGCATGCGCAGCGCGAAAAGAATGGCCGGCTCGTCGTCAACTATGAGGATCCGCTTCTTTGCGGTAGTGTCAGTCATGAGAATCCCTTTATTATTTCCTGCCTTCTCCACACTGCCTGCCCCGCTGGCTGCAGGGGAGACAATGCACGGCTGCCAGTGTATTGCCTCCCCCTGCAATCAGATTCATGCTTGGGAGCAAGCGAGAGCCCGCTTTCCCGCTTGTTGCTTCTTATCAGCTTTTGCTGTTCTCCTTGTCGGTCAACATACGCAGCGACATCTGGAGACTGGCCCTCATCCGGTCGAACGAGCGGATCAGCATGCCGATTTCATCCGTGCGGGCGGTGGTCAGCTTCTTGTCGACTTTTCCCATGCTGATCTGGACGGCTTGTTCAGACAGGTCGATCATGGGAGATATAATGGCCCCCTTCAGATAGCGGTAGATGATCAGCGAGGAAACTCCCAGCAGGACAAGCGATGCAACCAGGAGGTAAAAAATCGTCGATTTCGCGTTCGTGACATGCGAGGCCAGTGCGGTCACATCGCTTAAGACCATGACTACTCCAACCTGCTTATTGGCCGCATCCGTGAGCGGAAATGCCCCCTTCATGAAGACCTGATCGCCGCGTTTCACTGTTCCGAGATACGCCGGTTCAGAGATCCAGGTCAGTTCATCCACTTTCAGAACCTTTGACAGGAAAAATTCCCGGTCTCCGAATGTTTCACTGACGACGACGTAATCATGAATGTCGTTCCAGTCATCCCGCTTATTCGTATTCTGGCGTGTTGTACGGTATCCTTTTTCATCGAGAAAGCGCTTGCTGACCAGCACGACGACGTCGCTGCCCGTCTCTTTTTTTACCAGCTGGTCAAAATGATCGATTTCCTCGCCGAATTCGACGAAGCCGATTCTTGTGCCGTGATAGAAGTAGGGCGAAACGACACGCAGAGCGAAGGCTGTCTGGCCGAGTTCAATGCCGCTGGCGGTCTTATTCGTCTCCTTCGCCCGCTGGTAGGTCACGCGTTTGATCTGGTCGTCGGCCAGTTCGGGCTTGTGCATGCGCAGAAAGCACGTCCCGTCTTCCCGGATGTAATAGAAGTGCGTGATGCCGTACCGGCTGCGGTTATTCGAAAAAAGTTCCTTGCCCGCCTCGTACAGCTTCGTACGGTCCTGTTTCGTGAACAGCTGCTTGTAGGCTTCATTGGTCGTGAAGGAGTCAAGCGCGGCGGAAAGCATTTTCGTGTCGTTCGTCAGAACACTGTCGTACATCCCGTGAATATTATTCACGGTCTGCAGCGACGTGATCCTGAGGTTTTTCTGGAACGACAAGATCACGATTGCCATGAACACCAGCGTGAGAACAATACCAACGATGAAAATGATACGGACGATCTTGCTTTTAATGCCCCCTCTGATTACTTCGGTTTCCATTGTTTCCTCCTCGTTCAGGATAGTATGTTTTCTGCGTCCTGCTGGAACTCGCGTTTGCCTTCGTCATCAATGATCTTTTCCCTGATAAGCTCCACGAACTGCATGAGCTGCTGTTTCGTAGGGGCTGCGGGCGGATGCCACGCGGTGTACACCTGGTTGAACACCATGTCCCCCAGGGGGCCCACCTGTCGTATGAAAGCTGTCTTTAATTTATCCAACGACGAGGAGGCATCGGCCGCTGCGGGTCCGGGCTGGACGGTCCCGATGCGCTTGCGTGTTTTATCGGCGCGTTTCAGACGCTGGATGACGGAGGCCGTGTCCAGGGTTGGTATATCATTGACCGGCAGTTTTATTCCGGGCGCGAACAGGCAATCGACGACCTCCAGCGTGTCGACTGTTTTCAGACATCCCTCATCCCTGAGCGCCCCGAAGATCATGCGATAGAGGTTGCCTTCCAGAAAGTACATCTTAAAGTGCGTCTGGAGATCCTTCACGAAGAGAGATAACAGCCCGGTTTCTTTTTTCTGCGTGATATGGTCTATATTGTCGTCGAAAATTGTTGTCATGCGAATTCCCTCCGGCTCAGTCAAGCATTAGATCTTATGTTTCAGGAACAGGCCGAGCGCCCGATCCGAATACTTTATGTGATTGATCAACCAGTCAACGACAAGGTCTTTCGTGTCGGCAGCCAGTTGCTCATTGATGCCTTCCATGAGCAGGCGGTCCTTCAATTTCAGGAAGGACTTTACGAACTGCTCGTGCTGGGATTTGTGCGCCGATATGCTTGAATAGCCGTATTTCGCCATCTGTTTTTCTTCCGTACCGAAATGATATACGACGTACTCGGTGAGATATTGAACGATCTTGGCAACTTCCTGGCGTGCAATAGTTCCTTTGGTAAAGGCGCCCAGAAGGCTGTTTACACGGGTAATCAGCTCCTTGTGCTGGCTGTCGATTTCATCTGAACCCGATGCAAGGTTGTCGCTCCATTGTAGGCTCATTCGAGTAGCTCCTTTTCCTTATCCCCGGTTCCGTGGTTTTATGTTTTTTTATCGGATATGCAGTTGCTGCTGGGCTTATTTCAAATGGAATGCCAGAAGTGCGGATAAAATAAATCGTTAAAAAACAAATAGATATTTTTTTAAATGCAGCGACAGGAGTCTCATATTGAGACGATAGTCGCAACATGAGACAGAGGTAATGAAAGAGGGAAGGTTTTTAGATGCCCTGCTTCAGGTTAAGCTGCTTGATTTTGCGGTACAGTGTAGCGCGGGAGATTTTAAGATGAGCCGCTGCCTTGGTTACGTCATTATCGAACTTCCTGAGCGCAGCCTGTATGTGCGCGTCTTCGATCGCTTCCAGCGTGTCAGGTTCGTGATTGGAGCGGGCTTGCACGGCAGACTGCAGGCCGGAAAAGTGTTCGGGTGCGAGAACGCTCCCGCGCGCGAGAAGCAGGGCGCGCTCCAGTACATTCCGCAGTTCACGGATATTGCCCGGCCAGGAGTAGGTCTCCAGAAACGCGGCGGTATCGTCGGCGAGTTTTGCCTCGCCCGCGCCGAGATCGACGAGCAAATGCCTGATAAGTCCCGCCAGGTCGGACAGCCGTTCACGCAGCGGGGGCAGGTGAATCGTAAGCAGGTTGATGCGGAAGAAAAGGTCCTGCCGGAAACCGCCCGCCTCGATTTCCGCGGATAGATTTTTATTCGTGGCGCTGATGAGGCGGAAATCGCTCGCCCTCGTCTTCACATCACCCAGTCGGCGGTACTTTTTTTCTTCGAGGATCTTGAGGAAGGAGGCCTGAAGACCCGTATCCATTTCACCGATTTCATCGAGAAAGAGCGTGCCTTTGTCAGCAATATCGAGAAGGCCCTGCCGGTCCTGATCGGCTGATGTAAAAGCGCCGCGCAGGTTCCCGAAGAGTTCACGCGCCAGCAGCTCTCCCCGCAGTGCGGAGCAGTTTACATCGACAAATTCGGATTTTGACCGTTTGCTCTGGCCGTGGATCCATTTGGCAATCATTCCTTTGCCCGTGCCCGTCTCCCCGGAGATAAGGAGGGGAGTGTCGCTCTCCGCAGCGATGCGCGCAAGATCAAGAATAGCCTGCATGGCCGGGCTTTCTCCGAAATAGATCGCTTCCTTCTTGGCAAGACGCTGCCGGGATGCCGATATTTTTTTAAGAGATCCGATCTCGACGGTTTTCTTCAAAAACACTTCAAGGCTTGCCATGTCCACGGGCTTGGTGAGGAAGTTGTCCGCGCCGCGCCGCATCGCCTCAACCGCGAGCGGGATGTCGCCTGCACCGGTGACGACGATGACGGGGAGACCGGGGGAGACGCTTCGCACCGTGTCAAGTACCTCAAACCCGCTGCCGTCGGGAAGATTAAGGTCGAGTATGAGCGCTTCAAAATTCTGGGCTGCCAGGCAGTTTCGCGCCCCGGCGATGTCTTCTGCTTCGGTTATTTCGTATCCGGCTTTTGACAGATATTTCACGAATCCGAAACGCGCTGCACTTTCATCATCTACAAGCAGAACGCGAGGTTTCATCTGCAGCCTCCGCAATGAATCAACACCGAATCTTTCCGTTCATACAGTCCTGTATCTGACTCGTGTGATCTTACTCTGAACAGCATCAGCTATTGTCCAATAAACGATTCCAGATGTCAAACGCATTTAGTCCGGGTAGTGGCTCAGATTTGGAGAAATAGTATAAAGGAACATACCGCTTTGTCGACAACAATGTAACCAGTTTGGCGAAAAATGGTACCTGTACCGGTCTTTTTTCAGGTGTCAACTAAGGTCGCAGTAATTTTTGCAAAAAAATATCTTTTTTGTTATATTAATCATTATATATTATCAGCCCCAGCAAAATTTAAATTAACTTTATTAGATTTTAAATTTAGAAACTTCATTGACCGGAAAATGTACATCATGGTAGATGATCGCATGAGAAGATCCGTCTTAGCTCTTTTGCTGCTGATCTTTGCTGTAATAGTAACGGCATCGCATGCCGAACCGCTTGCTTCGCAAAAGAACCTGCTCATCATCAATTCTTATCATCGGGGCTTTGCCTGGTCCGATGCCGAGGAAACCGGTTTTCTCGAACGGCTCACGCAGGTATATCCTGCGGCAAATGTATCCATTGAATTCCTCGATGCGAAACGATATCCCGATAAAAAGAATGTGATCCGCATGAAAAATTTTTTAATGGGGAAGTATCGGGGAAGAAAATTCGACCTGATCGTCGCTTTTGACAACCCGGCGCTGGATATGCTCGCGCAATTCCGCGACAAACTGTTTCCCGGAAGCCCTATCGTTTTTGCAGGTGTCAGCGATTTTGATCAATCGCTTCTGAGGGGAAGAAAAGAGGTAACAGGCGTTGTTGAGCTGCAGGCTGTAAAAAATACACTGACATTGGCACTGGAGCTGCATCCGAGGACAAGTCAAGTTCTGATCGTCGACGATACTACTGTCAGCGGCGTTTCCCTGCGCCGGGAAGTGAAAGCGCTGGAACCTCAATTTGCCGACCGTGTAAAATTTCGTTTCCTGCCACCAAGCGCGTTTGATGAAATTCTGGCTGAAATCGCGTCGCTTCCTCCGGACTCAATTGTTCTGATAACATCATTTGCCACCGATCGCACGGGGAGAACATTCGCGCTATCCGAAAGCACCAGGCTGATCACCGCTGCTGCGAAAGTGCCAGTGTACGGAATGCATGAGACGCGTCTCGGGTATGGCATTGTCGGCGGCGTACTGCTTGGCGGTGTGGGGCATGGCCGCAGGGCGGCGGATCTTGCTGTGAGAATCCTGGCTGGTGAGTCGCCTTCAACAATCTCCGTTGATTCCGGAGGTACCTCACGACCGATGTTCGACGACATACAGCTTCAGCGATTTGAGATTGATCGTGGAGATCTTCCCATAGACAGCATTATCATAAATAAACCTGATTCTATCATGGTAACCTACAAGAGATGGGTTTTTGCAGCAGCGTTTATCATCATAGTGCTTGGTGCCATGGTGGTTTTTTTGGCGATGTCCATTTCTCGGCGGAAGCGTTCTGAGAAAGCCCTGTCTGAAAGCGAACAGCGGTTCAGGACCATTGCAGATGCCTCCTTTGAGGGAATCGCCTTGTCGGAAAACGGAATTTTGCAGGACGTCAATGACCAACTGGCGGCCATGCTGGGTTATGAGCGTAGCGAACTCATCGGTCAGCCCGTGATGAAAGTTGTCGCGCCTGAAAGCCGGGCATTAGTCACAGATGCAATCGCCTCAGGCCAGCTGGCGCCGTATGAAAATCTTCTCATACGAAAAAACGGAGACGTCTTCCTTGTTGAAAGCCGTGCCAGGACCGCACAGATAGGTATACGACAGGTGCGACTCACTGCTATCCGTGACATAACAGCACGAAAGCGGGCTGACCAGGCATTGCGATTCACGCAGTTTGCAACAGACAGAATGATGGACCAGGCTTTTTGGATGACGAATGCTGGAAAATTCGTCTATGTCAATGATGCCGCCTGCAGTTGTCTTGAGTATTCGCGTGAAGAACTGCTGTCGATGTCGATTCAGGACATAGATCCGAACTGCCCCCCGGAAATGTTCGCGAGGTACTGGGGGAGTCTTAAGGAGAACGGCTCCGACATATTCGAAACGTACCATCGAACCAAAAGCGGCCAGACCTACCCCGTAGAAGTTCACAGTAACTACTTTGTCTTTGACGGGAAGGAATATAATTGCGCAATCGTTGCAAATATTACGAAGCGTAGAGAGACCGAACAGCGTATTCATTATCTCGCGTTCTACGACACATTGACCGGCCTTCCTAATCGTACATTTTATAAAGAGCTTTTGGGCCAGGCCCTCGAGCGAGCGCGCCGCGATAAATCAATAATGGCTGTTTTGTTCCTTGATCTGGACAACTTCAAACGCATCAATGATTTACTCGGTCACGAGGCCGGCGACCGTGTTCTGCGGGATGTGTCTCAAGCCCTCTCCCGCTGTGTGCGAAAAAGCGATTTAGTAGCATATTCCGAAGAAAAAAACGAACGTAACATCGTCTCCCGGCTGGGTGGCGACGAGTTTATCATTCTGCTGAGCGAAGTTTCCAACCCTATTGATGTTGCAAGAATAGCGCAACGTATTCTTGAAGAACTTGCGCATCCCCGGAGCCTCTCTCCCGGAAATCAGGAGGTCATCGTCACGGCGAGCATCGGAATCGCACTGTTCCCGGAGGACGGACAGGATGCGGAGACCCTGCTGAAAAACGCCGATGTCGCAATGTACAACGCTAAGACCGCGGGGAGAAAGAATTTCCTGTTCTATACTGCTTCTATGAATGCGCGATTACTCGAGCGCATGCAGATCGAGAACAAGCTGCATAACGCACTTGAGCGGCGGGAATTTGAGCTCCTGTTCCAGCCCATGGTCAGTACGCGACTCAAATCCGTTATAGGCATTGAAGCGCTGGTTCGCTGGCATCCCCGCGATTGCAGCGCGCTGGCACAGAATGAGTTTATCGCACTTGCCGAAGAGACAGGTCTCATCATGCCGATCGGTCAATGGGTTTTGAACAGGGCATGTTCGCAAAACCGCGCTTGGCAAAAGTCGGGTATCGGCCCTTTTAGAATTGCCGTAAACCTTTCAAGCCGTCAGTTCGACCATCAGAACATCATCAAGATGGTCTGCCAGGCGTTGCATACTTCCGACCTCGATGCCCACTATCTTGAGCTGGAAATTACCGAGAGTGCGATCATGCAGAATCCCGAGAAAGCAGCTGTCACGCTTAGCCAGCTGAAGAACATGGGGATCAGCATCGCTCTTGATGATTTCGGGACCGGATATTCGTCCCTCGCCCACCTGCGGCGGTTCCCCCTGGACAGTCTGAAAATCGATCGTGCGTTCATTACGAATATTTCGGCAAATGAGGATGATGTCGCCATCGTGAAGGCCATTATTGCCATGGCGCATGGACTGAAGCTTCGCGTCGTCGCTGAAGGCGTCGAATCGAAAAACCAGCTCAAGCTCCTGAAGGAACTTGGGTGTGATGAATTTCAGGGATTTCTCTTCAGTCAGCCGCTTGCTGCAGAAAATTCCGTTGTACTAGCCGGAGAAAGGCAATGCTCCGCCGGTGCGGCAACGGGCGGAGCAGTGGGTGGGGATAAGCACTACGTTGAATCTGTCATAACACAGATTGAGGGATTCCAAGAGTATTGGGAATACCTGCTGGATAGCACAGTTGAACTGCAGAAAGACTAACCCATGGGCTGGCCGGACTCGCCGGAGCAGCCTGCTGGCGGTATTTTCCTCGTTTTGAGTTGCTGTAATGTTCTCTCCGTGTTACTATCGTTCCCATCTGGAGCTACTCACTTTTTCATACGTTGATATATTACATTCGGGAGGCCTCTTATGCGCATTGACGGCAGGAAAGCGGACGAACTCCGTAGAGTAAAGATCACCCGGGATTACATCAAGACAGCGGAAGGTTCGGTCCTTATCGAGATGGGCGACACCAAGGTTATCTGCACGGCGACGTTCGAGAATGCCGTGCCCCCGTTCCTGAAAGGGAAGGGCACGGGCTGGGTCACGGCGGAATACGCCATGCTGCCGCGCTCCTCGGCCCAGCGGATTCAGCGGGAGCGGGGAAAAGTGGGCGGCAGAACCTATGAAATCCAGCGGCTCATCGGCAGATCGCTCCGGTCCGTTGTCGACCTGGACGCTCTGGGCGAGCGGAGTGTGCTGATCGACTGCGACGTGATCCAGGCGGACGGCGGCACGCGCACGGCGTCGATCACCGGTTCGTTCGTTGCCCTGATGGATGCGCTCAC
>DATHDE010000280.1:0-7526 GCA_035490495.1 Nitrospirota bacterium
TGGTGGAGCTGAGGGGGATCGAACCCCTGACCCCAAGACTGCCAGCCTTGTGCTCTCCCAGCTGAGCTACAGCCCCTCTACAAAGTGCGGTGTTACGGAGAGCTAATCTAACATCACCCTTCTTTATTGTCAAGAGAAAAGACGCTGATTTTCCGTGGTAATTACTATAAAAAAAGGTATAATTTAAAATAATGACAGAACAGCAGGATAAAAATGAAGAGCAACCTGCCGCACAGCTGCGCAGGGACAAGGAAATCCCTCTCGACACCCGCCTTCTGTCGGAAGCCGTGATCGAACTGAATATCTCACGTAAAAACGTCGGCATTTATCCCCCCGGACATATCCAGATAACGAACAGCATCAACCATACGTTCGAAATACTGCAGAGGCTTTTCGAAATCCGCACTGAAATGACCCTGGGTGTTGCCAAGGACACGCTGCTTGTTGGGCAGGATTATCTTGACCAGAGAAACCCGGTGTACCGGGATTTCGCACTGTCGCTGAACCAGCAGGACATTGCGTCCGTCACGTTTATACGCGGGCTTGACAAGGATGAGCTGGTGCGGTTTCACCGCATCATCACGACCAAGCCGGAAACGATCCGGGCGGAAGGCGGCATCAGTGCTATCATTGATCGCGCCGCCATTCCCCATATCCGGATCCAGGCCGTGGATTACGGCAGCTTCCATGTGACGGAAGAGGCGGAAATCATCAAAGCGTCCGCTCCGAAGACCGGCAGTGAAGAAAAGGCACGGGCCGGCCATTCGGTCTGGCGCGATTTCGTGTCCCATCTGACGGGGGGTACTCTTGCAGGAGCAGGTTCCTCAGGCGTGCTCCTGAAAGACGCCGAACAGATCGATCCCGCAGAACTCGCAGCACTCCTGAATGAGCGAAGAATCGATTCGGGATCGGCGCTGCAGAGTTACGACAAGATCATTTCAGAGCATGTTCGAGTACAAGCGGAGCAGAAGCAGCTGACCAACGAACAGTCAACGACGCTCCGGAACATGAGCGCCCTGCTCAAGAACCTGCACCCCGAACTGAGGAAGCAATTTCTTTCCGTTGCGTTCCGGGAGATATCCACTCATACATCGGCCGCGGGCGGGGAAGAACTGCTGGGCGGGTTCCCGGACGATATCGTCATTGAAATGCTGACGCATGCAAGCGAGGAGGGAAAGGCGATTTCGCCGACGCTGACGGGGCTGCTCGGAAAGCTGACGAGAGCGCAGGCCCAGAACGCCAAGGCAGGGTCCGGGGGTTCGTTCCCGGCAGCTCCCGGCTCCGAGGATGAAGCGGCGTCTTCGATCCTTCCTGAGCACATGAGCAGGCTGTTCGAACGGGAGAATTATGAAGAGTACGTTCCCGACGATTATCAGGAAACGCTGAAGCGGCTTGCAGAGAGCGCGGTCTCCGTAGGAGAGAAAATCCCTGTCGATGATTATGCGCGTACGCTCGAGGACGATCATCTGGATTTCCAGATTGGACGGGCGCTGATCGCGTTCATGGAAGAGGACATCGACGAGGAGGATTATGAACAGTTCGCGAAAAAACTGATTCTGCTCATGCCGGAGTTTCTGAAAACCGGAAATTTCACACTTCTGCTCGATATCCTGCAGACGCTCCGCAAGCAGTCGCAGGACAAGCCATCGGGAAAACTGCGGTCCGTGGCCGAGGCATGTCTTGCTGAATTCGCCCAGCCGGCGTTCATTGAACAGTCCGTTCATGCCTTCGATGGATGGGCCCGCACGCGGGGGCGCGAAGCAGCCGATTTCCTTTACGCACTCGGGCCGGCCGCGTTGCCGGGACTCATGGACATATACGCTATCGATACGACGCCGGGGGGACGGCGGGTGCTGTTCGAACTCCTGGCGCGGTTCGGCGCGAACGCTGTGCGTGAGGCTGTCCGGAGGCTGCGCGATCCGCGGCCGCATTATGTCCGGAACCTTGTCATGCTCATCAGGCGCGCCGGAAGCGCTGATTCGCTGCCCTCTCTCAAGTTCCTCCTGAATAACGCAGACGTAAAGGTCCGGATGGAAGTCCTCACCACGATGCTGTGGTACCGGGACCCGGAAGGCGTCAGGATCCTCCGGGAAACACTGCACGTCAAGGACCCCGATATCGTTTCCCAGGCTGTTTTCTATGCGGGCCAGTACCGTGTTGCGGAAGTGACCGATGCTTTACTGGCCCTGATCAGGCGGGTCGTGCTGTTCGAGACGGACTACACCGTGAACGAGGAAATCATCAAGGCCCTCGGAGAGATCGGTGATGTGCGGGCCATCCCCGAACTGGAGCGTCTCGCGCGGGCGCGTGCGTTGTCTCCGCAGCGCAGGCTCAAGATGCAGCGATTCCTGTTTCGGTCGCTCGGCAGATATCCGCGAGAAAGCATCGCGCGGCTGATCGAGATGGGAGAACAGACTCAGGACGAGGTCATCAGGCAGCTTTGCAGAAAACTGAGGGAGGAAAATCCGCTCAAGAGGGGAGGACAAGCATGAAAGCGTAAAGGGGTTGCAGCATTGATGCGGCAGGAGCGGCGAGCGCCGTTCTCGTTCGTTCCTCATAGGGCCGCATCCCCTCATCTGCCTTCATTTGAAAAAAAGCATGGCCGAGCTTGAATCCCATACCGACCTCGTGAAAGTGATCTCCCAGTTCACCGCAGCGGTCACGAATACGACGCTGTATTCTCCCGCGCACCCTCACGTGGTGCAGTACGTCGACAAGGCATTCGCGGCGCTGGAGAGGCTGCTGGCGGACAAGCCGGAGATAACGCTGCTGCTCATCGGCGAGGACCTCGTGGCGGACAACCGGCCGCTCCCGGGGTCGAGCGCGTATGTGATCAACTTTGCGCGCATCATGCGCAGAAAAGGGGTGGAACGCATCACCTTTCTTCCCGGCATGCAGAAAGCCGAACTGGCCGCCTTGATAAAGGACGTCGCCTCAGCTGAATCTGTGTCGGTGAAATCAAGCCAGGGGATCAAACTCGGAAAAGTGGAGCTCAGGGTGGTGAGCCGGGAAACGCCTGTCGCCGGCGTCGGCAGCAGTGGCGGCGCGGAGGGCAGCGGGACGGGATCAGGAACCGGCGGCGGAGTTGCGTCAGCAGCATTGTCCGCCGCATCCGAAGACGCAGTGCAGGAACTGCTTGCTCTTACGGAAGCGGAACTTGACGCCCTCAAGGAGGCCTATCTCGCCATCAAGAAACACCGGCGCATCGATGTGCGCGGAGTCGACGACATGGTGCGGGGATTCATCAAGGGATTCCGGCAGGAGATCAACCCCCTGAGCCTGCTGGCTTCGCTCAAATCGGTGCATGAATACACGTTTACGCACGTGACGAACGTCTGCATCCTGACCATGGCGCAGGCGGAGAGCCTGGGCTTCAGCGGATCGCACCTGCACAGCATCGGGGTCTCGTCGCTGCTCCATGACGTGGGGAAAATATTCATCCCCGAGGACATCCTGAACAAGCCGGGCGTACTCACGCCCGAGGAGCGGAAGGTCATTGAGACGCATACCGTCAAAGGAGCACGCTATCTCATGGGCATCGACGGGATTCCCAAACTGGCGATCGTGGCGGCCCTTGAGCACCACCGGAAGTTCGACGGCAGCGGGTACCCGTCGATCAAAGGCGGGTGGACGCCGAATGTCACGAGCCAGATGATCTCCATCGCTGACGTGTTCGACGCCATGCGCAGCAGCAGGTCCTACCAGGGTCCTATTCCGCTCGATCGGATTGTAAGCGTCCTGCGGAAAGGAGCGGGGACGTCCTTCAATCAGCAGTTCGTGGAACATTTCCTTCGCCTGATCCGCTATCAGCCGCCGATCGTTGCACAGAGCACCTAGAACAGCCCCGCATCAATTCATCGCAATCTTTTTGAATGTCGATCCGCCGCGGCCGTCGCGCGTTATGACGACGATGACCGCGCTGCGGCCGGAGGGTTTCGCTGCCGAACTCCATTTGTTTTCTGTTCCATTATCCGTCCTGCTGTAATCGAATTCTCCGTCCGTGGTGAACCAGCTGTGCAGCATCTGTTCCGTGCGCGTCAGAAGCGTGCCGTCAGGCTGCATATATTGATACGTCTCCAAAGAAGATGCAGGCGACGTCGCGCGAAAGTTCACTGCCGTGACGGGCATGGCGATCGTCGTTCTCGTCGTGAATTCGTCAAGGACCGGGGTGTCGTTCAGGTCTATCGATGACGTGGGATTCTGGTTCAGCGACGTTTTCACGGAAGGGTCAGAAACAAAAACGCGCAGGAACGAGTTGATTGCAGGACCGTTCGTGATCCCGATGTTGAATTGCACGAGATAGATGACCCCGTTGTATCTGTCCGCAGGGGACCTTCCCGCAAACATCGTTGCCGAATCGGGCATGGTAAGCGTGAAAGGTGAAACAGCATCGGTATAGGTCGCGTCCGCGCCTGCAGGAATCGTAAGAGAACCTGACTGGATGCTTGCAGGGTCCGGTATTGTGCACACGGGGTCTGCCCCAAAGGCAAGCCCCGGATCAACACATGCCTGAACGGAGTAATTAATCTGCCGACCGTTCCCCAGCAAGTCGCTCAACACCGGTGTGAACGTCACGACGTCTCCGGGATTTGCTTCCGGCTTGTCAACGAGTACGTCCAGGATGCGCAGGTCGCCGAGGGTCTGGTACTTCGGCAGGTCGCTGTGGCCGCAGGTTGAGGTCAGTGCGGCAAGTATGGACATCAGGACTATGCGCATTACGAGCGTCTTCATGGCGTTTCTCCGTGTGATACTATCTGGGTCATTCGCGCTTTCGCGGGAATGACGCATTAAGGGAACGAAAACCACTAAAACTCCATCTTCACGCCGAGCGTGGGGTAGATCGGGAGCCCCGTGACTTTTTCCGACTGCTGATAATTGTACGAGTACCGGATCGTCTCCGCGTTCTCATGGTTCGTGATGTTCTGGATGTCCAGATAACCGGTCACGATCCAGCGATCGAAGACCCATTTCTTGTCGAACCGCACATCAGCCTGAAAGAAGGCGCCCATGCGCTGGGAATAGATGTCGCCGGGCAGCGGCACATACGTGTCGCTGTTGACGTCATAGGTGGCCCCGACAATCGGTGTGTACGGGTCTCCCGTTGTGTAGCGCACGCGCGTTGATACCTTCCAATTGTGTCCGAGCTCCCGCTCCGCGAGAAGAATCAAGATATGGGTCTGGTCGTACTGATATATTTTTTCCGCATGCAGAGCGTCCCCGCGGGAGCTTCGGGAAAGAGTATAGGCGATCCATCCTTTCCACGTCGACGAGCGGTACTTGCCCATGAACTCCATGCCGTAGGCATGGCCATATCCCGAGTTGTCGTAATAACGGGAGGACATCGACTGGGCAACGAGATTGTAGAGACGCTTATAGAAAAAATCATCCGTAAACGACCAGCCTTCTGCCGAGGCGCTGGTGAATTCTTTTTCGATTCCAACCGTATAATGAGCGGCTCGTTCCGACGTCAGGTCGGGATTGCCGTAGTTCTTGTCGAGCGTCTGCACCGGCGGCGCCTCGTTGTACAGGCCGGTTGCGGCGCGAAGCGCCCACCCGTTGTCAAGTGCGTAGCGGACGCCGACACGGGGCTCCGGCAGGACTTCGTTCGTCATGTTGAAATAGCTCGCGCGGACGCCCGGTATGAAGCTCCACCGCGAATCCTGTTGATGAAGCACGTTTCTCCAATACAGCCCCGCGTAGTCCGCATCGTAGCTTCTCGAGACTGTCTGGAGCACACCCGTGTTTGTGGCGACGCCGCCCACGCTCGTGAAATGCGGCAGTTGATAGTTGACGGTCGTGCCGTACTGTTGAATATCGGCGCCCAGATAACTTTTCCAGAAGCTGGTGAGCAGGTTTTCCACTTCCGCCCTGCCGGTGAGCGCGTTCCGGTCCGTGTGAATGTAATAGTCCCCCAGTTCGACATGCACCCAGTCCTCTCCTATGCCGAGACTGAACCTGCCAATGGTGTCAGGGCTGAAACGGCGCGTCCACTCGGGGATGATGCGGATGAACTTCGTGTCCATGTTGAAGCTTCCTCGGAACGAGGGGTCCTGATCAACAGGATGCTTGAGCAGAAAGGAAAAGGTGTCCTGGGAACCGACAGTCACAAGCTTGAATGTGTCTTCCGGCGTAACCTGATTTTTATACGCAAAGACGATATCCCTGAATTCCGGCACCGCGGTAAGGTTGAAGTCCTTGTTGTCCTTGCCGACCACGGCGCGAAGCACGTACCCGATGTAGCTCTGGCGCAGACCGAACAGGTAGGACGAGTGATCATTGACCGGGCCTTCCACCATGCCGCCCGCATTCATGGTATCGGCGTAGATAAAGCCGTGCATGCGGTCGGTCTGCGGGTCTTTGACCGTCAGGTTCACGAGGCCTGCCGTGGTCTGGCCGTACTCGGGGCCGAAGCCTGCGGAAAGGTAGTCCACATGGTCCACAGCTTCAGGCATGACAACGGACGAAAGGCCGCCGAAATGAAATATAAGCGGAACGCTCTGGTTGTCAACGTTGTACTGTGTATCGCGGGGAGCCGAGCCTTCGATAATGACCTGAGAGCTGAACGCAGCGGGCCGGTTCACACCGGGCAGGTTCTGAACGGACTTGACCGGGTCGCCTCCCGAGCCCGGAAGCGTCGCAAACTGGGACTGGTCGAGGGACCGGGTCTTGTCGTCCCGCTTTTCCATTTCTCCGTAGACTGTCGTTTCGTAGGTCAGGTAGGTTGTTTTCTCGATGTAGAGCGTGCGTGGTTTGTTTGGCGCTCCGGCTGATTGCTCGTCCTCCTGCTCGAGGCGGTTGTATCTCGACGTCGAGATCACCCATTTGAACTTGCCTCCGGGGATATCGATCGAGAAGCCGCCCGCGCTGTCGGTTACGGTTTTTATCGGGACGTCCGGACTGGAAGCAGGAAAACAATAGATGTTGACCAGCGATAGGGGACGTTTCGTGCCTCTTTCTAGAAGCCTGCCGAAAATCTTCACGGTCGGAACAGGCGGGGGAGCGGGAACTCTAGCGGCCGTCGATGTCGGAGTAGAGGTGATCGATGTGCTTACTGATGAAACCGGTGTTGAACTGAGGGACGAGCTGATTTCAGGAGGCATCGCTGTTGTGCTCGCCGCAGAAGCAAGTCCGGATGCGGGGTGCACGGGAATGGCCTCCCCGGCAAGACAATCCTGTTGAGCGGAAAAATGAATGAGGAACAGGAGCGCAGCAGACAGAAGGCCGTTGTTGTTGCTTTGGAGCGCTGCTGGTGTCATCGGTCAGCTCCTGTTTCTCCCGGGTTGTCATCCCCGACTGTTGTTATCGGGGATAGCGTATTACCTGTGAACCGGATGCCCGATAAAAAACGTTCGCGAACGTCCGTCAAAGGTTCGTTGCAGGATCATCGTTCCAATACGAACCGATAGACATACCTGATGCGGACGGCGACCGGTTTGGTCTGGATCATGGCCGGAGTGAATTGAAAGTTTTTAATGGCATCCATTGCCGCGGCGTTCAGCTCGGCAGAAGAACCTTCGATGAGCGAT
>DATHDE010000281.1:0-13350 GCA_035490495.1 Nitrospirota bacterium
CCATGGACGGCGAGATCATCGAGGGTGTGGCTTCGGTCAACGAAAGCGCCGTGACCGGCGAAAGCGCGCCGGTGATCCGTGAGAGCGGTGGTGACCGGAGCGCGGTGACCGGAGGCACCACTGTCCTGTCCGACTGGCTCGTAATACGGATCACGACAAGTCCGGGAGAGACTTTTCTCGACCGGATGATCAGCATGGTAGAAGGCGCGAAGCGTCAAAAAACGCCCAACGAGATTGCCCTCGACATCCTGCTCGCGGGCATGACGATCATTTTTCTGCTCGTGTGCGTGACGCTTCTCCCCTACTCGATCTTCAGCGTCAAGGCGGCGGGACAGGGCGCGCCCGTGACGATCACCGTGCTCGTCGCCCTTCTCGTATGCCTCATCCCCACGACCATCGGCGGCCTGCTCTCCGCCATCGGCATCGCCGGCATGGACCGCATGATCCAGGCAAATGTAATTGCCATGTCAGGCAGGGCTGTGGAGGCCGCGGGGGATGTGGACGTGCTTCTGCTCGATAAAACAGGAACTATAACGCTCGGGAACCGCCAGGCCACCGAATTCATTCCCGCGCCGGGGGTACATGTGGGTGCGCTCGCCGATGCAGCCCAGCTCGCTTCGCTCGCCGATGAAACGCCGGAAGGCAGAAGCATCGTGGTGCTTGCCAAGGAAAAATACGGCATCCGGGCAAGGGACATCCACACCCTGGGCGCCCAGTTCATCCCCTTCACTGCCCAGACGCGCATGAGCGGCGCGAACATGGACCACCGCGAGATCCGCAAGGGGGCCGCCGATTCCGTTGAGCAGTATGTCAGGAAACAGGGCGGCACATTTCCTCCGGAAGTGCGGGCGATCGTGGACGACACGGCGAAGAAAGGCGCAACCCCGCTTGTGGTCGCGGAAGGGAACAAAGTCCTCGGCGTCGTCAGGCTAAACGACATCGTGAAGGGCGGGATCAAGGAGCGCTTTGCCCAGCTGCGGCGGATGGGGATCAAAACCGTCATGATCACGGGCGACAACCCGCTCACTGCTGCAGCGGTCGCTGCCGAAGCCGGAGTGGACGACTTCCTCGCGGAGGCAACGCCCGAGGCGAAGCTCAAGCTCATCCGCGAGCAGCAGAAGGGCGGACGGCTCGTGGCCATGACGGGGGACGGGACAAATGACGCGCCCGCACTGGCCCAGGCCGACGTGGCCGTCGCCATGCACACGGGCACGCAGGCCGCCAAGGAGGCGGGCAATCTCGTGGACCTCGATTCGAACCCTACGAAGCTGATCCAGATCGTCGAGATCGGCAAACAGCTCCTCATGACCCGCGGTACGCTCACAACGTTCAGCATCGCGAACGACGTTGCAAAGTATTTCGCCATTCTGCCTGCCGCATTTCTTTCAATCTACCCGGCCCTCGGGGCGCTCAACATCATGAAGCTCGCAACGCCGGAGAGCGCGGTGCTTTCGGCGGTGATTTTCAATGCATTGATCATCATCGTCCTCGTGCCCCTGGCGCTCCGCGGAGTGAAATACAAACCCCTCGGAGCATCCCTTGTGCTGCGCAACAATGCTCTGATCTACGGCGGGGGCGGCTTGCTCATACCGTTCATCGGCATCAAACTGATCGACATGCTGATCACGGCAATGCATATTGTGTGAACCGGAGGAAACTATGTTCAGCATTCTGCGCACCTCTTTGATGACGTTGCTCCTCTTCACCATCCTGACGGGCGTCATCTACCCGCTGGCTGTTACGGGACTGGCGCAGGCCCTGTTCCCGTACAGGGCCAACGGGAGTATTATCATACAAGAGGGAAAAGCCGTCGGCTCGGAACTCATCGGCCAGCAGTTCGATGATCCGAAATATTTCTGGGGCAGGCTCTCGGCGACGACGCCTTTTCCCTACAACGGCGCCTCGTCATCCGGCTCGAATCTGGGGCCGGGCAATCCTGACCTCCGGAAAGCAGTGCAAGCGCGCATCGATGCACTTCGTGCCGCGGACCCGGGCAAGAGGGCTGAAATACCTGTCGATCTTGTGACCGCTTCAGCCAGCGGCCTTGATCCGCACATCAGTCTTGCCGGCGCAGAGTACCAGCTCGCTCGTGTAGCGCGGGCGCGCCATCTCGATGATGCAACAGTGAAGGAACTGATTGTCAAGGCGACAAAGGGCCGCTGGCTCGGCCTGTTCGGCGAGCCGGTGGTCAATGTACTCGAGCTGAATCTGAAGCTCAGCGAACTTGCGGGATAAGTGAGGAAGCGCCAACATGAACAAAACAAAAGAATTACTTCTGTCGCTGGCTTTGATCCTCGGAGCGGCTGCACCTGTTCATGCCGTTTCCTGGTCCCCGGCGGTGGCCGAGCACGAGGAAAAAATTGCGAAGGGCATCAAGAGCGCGGGAGACATCATCTGTCTGTTCCAGAGCGGAACCTCAGACATACGGGAAAAAGTCCATGCAGGGGACATCATTGTCGTTTATCGCGAGGACGAGGATCAGCAAGCCCAGCCCGTAGGCAAGATCAAAGTGCTCTCGTACGTCGGTGCGGATTACTTAAAAGCCGAAGTCATTGAAGGAGAATTGATCGCAGACGACATCGCGAAAAAGGAAAACGCCGCGAGCCTTGTTCTTTCGTCGGATGACCGATGCAAAGAAGAGAGCCACTAGCCCGCCTTTCCTGAAAATCGTCCGGCTCTCTTAAAAAAACTTTTTCCGACGCATACGCTCTTTATGAAATCTTTATGCTTACCCCGGTAATTTTAACAGCATCTTAATCCCCGTCAGGATATCATATTATTTTGCCCCAAACCGCTGGAAATATGCGAAAATAATAAGGGGTGTCAGTCCACCGCCCCGCAAGCCTATGGATGAGCAGCGTCCCAATCCCGAAGAACTCCTTGACCGCATGCGCAGGCAGACCGAGCGAAGCCGCGAAGGGCAGCTTAAGATTTTCTTCGGCGCTGCACCGGGCGTGGGCAAGACGTACGCCATGCTCGAAGCCGCGCGCCAGAAAACACACGAGGATGTCGATGTCATCGTCGGCCTCGTCGAAACACACGGCCGCAGCGAAACGGAGGCGCTCCTGGAAGGTCTGGATGTGTTGCCCCGCAAGGATCTCGAATACCGCGGCACGGTCCTGAAGGAGTTCGACCTCGACGGCGCCCTGCGGCGCAAACCCGCGATCATCCTTGTGGATGAACTCGCCCATACCAACGCACCGGGTTCCCGCCACAAAAAAAGGTGGCAGGACATCTACGAGCTGCTCGGCGCCGGCATTACCGTATACACGACAATGAACGTGCAGCACATCGAGAGCCTGAGTGACGTCGTGGCCCAGATCACGGGCATCACCGTCCGCGAAAACGTACCGGATTTTCTGCTCGACCGAGCCGACGAGATCGAACTCATCGACCTTCCCCCCGATGACCTGCTCCAGCGCATGAAGGAAGGCAAGGTGTATATGCCCGATCAGGCGGCTGCTGCAATCAAGAACTTTTTCCGCAAAGGCAATCTGATCGCGCTTCGCGAGCTCGCACTGCGCCGCACCGCGGACCGCGTGGACGAGCAGATGCAGGACTACCGCCAGGACCAGGGGATCAAGGCGATCTGGCCGGCGGGCGAGCGCATTATGGTCTGTATCGGCGCCAATCCGCGCTCGATCCGCTTGATCCATGCAGCAAGGCGGCTGGCGGCGGGCCTGCGCACGGAATGGCTCGCCGTGCATGTGGAAGCTCCGTCCCAGGTGCGGCCTTCCGAGCAGGACCTGAAGCAGCTGGCCGACCATATGCGCCTTGCGGAAAGCCTCGGCGCCGAGACCGCGACGCTTTCCGGCCACAAAATGAGCGACGTGATCCTGGACTACGCCCGCAGCCGGAACGTGAGCAAGATCATCGTGGGCAAACCGACCCATGCCCGGTGGAAGGACAAGCTCTTCGGCTCGCCCCTGGATGAAATCGTTCGCGGCAGCGGGGACATTGACGTGTACGTCATATCCGGCGATGTGGCGCAGCTGCAGCCGCACGCGATAGCCGCCCCGCCCCGGGGGCGCTCATGGCGCAAGCGGGAATGGGCATGGAGCGTGCTCACCGTTGCAGCCTGTACGATCATCGACAAGCTCATGTTCCTCTACTTCGAGCGGCTCGACTTCGCCATGGTCTACCTGCTCGGGGTCGTGATCATCGCGAGCAAGACGAGCACCTGGCCTTCGCTGTTTGCGGCCGTTCTCAGCGTTGCGGCATTCGACTTTTTCTTCGTCCCTCCGTACTATACGTTTGCCGTGGGCGATGTCCGCTATTTCATCACGTTCCTCGTGATGTTTACCGTCTCCTTCGTGATCAGCAGGCTGACGCTGCGCGTGCGGCAGCAGGCCGAGGCCGCGCGCCTGCGCGAGCGCCGGACCGCGGCCCTGTACAACCTGAGCAGGGAGCTCGTGCGGGAACGGGGGACGAAGAGGCTGAGCGAAATCGCGATCAAACATATGAGCGAGATGTTCGACAGCCGCGTGACGATACTCGTGCCCGACGACGGCAACGGGCTTGCTCCGGCCGCTGAAGCCCCCGCCTCCTACGCTCCCGACCAGCAGGAGCTCAGCGTGGCGCAGTGGGTGTACGAGCATCGCCAGCCCGCAGGACTGAGCACCGACACCCTGCCGGGAGCCAGGGCGCTGTACCTGCCGCTGATGGCATCATCCGGGGCCATCGGCGTCGTCGGCATCCAGCCGAACGCAGCCGGACAGGTATTCGAGCCGGAGCAGTATCATTATCTCGAGGCCTTCGCGAACCAGACAGCCATTGCCATCGAGCGCTCATTCCTGGGCGAAGCGGCACAGCGCGCCCTGCTCAAAGCCGAGACCGAAAGCCTCAGAAACACCCTCCTGAGCTCCATCTCGCACGACCTGCGCACTCCGCTTGCCGCGATCACCGGCGCGGCGACAACGCTGCAGCAGGAGGACATCCTGCTTGACACGAACAGCCGCCTCGACCTGGTCGGCACCATCCAGGAGGAAGCCGAGCACCTCAACCGCATCATCAAGAACGTGCTCGACATGACGCGCCTCGAGTCCGGCGCCATCACCGTAAACAAGGAATGGCAGCCCCTCGAAGAAATTGTGGGAGCTGTCGTGAACCGGCTGGGTGAACGGCTGAAGGAGCATCCGCTGACGGTAAAGCTCCAGGGGAACCTCCCCCTCGTGCCTTTCGACAGCCTGCTCCTGGAGCAGGTATTCATGAACCTCTTCGACAATGCCATCAAGAACACGCCCAAGGGAAGCCCGCTCGAGCTCTCGGCGTCGGAGTCCTTCTACACCGTGACCGTCGAACTTGCGGACCGGGGTCCGGGCATCCCTGCAGGAGAGGAAGAGCATATTTTCGAAAAATTCGTCCGTGGCAAGACAACGGGCGGCGTAGGCCTCGGCCTCGCAATCTGCCGGACGATTATCAATGCCCATGGCGGTAAAATATGGACGGAGAACCGCGAAGGCGGCGGCGCTGTATTCAAGTTCACCCTGCCCGCTGCGGGACTGCCCCCGGCGCCGGCATGGGAAGAAAAACAGGACGCGAGTACGAGTGAACAAAATCTAGAGAGCTGAAAACCGTATTCGACGCTGATCAAATCGGATACAATCGATAACAGGATTATTCTGGAAAAGGAATTCACGCGGATGGTAACCGTGGGTTTTTGGTGAATCCGCGTCAACAGTAGTGTTGACTTATGCCTGATAACGCACCTCTCATACTCCTGATCGAAGACGAACCCCAGATGAGGAGATTCCTGCGCATCACGCTCCAGAGCCACGGCTACCGGCTCGTGGAATCGGAGACCGCCAGGGACGGCATGATGCAGGCCGCAACGCGGAATCCCGATGTGGTCCTGCTCGACCTGGGGCTTCCCGATCTCGACGGGCTCGAGGTGACGAAGCGGCTCCGGGAGTGGACCGCCACTCCGATCATCGTCATCTCTGCCCGGGAACAGGAGCAGGACAAGGTGAAAGCCCTGGACGCAGGCGCCGACGACTACCTGACCAAACCCTTCAGCGCGGGAGAACTCATGGCGCGCATCCGCGTGGCCCTTCGCCATGCGGCCTCCCGCGACGCGGGACGCGAGGAACCCGTCTTTCTGCTCGACAATCTTCGCGTCGACCTGGCTAAAAGGCAGGTTTTTATGGATGGAAGCGAAGTGCACCTTACTCCCATCGAGTACAAACTTCTGTCGGTGCTCGTGCGCCACGCGGGAAAAGTGATCACCCATTCGCAGCTCCTGAAGGAAGTATGGGGCCCGGCGCATGCGAACGAAGTCCAGTATCTGCGCGTGTACATGACCCAGCTCCGGCACAAGCTCGAGGCGGACCCGGCGCAGCCGAAGTTCCTGATGAACGAACCGGGAATCGGGTACCGCTTGAAGTATGAACCTGACAAATAGTTAACGGGCCGAGATTGAACTTGAAGGCTCAGGCTGCAATGGACTGACTGGCAACATGCCAGCAAAACTATGGATCAACCATCCAAACCATCACTGCTCCGGCGCATTCGAACCGTCATCATCGGCGGGAAGCATGACATCGAGGACCATTCGATCTTTCACAAGCTCTCGCTCATCGCTTTCTTCGCCTGGGTCGGACTCGGCGCGGACGGCCTCTCGTCGTCCTGCTACGGACCGGAAGAAGCGTTCATCGCGCTGCAGGGGCACACTCATCTGAGCGTCTTTATAGCGCTCATGACCGCAGTTACGATCTTCATCATCGCGGCCAGCTATTCGCAGATCATCGAGCTTTTCCCGACGGGCGGCGGCGGCTACCTTGTCGCGAGCAAGCTCCTGTCCCCGGCAACGGGAATGATTTCCGGCAGCGCCCTCCTGATCGACTATGTACTTACGATCACCATCTCGGTTGCGAGCGGCGCCGATGCTCTTTTCAGTTTCCTGCCCCCGCAGTGGATGCCGTACAAGCTGCCCTTTGCCGCAGTCGGCGTGCTCCTCCTGACCGTGATGAACATGCGCGGGGTGAAGGAGTCGGTGCTGCCGCTCGTTCCGGTATTCCTTATCTTCGTCGTCACCCATACCTTCATCATCGTCTATGCCGTCGTCGTCAACGCGGGGAACTTCGGGGAGGTCATGAGCGCGACGCGGTCGGACGTCGCGAAAAGCCAGGCCGAACTCGGTCTCGGCGGGATGATCGTCCTGCTGCTCAGGTCCTATAGCATGGGCGCAGGCACGTATACCGGCATCGAGGCAGTGAGCAACGGCCTCCCGATCCTGCGCGAGCCGAAAGTAAGGACTGGTAAGCGGACCATGCACTATATGGCATTGTCGCTCGCCATCGTCGTGATGGGGCTGATGATCGCGTATCTTCTGTACCGGGTTTCGCCGGTCGAAGGCAAGACGCTGAACGCCGTCCTGTTCGACCGTATGACGCATGATTGGGGCCGTGCAGGCGTCATCCTGGTGCTCGTGACGCTCGTATCGGAAGCCGTGCTCCTCTTTGTCGCCGCTCAAACGGGTTTTCTCGACGGACCGCGCGTGCTGGCGAACATGGCGCTCGACCGGTGGTTCCCCTCCAAGTTCGCCATGCTCTCTGACCGGCTGGTGACGCAGAAGGGAATCCTGATGATGGGCGGCGCCGCGCTTGTCACCATGGTCGCGACGGGCGGATCCGTGAAATATCTCGTTGTCCTCTACTCCATCAACGTGTTCATCACCTTCTTCCTGTCCCAGCTCGGCATGGTGCGCCACTGGTGGCAGTCGCGGGGCAAGGAAACGCACTGGGAAAAGAAGCTCGCCATCAACGGCATCGGCATGGCGCTCACCCTTTTCATTCTCGTCTCCGTAACGATCATCAAGTTCCACGACGGCGGATGGATCACGCTCATCCTCACGGGTTCGCTCGTAGGCGTGGCGCTGCTAACGCGCCGGCACTACCAAAACACCTTCAACGTGCTCAAGCGTCTCGACGAGCTCGTGACAGTGGCAGAGGCGTCCTGCCCCATCCAACCCGGCGAGGGCGGAAAGGAGCGTACCATCAAGTACGACCCCCAGGACAAGACCGCTATCCTGCTCGTGAACGGCTTTAACGGCCTGGGTCTGCATACGCTTTTCAGCATCATCCGGCTGTTCGGCGGCACGTTCAAAAACTTCGTGTTCATCCAGGTGGGTGTGGTGGACGCGGGCAACTTTAAGGGCGCCGAAGAAGTGAACCGCATGAAGTCGGAAGTGAAAAAAGAGCTTGACCGCTACGTGCAGTACATGCGCTGCCACGGCTACTATGCCGCAGCCTACTCCTCCTTCGGCAACGACGTGGTGGACGAAATCGCGAGCCTCACCCCGGAGATCCTCGAGCGCTTCCCGAACGCCATCCTCTTCGGCGGCCAGCTGGTCTTCCCCCGGACCACGTTCCTCTCCGGTGTGTTCCACAACTATACCATCTTCGCAGTCCAGCGGAGATTCTATAATCAGGGCATTCCCGTGGTGATTCTACCGATACGCGTGTGATGGTGAGTCGGATGTGCTTTGTGTATTCTCTCTGCGGCAGGTGCCGGGAGGATGAGAAGCATATGCCTATTATTCTTTTTGCAGGATCGCACAGGCGGGTGTTCATACGGCATCATTATTATTTTTTATCGGCGATCGACTCTGTCGTTTTCATCTCCAGTTCCTCCCACCTCTTGTACGCCTCGGCAAGCTCCCGGCCCAATGCTTCCAGCCGTGCGTTGTATCCGGATACCTTGCTCCCGCTTTCGCGGTAGAAGTTCGGATCTGCAAGGTCGGCATGAATCCGCTGCTGCTCCTTTTCCATATCCTCGATACGCTGCGGCAGCGATTCGAGCTCCTTCTGTTCCTTGAAGGTGAGCTTACGGGCTTTCTCGCGCTGCGGCTTCGGCCGTTCCCTTTTCTCCGCCGCTTCCGCCGGTGAAGGCGGGGTACTCCTGTTTCGCTGGTTCAGCCAGTCGTCGTACCCGCCCACGTACTCGGCCACCCGGCCCCCGCCTTCAAACACAAGCGTGCTCGTGACCACATTGTTCACAAATTCGCGGTCATGGCTTACGAGCAGGACCGTGCCGCTGTAGTCCATGAGCAGCTCTTCAAGCAGTTCGAGCGTTTCGAGATCGAGGTCGTTCGTGGGTTCGTCGAGCACGAGCACGTTCGAAGGCCTGGTGAACAGCTTCGCAAGCAGAAGACGGTTCCGCTCCCCGCCCGAAAGGACCTTCACCGGGCTCCGGCTGCGCTCGGGCGTGAACAGGAAATCCTGCAGATAGCCGATCACGTGGCGCCTGTTGCCATTCACGGTCACGTAATCGCTGTCGTTCGCGACGTTGTCCTGCACGGTTTTTTCATCGGCGAGCTGGGCGCGGTGCTGGTCCAGGTAGGCAACTTCGAGGTTGGTGCCCCGCCTCACCTTTCCTGTCTGCGGCTCGAGGCCGCCGAGCAGGAGCCCGAGCAGCGTGGTCTTTCCTGATCCGTTCGGCCCGATGATGCCCACCTTGTCGCCCCGGATGATCGTGGTCGAGAAATCGCGAATGATCGGCTGCGGCCCGAAGGAATACCCGACCTGCTCCGCCTCGAGAACCAGCTTTCCCGTGCGCTCCGCTTCCTGCGCCTGCATGCGAACGGCGCCGGCGACCTCCCGCCGCTCGCTCCGTATCCTGCGCAGCTCCTTGAGCGCACGCACGCGGCCTTCGTTCCTCGTGCGCCTGGCCTTTACGCCCTGCCTGATCCAGGCTTCCTCAGCCGCGAGTTTCCTGTCGAATTTGTAATTCTCCACCGCCTCAGCGTCAAGAGCAGCCTGCTTCCTTTCCAGATAAGTCTGGTAGTTGCCCGGCCAGCTCGTGAGCCGCCCCCGGTCAAGGTCGATAATGCGAGTGGCGAGCTTTCTGAGCAATGCCCGGTCGTGGGTCACGAACAGAAGCGTGCCGTTGAACTCGAGAAGAAATTCTTCGAGCCAGGCAATGGCATCGATATCGAGATGGTTCGTGGGTTCGTCGAGCAGGAGCAGGTCCGGATCGCTCACGAGCGCCCGGGCAAGCAGCACGCGACGCTTGAGCCCTCCCGAAAGTTCGGAGAATTCCGCATCAGCAGGAAGGTTCAGGCGCGAGAGCATGGTCTCGACGCGCTGCTGGATGGTCCAGGCGCCTGCTGCTTCAAGCCGGTGCTGGACTGCCTCGAGCTCGGCCATCAGCGTTTTTGAGTTGTCACGGGCAAGACGGCCGCTCACGTTATGGTACTCCGCGAGCAGCCTGCCCTGCTCGCCGAACGCGCCCGAAACAACGTCGAACACGCTTCCTGAGAGCGCCTGGGGCACTTCCTGGTTCAGAAGCGTGATACGCACGCCCTGCTGGTATACGATCCGTCCGCTGTCGGGCTTCACTTCACCCGTCATGAGCCGAAGGATCGTGGTCTTCCCCGCCCCGTTCCTTCCCATAAGACAGACTCGCTCCCCCCGGTCGATGGACAGCTCCGCTCCCTCGAGCAGCAGCGGTCCTCCGAACCCCACATTGACATTCTGCAGACTGACCAAAGCCATCGTGACTCCCTGTTTTCAACGGCACACTGTACTCTGGCATGCGATGAAAAGCAACCGAAATCATAATGAAAGGATACCAGGATCGGCAGGATTTTCGGATTTCTATCCTGTTATCCTGTCAAGATGCTCCACTGGCTTCCGATTTAGGTATCAGCAAGTGAAACCCCCTGTCTTTGGTCCGATTGACACGCGTGCACAGGGAGGTAAAATACTAGCGGTGAAGTGGGTACGGCAAAGCGGAACAGATAAGGTGCCGTACATGCTAAGGAGGTATCAACCATGGCAACCACTACTCAAGAAACGTATCATGAAGAAACACGGGAGCGGTACGGGAAAAGCGGATCGCTCGCCGAAGGCATCGCAGGCGGCGCAGGTGTGGCGCTTGCAATCCTCGGTCTGGCGAATATCATGCCCCATTATATGATACCCGTATCCACGATAGCGCTCTCGATCGCCTTCGTTTTCGAAGGAGGAGCCGTGGCCGGCCGGTTCACGAAGCTGCTGACCGAGTCGACACGAGGCCGCTATGATGTATCCGGCCTCGGATCGGGCATGACTGCCGAAGTCATCGGCGGAATCGCCGGGATCATTCTTGGGATCCTGACGCTGCTGAATATATCGCCGGCGGTCCTGATGCCCGCGGCCGCCGTCACCTTCGGCGGAATGCTGATCTTCAGCAGCGGCATTTCGGCGAGGATCGATGAGCTGATCATCGGCCGCATGACCGAAGACGACGTTTTCAAGGACGTGGCGCGCGAAGCCATATCCGCCGCAGCCGGCGTCCAGATGCTCTTCGGCATAACTGCGGTAACGCTGGGGATCCTGTCCCTGGTGGGCATCGCTCCGATGCTCCTGAACCTCGTCGCCCTGCTGGGGGTCGGCCTCGCCAACCTGCTGAGCGGGTCGGCCATCAGCTCCCGAATGCTCGGCATCCTGATGCCTCACGAACGCACGACGTAACAGGAGACCGGGGGACGCTTCAGCATCAAAACCGGGAACCGCGTCCAAAACGGTCCCCGGTTTTTTATTTCCGGGCATTGACAACGGCAAGGTATTTCCCTACTATTGCACGAGCAAATCAAGTTTGATCCAGTATGCATCGAACTCAGCATTCCCGAAAAACGCTGCATTCACTTGCCGGACAGGTAGCGCGCCTCTCCCGTCTCCTGACGAAAGAGCGCGACCGTCTGCCTGCAGCGTACCTGAATGATCCGGACCTGCGCGAGGCGTACCGGGCCTATTTCCTGCCTCCGAATGCAGGGAAAATAAGAATCCCCCTGTCCGAGCTCGACCTGCTGCCCGAACAGTTCCCGGCGCGCAATCAGCTGAGCGTGCTGGATCTGGGAACCGGCCCGGGCTCGTCCCTCGCCGGAGTCCTCGATTATTTCTCCGGGAAGAATCCCAAGCCGGTCCTGTCCTTTACCGCCGTGGATCAGGTGCGCGAAAATCTGGCCATGGCCGAAGACCTGTTCGCTGCAGAAAAAAACCGGCTGGCCCTCAGGGCATCGCTCATCACGGTGCATTCCGTCCTGCAGGAGGCGCTGCCCCGCCTGACTGGCTCCTTTGACCTGATCATCCTGTCGAATGTCCTGAACGAACTTTTCAGCCGCGAAGGAAGAACGCTGGAAAAACGCCTGGCCTTGCTGGGCGAGTATCTTCATCACTGCCTCGCGGAGCACGGCGCCTGCATCATCATCGAACCGGCCCTGCGCGAAACGTCGCGGGAACTGCTGCAGGTCCGCGACGGCCTGCTGCAGCAGGGCTATACCATCTTTGCGCCCTGTCTCTGCCATGGACCCTGCCCTGCGCTTGAAAATCCGAAGGACTGGTGTCATGAAGACCGCGACTGGGACGCGCCGGATGAAATCAGGGAGCTGGATGCACAGACCGGGCTCCGCAAGGACTCGCTCAAATTTTCCTACGTCACCGTGCGCAAGGATGGCCGCACCCTGGCGGACATCACGGAGGAAAACGCCTACCGCGTCGTGAGCGAACGGCTTGCGACCAAAGGGAAAAGCGAATATTTCCTGTGCGGAAGACTCGACCGCCGCCTTGTGGTCCGGCTCGACAAGGACAGAACCCCGGCGAATGAGCCCTTCGGATCACTCCGGCGCGGAGACATTGCAACGTTCTCCGGGCTGATCGATGACGGGAAACGGTACAAAGTCGGCAGGGACACGCGTGTAACGAGATATCAGGGGAAACCCTAGATAGTTGATCTTGATTTTGGCCGGGGGATACCGTATTATTTTTTTATGAGCAGATGGAGACCGCCGCAGCGGCCGGGATCAAAATACATCACACCGGAGGGCAAGAAGCGGCTCACCGACGAATTCGAGCAGCTGTGGCACGAAAAACGGCCCGAGGTGACGGCGGCGCTCGCGGCTGCGGCTGCCGAGGGAGACCGGTCGGAGAACGCGGAGTACATCTACCGCAAACGGCAGCTCCGCGATATCGACGCGCGGATTCACTACCTCAAGGACCGGCTGGAGAACATCGTGGTCGTGGGCTCGCCTCCGTGCGAAACGTCGCAGGTCTTTTTCGGCGCCTGGGTGCGGCTCGCGGACGAACAGGGCCTCATGAGCGAATACCGCATCGTGGGGCCCGACGAGTTCGATCCCGAGCGGGGTTTCATCAGCCTGGACTCGCCCATGGCCAAGGCGCTGATGCAGAAACGCGAGGGCGACGAGATCACGGTGCGGCGGCCCAAAGGCGAAAATCTGTTCACGATCGTGGCCGTCCGGTACACGCCGTTCGAGCGAGAGTAAATTCACCCTCGCTTCCTTCCCGTATTAATGGTCTCATAATTGTCTGACACTTTTCAATTTGTCATCCCCTCTATGTTAAAAGGCAAGTC
>DATHDE010000282.1:0-6761 GCA_035490495.1 Nitrospirota bacterium
GGCTACCTGGGCCGGACAGGCATTTTCGAGGTCCTGGAAGTGAATGAGCGGATCCGGGCGGTGATCAGGGATAAAGGCGACGCCGAACTCATCAGAAAAACGGCTATGGCGGACGGCATGGTCGTTCTGCGTGAGGCCGCGGTCCGCAAAATGCTGAACGGCGAGACGACATTCGATGAAGTTATCAGGGTAACGGGAGAAAAAACGTAGCAGGGGGGGCGCGGCCGGATCGTGACGACGGTCCTGTTCGCTGCGCGCCGGTCAATCTGCGTTAACAACTATGGAATCGGTCGGCGAATTCATTGCTGGCAACTGGCCGCTTATGGCGGCATCGGCAGGCAGTGTGCTTCTTGCCGCGTTTTGCGCAGGTGCGGAAACAGCCATTGTTTTTTCAAACAAGACAACCATGCGCGAGATGGCCGACGCCGGAAACCGGCGTGCCGGAGCGGTCATCGAACTGGCGGAGGACCGCGACCGTCTCCATATCGCGCTGCTGCTCGTCGAAAACTGCCTGATCATCCTGGCGGCCGTGCTCAGCACCGTCCTCGCGATCCGCGCCGTGCAGGGGTCCCTTCTTGCCGCGGTCCTGGCTACGGCGGTCGTCAGCGCCTGCGTCGTATTTTTTGCCAAGCTCATTCCCAAGGGCATCGCCTACCGCACACCGGAGGCTTTTGCTCTTGCCGTGGCGCCGGCATTTCATGCTGTTGAAAAGACCCTCTGGCCCCTTACCAGGCTGCTCGCAAAAACGGCAGACGCGGTTACTGGTTCGAGCCCGCAGGGGCTGTCCTGTGCTGCCGTGGTGACCGAGGAAGACATCAAGGCCATGATCAATCTCGGCGAAGAGCGGGGTTCGCTCAAGGAAGAAGAAAAAGAGCTGCTTCACAAGGTCTTCGAGTTCGGCGATACGCTTGCTTCCGAGGCCATGCGGCCGCGGACCGAGATCGTGAGCGTTCCCTCGGACGCCGTGCTGAAGGATGTGTTCAGCCTCGTGTCCGAGCATGGCTACTCGCGCTACCCCGTGATAGAGGCCACGGTGGACACGGTCATCGGCATTCTCTATGTGAAGGACATCCTTGTCGCCATGTCCGCAGGCGAGGTCAACCCCGCAGACGGCATCGAACGGTTCATCCGGCCTGCCTATTTCATCCCGGAGAACAAACGCGTGAGCGAGCTGCTGTCCGAGATGCAGCGACAGCGGTTTCAGCTCGCGATCGTGATCGATGAATACGGCGGAACGGCCGGACTCGTCACGCTCGAGGACCTGATCGAGGAGATCGTCGGCAGCATCCACGATGAGCTCGAGTCCGAACAAAAGGACGTCGAGATCATGGACGAGAAGAATTTCGTCGTGTCGGGCCAGTCTCCGCTCGATGAAGTGAATGAATTGATCGGCACGAGCCTGCAGTCCACCGACTTCAACACGCTCGGCGGGTTCGTATTCGGGCTCTTCGGCAGGATGCCGAAAGTGGGCGAGCAGCTCAAATACCGGCAGCTCAAGCTCGAGGTGCTCGAACTGGAAGGAAGAAAGATCACGAAAGTGAAAATCACGAAGCTCTAGCAGGGCGCTTCAATACTATATTATCCGGGGAGGTGTCGCTGTGCGCAAGAAGGTAACGGTGGTCGGTGCGGGAAATGTCGGTGCAACGCTGGTGCAGCGGATCGCTGAGACAGGTCTCGCTGACGTTGTCATGGTCGACGTGGTGGAGGGGGTGCCGCAGGGCAAAGGGCTCGATCTGCTCGAAGCGGGGCCCGTGCAGGGCTATGATTCACGGATTACGGGAACGAACGGGTATGACGAAACAGCGAACTCCGATGTCATTATTATCACCGCCGGCCTGGCGAGAAAGCCGGGTATGAGCAGGGACGATCTGCTCGCCGCGAACGGAGACATCGTCAAGAAAGTCGCCGTGGAAACAGGCAAGCGTTCCCCGAACGCGGTCATGATCGTGGTGACGAACCCCATGGATGTGATGGCATTCGTAGCCATGAAGGCGACCGGCTTCCCGCGGGAGCGCGTGATCGGCATGGGCGGCGTGCTGGATTCCGCGCGGTTCCGCGCGTTCATCGCGCTGGAGCTGGGTGTATCCGTGGAGAACACGCACGCCTTCGTGCTCGGCGGCCACGGGGATACCATGGTGCCGCTGCCGCGGTACTCGACGGTTGCCGGCATACCGATCACGGAGCTCATGAGCAGGGATGCGATCGCAAAGATCGTGGAGCGGACGCGAAACGGGGGGGCAGAGATCGTCGGCCTGCTCAAGACGGGGAGCGCCTACTATGCGCCGTCTTCCGCCACGCTCGAGATGGTGTCCGCCATCCTCCTTGACAAGAAAAAAATCCTGCCCTGTTCAGCCTGGCTCACGGGCGAGTACGGCGTGAAGGACGTATTTGCCGGTGTGCCGGTCAAGCTCGGCGCCCGGGGCGTGGAGCAGGTCGTCGAGATAAAACTCACGGACGAGGAAAAAACGGGCTTTCTCAAGTCCGTCGATGCGGTGAAAACGGGATGCGCGAAATTCATGTAGAGGAAATACGGGACAACGTAGCGCAGATGTGCATCGATGCGGCGTACCATCTGAGCGACGACGTTCTGACCGCGTTCGACCGTGCACTCGAGACCGAGAAGGCGCCCGCGGCGAAGCAGATCATCGAACTGCTCAAGGAAAACGCCCGCGTGGCCCGGGAGGAGCATATCCCGATCTGCCAGGACACGGGCATTGCGGTCTTTTTCGTGGAGGTCGGCCAGGACCTGCGCATCAAGAACGGGTTTCTCGATGACGCGATCAATGATGGCGTGCGCAAGGGATACAAAGAGGGGTTTCTCAGAAAATCCGTTGTTGACGCGATCACGCGCAAGAACACGGGGGACAACACGCCGGCAATCATCTACACGGAGCTTGTCCCGGGAGACAAGCTCAAGATTTCATTCATGCCCAAGGGGGCCGGCAGCGAGAACATGAGCTCCATCCGGATGCTTCGGCCCACGGAGGGGGTGGAGGGAATCAAGACGTTCGTGCTGGAATGTGTGCGGAAGGCCGGTGCGAACCCGTGCCCGCCCGTTGTGATCGGTGTGGGCATCGGCGGTGATTTTGAGAAAGCCGCGCTCATCGCGAAGAAGGCCCTGCTGCGGCCCGTGGGCAGCCCCAACGCGAAACTGGAGCTGGCATCGATCGAGGAGGCACTGCTTCGGGCCGTGAACAAGACGGGCATCGGACCGGAAGGCCTCGGGGGGAAGGTCACTGCGATGGCGGTGCATGTGGAAAGCTATCCCTGCCACATCGCGAGCCTGCCCGTGGCGGTGAACATCAACTGCCACGCAGCGAGGCACAAGACGATACTCTTATAGGGCAGGGAGACGCTGTCTCCCGCTGTCATGCTCCACACTCTTTGGACGGGAAAGTTTCGTATGACCGATGCGATCAGACTGACTACGCCGCTGACAGATGCCGCAGTTGAGAAACTCAAAGCCGGCGACCGCGTCCTGATTTCCGGCGTCATCTACACGGGCAGGGACATGGCGCATAAAAATATGGTCGAGGGGCATCAGAAAGGCGAAAACCTGCCGTTCGATGTGAAAGGACAGATTCTCTATTACACGGGACCCACGCCTGCGGCGCCTGGCGGGGTCATCGGTGCCGCAGGGCCGACCACGAGCTATCGCATGGACAAGTACACTCCCGCGCTTCTGGGGCTCGGGCTCAAGGGCATGATCGGAAAGGGGCCTCGCAGCCAGGAAGTGAAGGACGCGATACGGTCCTCCAAGGCCGTGTATTTTGCAGCGATCGGCGGGGCCGGTGCGCTCATTTCGCGGACGATAAAAAAGGCGGACGTGATCGCCTATCCGGAGCTCGGCACGGAAGCAGTGATGCGCCTTGAAGTGGAGGACTTCCCTGCCATTGTCGTGAATGACGTGAACGGGAACGATCTCTACCAGATCGGCGTCGAACAATACCGCGAACTGGGAGGCGGAGAGGACGCATGCTGATCAGGCAAGAAATCCCGTTGTGCCCTGCCGTCAGAACCGATGTGCCCGGGAAAACTACGGAGGCGTAACCGGGCAGGCAGAGCACTCAGGAATGCATGTCCCGGCGACTTCGTGCAAAACCACAGCGCAGTGAACAGGCTGTCCTTCATTAGTTGACCGATTTCGCAGGAATCCAATTTCATGGTGAGGAGACCCCATGCCGATCAAATCGAAGATCAGAACCATCCCCGACTATCCGAAAAAAGGAATCATGTTCCGCGACATCACGACGCTCCTCAAGGACCCCGTGGGCTTCAAGCTGGTGATCGATTCGCTTACCAAACGCTACGGCGGTCCGAAATTCCATTTCGATACGGTCGTCGGCATTGAATCACGCGGATTCATCATCGGCTCGGCCTTGGCCTACACGCTCGGCAAGGGGTTTATCCCGATCCGCAAGAAGGGGAAGCTTCCTGCCGAAGTCGTTTCGCAGGAGTATGCGCTCGAATACGGGACCGACCGCATCGAAATTCACAAGGATGCACTGAAGAAAGGGGAGAAGGTTCTTCTTGTGGACGACCTCCTTGCAACAGGCGGTACGGCGCTTGCTGCTGCAGCGCTCGTGGAGAAACTCGGAGCCCAGGTCGTTGAGGCTGCATTCATAGTGGATCTGCCCGATGTCGGCGGCAAGAAAAAGCTGCTCGAAAAAGGATACAAGGTGTTTGCCCTTACCGAATTCGAAGGAGAATAGCACCGTGGAATAGAGCGTCCGGAGAAAGGAAGAGGCGCTGCCGGGAGACCCGGGCAGCGCCTCAGTTGTTGAAACAGATGCTGCTGCTTCTCTTTTCGGTCAAGCGGGAGCGGCGGTTGTTGCCCCGGAGGGATCAGCCCCGGTTACCAAAACTCCGCCTTACCTGCGGCGTGCTTTTCCCGATCTTCTCGAAGCATTGGTGCGCCGTTCCGGACCAGGGAATGCCTGGTCGGCCGCTTTTCTTCGCTCAGGCAGCACCCTGCGGTCCCTGCCGCTTCTTCGCTCTTTTTTTACCTCGTCGAAAAGATAGGTAAGCATCGCCCAGCGCTTCTCCCGGATGAGGTCATCGTGTTCCGTGTCGGTGTGCGTCGGGCGCTCCTGGGGCCCGAAGCCGTATGCCGAGATAAGCGCGATGAGCGTCTGCTCGAGCTGTTTGAAGATGTTCGTGCTCGCCGTGACAGAGGCGCTTTTCTTGCCGTCGAGTTCGGATAGGAGAAAAACAAGGTCAACGCCGATTTTTTTCACATGGCCGTGCAGATCTTCGTAGAGCGCCGTCAAGGCATCGATGTCCTCGCGGATCAGAATGGAGAGTTCGAGTGAAAGCATCTCCGCTTCATCACGGGCGGCGTCCAGGTCCTTGACGGTGACGGTTCCTCGGCGCCGCGCTTCTTTCAGGCGATCCTTGAAAAAGGTCTTCAATTCCTCGACGAGCTGCCGCTCCCTGGTCCGGTCGATGTCGATCTCCGCAAGAATGACGACAGCCGCCTCACAGAGCTTTTCCATCTCGGCAAGGTTGTCTTTTACGTAGGATGCGATGTGGCGCAGCTCCGAGGCGGGCCCCTTCCACCGGTCTTTGAGACCGGCGATGATCTTTTTTCTGTCTTCGATCATTTCCTGGAGACGCTTCAGCCTGAGGACGTCGGAGATTTTATTCGGGTTGAGCCTGCTTTTTTCCCGCTCTGCGGACAGGATGAACGACATGGGATTGGTAAAATCGGGCGAGTTCAGGGACTGCAGGTAATACTTGTATTCCACGATCGCAGAAAGGAGCGCCTGCGACGCAAAGCGGCTGTGCGCAATGACGCCGTAGAAAAGCAGATCACCGAGGTCGGGACGCGATTTTCCCGATGCCCGCTGCTGCTCGAACTGTTCGACATCCTTCAGCAGGCGGCTGTATTTGGCGAGATCGGTCACCTGCAGATCGCGGCCGTTCTCTTTTACCGCGGTTTTCAGAAACGCGGCCAGCTGTTCCTGTGTCGGACGGAGCTTGCCTGCGGTGCTTATGCGGAACGGGAATATGGGGTCCTGTAATGCCATGGGATAGGGGGTACCGACTTCCATGATACCCAAATGATCGGCCGGGGTCAAGGGAGAGAGAGGCGGTTTGGCGTCTGCCGGGCAAAACAATATAAAATTTTAATTGTATATTTTCTTCATTTGTGATATCGTACGCGCCACACACGCTCCTGCAGGGGGCTGTCTCATTTCCATCAAGGAGGAAACATCACATGAAAAGAGTTGCAGTCATCGTGGCAGTTGCAGTTCTGGTTGTATCCCTGGTTTCATTCGCATTTGCAGCAGAGTCGAAGAAAGGCACCATCAAGTCGGTTGATGCAAAGGCGGGAACGGTTGTTTTCTGCGCAGAAGGCACGACAGCCGATACGACGCTCAAGGCAGACAAGGCCGTTGACCTGAGCAAGGTGAAGGCCGGCGAGGCAGTCGAAGTCTCCATCGAGAAGGATATGCTCATGGGCGTGAAGGCCGCGAAGAAGAAAGCAGCCGTCGGCTGCTGATTTCGCCACGCTTCAGCAAGGGAGTCCCGCTCCGGGTCTCCCTTTTTTTGTGCCTGCATGCCGCGGGATTGTTTGCGCGCCGGGACGACAAAGAACGGGAGTCCCACGGACGCGCCCGGGTGAATCCCCACTTGCAATCCCCCGGCTCCCGCCGGGGATCGCGCCGTAGGCCGCGGGAGGTCGCGTTATGAAAGGGAGCCTCCTGCTCCTGCCGGAGGGGGCTCCACAGCGCGCTTTTTTTTTGAGGAACTGCGGG
>DATHDE010000283.1:0-15366 GCA_035490495.1 Nitrospirota bacterium
AACGTGCCGAGGAGCCTGCGGATCACCACGGGATTGGTCTTGACGCTCGAAGCGACGAATTCAGACGACCGGGACTCCCCGCCGAAGTATCCAAGAACCGTGAGTGCATGAACTGCCACCGAGAATTTGCTGTTCGCCGCCATCCTGCAATGTCCTTCTGTAACTATTATAGTTACAATTAATAAAAAGTCAAAGAGAAACGCATTTTCAGGCGGGGCCGGGAAATCAGGAGTTGCTGCCGGACAGGTACGTCCGGCCCGCCATGCTGCACAGCCGCCTGCAACATCCCCTGCTTCAGGGCGATCGAGTACGGCGTTCGATGTCCCCTGCTCTCTTGAGGGGAACCACCCGTGTTCATCTTCCCGGGGAACTGCTTTTAACCTCGTTTACCCGCCTGGTCCTGCAGAACCCATCGTCCTCAGCTTCTTTTTTTTCTCGAGAAATCTGGGCGGGAACGGTTATAATAGCGGACCGTTCGCAGGAGAGGATTCTATGGGTTTCTCAGGCAGGCTGGAAGGCATCGCGCCTTCCGACATTTTCCAGATCATCAGCCAGAACAAGATGACCGGCACGCTGATCGCGCGCTGCTCGGACAGGACCGCTATGGTCGTGTTCAGCGGCGGCCAGGTGATCGAGGCCGCGAGCGACGCTCCGAAGGAGTCTCTGGGGCATGTCCTCGTGTCGCGGGGGCTGGTGAGCGAGGATGAGATCGAGGTTGCCAGGAAACGCTGGAAGCTGGAGCCCGAACAGACCCTCGGCTCGCTCCTCATGCACATGGGGGCGATCGACGGAAAAACGCTCGAAGCCGAGGTGCGCATGCAGATCGGGAACATCGTGCAGCGGCTGATGTCGTGCGAGGACGGGTTCATCACCTTTGACCGCGGCGAGACGGCGATCAGGCGCAAGCTGCATACCCGCGAGTTCCTGCTCCCCGCCGGCCTGAGCGCCGAATACCTGATCATGGAACGCGCGCGGGTCCTTGATGAGGAGCGCAGAAGCGGACAGGACCGTCGCGCTCAAAATTCGATCCAGGCGCCCGAAGGCGTCTGGGACGGAGTGGAACGGCGCCGCGCCATCATGGCTGCCGCGCCCGTGACCGGCATCGGGCCGAACCTTCGCGGGCTCGGACGCGCCCTCGTCGCATCTCTGAAGAGCGCGGCGGGAGTCATTGCCGGCAAAACAAAAGAACTTTCCGAAAATGCGTCGCGCCTGTTCCGCGCTTTCCCGTCCGGCGGCAGGGCGATGATCGTTGCAGGGTCGGCGGCCCTCGCCGCGGCTATCGTGCTTTTCCTGACCGTTGTTCCTTCGCGCGTATCGCAGAGCGAGCTTGTGATCACCGGACGGATCGTGAATGTCCGCTCTGCTCCGTCAACCGCTTCAAAAACAATCGTAAAAGTCAAACAGGGAGAGGTGCTGTCCCCCCTCTCGATGAAAGAAGGCTGGCATCAGGTGCGGACTCAGGCGGGCACTACGGGCTGGGTCTGGAATAAACTGGTCCAGCAAAAAGAGATCAGGAACGCGGCCAATGTTCCTGGCAAGATCGTGAGCGGAGTGCTTTTCGCTGCAGGTGCGGCGCTCCTGGGAATAGGCATCCTGCGGAAACGAAGAACTGCGGCAACAGCGAAGCAGTAGGTCGATGTACTTCTGGCTGCTTCCTCTCCGATCTTCTCTCTGCAGTATTTCCCCTCCTCCCCGCTACTTAACCGTCGGGATTATTTTCCCTGGCCCCCGGCTGCCGGTTCCCTCTTGTTACTTAAACATTGAACCGGAAATTGATCATGTCACCGTCCTTCACTTCATACGTTTTTCCCTCGAGCTTAAAATGCCCCTTCTCCCGTGCTGCAGGGAGAGTGCCGCCGGAGGAGATGAAATCATCATAAGCAACGATCTCCGCCCGGATAAACCCTCGCTCGATGTCGGAATGGATCCTGCCGGCCGCCTGTTGTGCGTTCATGCCCTTTTCAATGGTCCAGGCCCTCACCTCGTCCTCGCCGTAGGTGAGGAATGAGATCAGGCCCAGCAGCTCGTAGGAGACCCGGATCAGCTTGTTCAGCGCCGGCTCCTGGATGCCGAGGTCGTCGAGAAAGGCCCGTGCGTCCGCAGGAGCAAGCTGGGCAATCTCCATCTCGATCTTCCCGCACATGCTGAGGACTTTTACCTGCCTGCCTTTGAAGAACGCCTGCAGATCAGCGACCGTCTTTTTTGTTGTTTCTGAATTCACGTCCTGCTCGGCTACGTTCAGTGCAACGACTTCGGGCTTGACGGACATGAACTGCAGATGCCGCATTGCCTTCCGGTCGTCCTCGGAGAACTCCGCGTCCCGGAGCGGCTTCTCGGATTCCAGCAGCTCCCTGCATTTCAGCAGGAGCTTGTGTTCGGCTTCATCGGGCTTCTTTCCCCGCTTCTGGCTCTGCTCCATCCGCTCCAGCCGCTTCATAACCAGTTCAAGATCGCCGAAAATCATCTCGAGTTCGACCGTCTGGGCATCCCTGAGCGGATTGACGCCGCCGAGCGGATGGGAGACCGCCTCGTCCTGGAAACCCCGCACGACATGGACAACAGCATCCACGTCCTTCACGAGGTCGAAGACCTTCCGGTTCTGCTCCATGTCGCCCTTGGTCAGGCCGATGTAATCGACATACTCGACCGTTGCATAGGTGGTTTTTTTTGGATGATAAATCTCCGCCAGCCGGTCGATCCTGGCATCCGGCACCTTCACCACGCCCTGGTGCGGCTCCGCGGTCACGGTCGCATAGACCGTCGTCTCCAGATTGAGACCCGTCAAAGCATTGAAGATCGTTGTCTTCCCTGAATTTGCAAGTCCGGTTATGGCTATCTTCATTCTTCTCCTTCGCACTGACCCGAAAAATTCTCAGACTGCAGGCTGAGGCAGTTCACTGCTCATGATGAGCCCGCGGCGCCCCGCAGCGACATGTCAGGGCTTCTCCCGGGACGCTCTCTCGCGCCCGCAAAGAATTCGGCTTTCCATGCCGGGTGGATGGTGAGGACTGGAATGCAAGGAGAATAAACTATGATAGTTGGTATGTCAATCTAATTGCAGGTTGCAAATGACGAGTACGCCCCGCGGAAACCACGATGTTCAATGGATGATTTTATGCGGTGATGTTTTATGAATATCATGATACTACTGACAGCAGCAGCGACTTCATTTCCGCATGTTCAATCGCTTGTTTGATCGCCCGGTCCAGGATATTACCTTTCACCGGTTTCAACAAACTCGCAAACACGCCCAGCCGGGGGTCCACTTCAGGAATATCAACACCGGTTATGATGATGACGGGCAGTACGGGATCAAACTTCCTCAGCGCCCTGATGAATTCGATGCCGTTCATACCGGGCATGCGGTAGTCGGTGATCACGAGATCTATGGCAATGCCCTCGCGGAGTCGTGAGAGCGCTGACATTGCATCGGGGGCTGCTATGACCGTATATCCCATGTCGCTCAGCATCATATCATGGACCTCCCTGACAAGCGGCTCATCATCGACAAGCAGTATAGTCCTCATAGGATCCCCCTCTCATGTGCGGGCCAGGATGCGACGCACGCGTACTGACCCTTGCGTCCGCGGTTCCATGAAGTCTCCCTTTTTCATCCGTCAACAAACTCATACTCCGGATACAGCAAATATAGTGCCTAAACTAATAATACTAGGTAAAAACAATATTACTGTTATTTCAATCGGTTCCTCCGGGGTATTTTATGGCAATAACCGGTGAACAGTGAAATGTCGTATTTTGACCAGAAGTCGTACGGTGAAAAAACCGGCAACAGCATTTTCTTGCATCAAGAGGTTACGTCACGGATTAATTCTCAAAGGATCATAATCAGGATGCCTGCGCGCAGGTTTAGAGATATGACAGTTTAAACAACCAGATCGGGAGCAGCGGGCCTGCTGTCCACACGAACCGGCAGCCCAAATAATGCGGCCTCCCGAGTCCTATGGCGCGATCCCCGTTGAGTGCCAGAGAATAGCACGCCGCGTGGTTCCTATCTTTCCAGCAGTGAAAAGAATAAAGCCCCGCGATTATCGCGGGGCTCTGTGCAGTGGAGCGGCTGCAAGCACATGTCATATTAAATGTGCAGCTTGTTTCGTTATTACCCGTCGTGCTTAATAGCCATAGGGAAGCGGTTTCTTCCCGAAAGGAGGAACACGCCCGACCAGCGATTCGAGCATGATCACTTCCTCGTCTGTATGATTGATCACCGGTGCACGCAGAATTCCCCGTTTCATGCCGGCAGGCAGGATGTAAAAGGGCGATTCATGGTGGGTGGTCTCCAGCGATACACGGTTGGCAGGATACGCCTTCGGATCGATATCCGCCTTTCCGTAACAGAGACAGAGATAGGTTATATCGTCCATGATCTCGACATATACACCGGTCCCCCGGACGCCCGCGACAGCGGAAACCGTCTCGATGCGCTTTGCTCCCGGTCCGAAGACGGAGAGGATTCTGCCGGCCGTTACTTTCAGGGATCTGACGACCCGTTCTGATGCGGACGCCTGTTCGCCCTTATCGCGCACCAGTTCAATGCGTGAGTTCTCGCGGATCAGATAGACATCCTGGTCGACTATGACGACCGCATGGCTCGCGCTCCCTGTCGTAATGACGTCGCCGGCCGCAACAGGAGTGCCGATCTGCGCCTGGACCCCGTTGATCATCACCGTTCCCTGCATTTTCTGAACCCCCGGGGACAGTTTGCCGGCAGCCCCCATTGCAAAAACACGCTGCACCAGGGCGGTTGATACCATACTTCCGACGACACCTGCCGAAACCATCTTCATCAGGAATTCCCGCCTGTCGATATCATGTCCGTCAGTCTGCATTGCGGCCTCCTCAAGCATGCGGTACCGCCATCCCGTCTGTATGAAAACCCGGGAATCGGTACGCGAAATGACTCATTACCCGCCTCACCGTGCGCTCCGCCTGCTCCGCGCGGATATTAGCGAGCATATGGTAAACGAGTATATCTGGAACATCGTGTGCATGAAGGGGCAGGCGTGAGCGCATGAAACAGCAGAGACCCGCCCCGACAACGAAGAAAAAAGGCCGGGGTTTCCCGGCCTGTCATGAATCAAAAAAAACTGCTCCCTGAGTTATTCAATATTGAAATTTGCCGTTTCCTTCAGACCGATCGTGTACTGGCCAACGGGTACGAGTCTCTTGTTGTCCCGGACACAGCTTACACACGCATTCCAGAGCTTTTCCAGGTCCTTCTTTTCCCGGTCATTCTCCGGCGTCATCTTGAGCAGCGTTCCTTCCATGTCAATCTTCATGATTCCTCCTTCTCCGGTTTATGTATATTAAATCCCTGCGGTCAGGTCCTGATTTTCTATGCATCCCTTTCACTAATGTACCCGATCAGAGTGACGACTTCAAGGCCGGGGCTGAAAAAAACCTTCCGCCTCTCTCGGAGGCGGCCGCACGCGAACATGAAAAAAAAGGCGAACGACAGCCTGCACACAGCTGACGCCGGGTTTTTGAAACGGCGCTCATGGGTACGAACAGCCTTGAACCCCGGCGTCGGTCGCGCCGGTGCTGCTGCATGCAGCATGGGGCGCATCGATGCGAAGCGGCCGGACCAGGGGGATAGTGTACCAGAGCGGCTGCCATAAGTCAAACAATCCGGCTTGGACCCGATGCAGCCCGGTTTACCGAATACGCCCGATCCTCCCGTTCTCCGCACTATTTCTTTTCAAAGAGCGCAGCGTACTTTCCGTAACCGTCCTTCACGAGGTCCCCCGCAGGGATGAACTTCAATGCCGCGGAATTCATGCAGTACCGCAGATGCGTGGGCGCAGGACCGTCATCGAACACATGTCCCAGGTGCGAATCGGCGTGTTTGCTGCGCACCTCGGTCCTGACCGCCAGATACCACGTCCGGTCTTCCCGGGTCACGATATTGCCGGGTTCGAGCGGCTTGGTGAAGCTCGGCCATCCTGTTCCGGATTCGTATTTGTCCAGCGAGCTGAACAGGGGCTCTCCGGATACGATATCGACGTAAATCCCGGGCTTATGATTATCCCAGTATTCGTTGTTGAACGGCGGCTCTGTTCCTTCCTCCTGGGTTACCTTGTACTGCATGGGCATCAGCCTTTTTTTCAGCTCTTCTTTTGAAGGCTTCACGAAGTCTTCGCTGCCGCTTTTGGCCATGGTCATATGCATCGTCTGATCCTTTCCCCAGATCCCCTCCAGGTATTTGTCCCGGCCGCAGCTGGTGCGGTAGAACTTGTACCTGATGGGATTCTTTTTGTAGTAATCCTGGTGGTACTCTTCGGCCGGATAAAAGACCGCGGCCTTGATCAATTCGGTCACGATGGGCTCCTGGTACCTGCCCGTCCGTCCGAGCGCCTCTTTCGATTGTTCGGCCAGCTTTTTCTGCTCCTCATTCTCGTAAAATATCGCGGACCGGTACTGCGGGCCCCGGTCGCAAAATTGCCCGCCCCCGTCCGTCGGGTTTATCTGCCTCCAGAACACGTCCAGCAGCTGGGTGTACGTTACCTTGGAAGGGTCATAGGTGATCTGCACTGCTTCGATGTGGCCCTTCGCCGTATAGTCATGGTACGTGGGATTCGGTCCGGAACCGCCCGTATACCCTGACACGACCTGATGAACGCCGTTTAATTTCTCAAAGGGCGGGGTCATGCACCAGAAACAGCCGCCCGCGAATGTGGCCTTTTCAAGATGCGCCGCGCCGCCCGACCGTGCCTGCAGAGCCACCAGCGGCAGCACGAATAATGTCGCTAAAATAATTTTCCCGAACATGATCATTGCCTCTCTTTCTGTCGTATTGTTTCCACGTACGTACCTGCCCGTTTCAGGGCAGCTTCCATGTTTTCGATCGTGACCGCCGAGGGGTCGAAAAAGACCGTATCCGCCTCATAAAAGTGATGAAAACCTGTCTCGATTCTTTGAATGCCCTTCATGCCCTGAAGAGCGGCTTTCCCTTCGTCGTAGCATCTGACCGTGAAGATCACCTTCTCCATTCCCTGCTCCCGGGAAGCAGCCGCTGCCATCCGGTCCGCTGCAACTCCAATCCCTGCGGCGGAAGGAAAATATAACGAGCCGAGGGCAAGGAAAAGAACCGCACAGCCCGTCGAAAGTACTATCACTGATCGTCTTCCCGGTGAATGATTATGTTTCATGTTTTTTTCTCCCCGTGCTCTTTTCCCCTGCCCCGTATTGGCTCCCCGCCCCGGGGCCCCTGTCTTTTTGAATCTGACCAAAGAATACCAGGGAAAAGTCACGGCAGGGTCACATCGGGCTAACATGTCCATCACGGGAACATCCGGAACAAGGGTCAGCCGGATGCCGCGACGCATCAGGACCGCTGCACGTGCCGTGGCAGCGTGAACAGGAACGTCGCGCCCTGGTTCGCGCCGCTCTTCACTTCAATGCCGCTGCCGTGCAGTTCGAGGATCCTTTTGACGATCGCCAGGCCGAGGCCAGCCCCCGACCCCGCGTCCTGCTTCGCTTTTCCTTTTCGATAGGGGCGTTCGAACAGATGCGGGACGTCTTCCGGAAGAATGCCGGAGCCCGTATCGGAAACACGCACCCTGATCCGGTCGTTCTCAGGAGCCGCGCTGATCGTGATCGAACCGTTTTCCGGGGTGGAGCGGAGGGCATTGTCGATGAGGTTTTCGAACACACGCTCGCACAGCCCGATATCTGCAAATGCCAGGGGAAGCGGCTCGTCGGCGTTCATCAGGAGCTTGACCTTCCTCTGCTCCGCTGCCAGCTGGAACTTCTGCAGAATATCCTGAATGAGTTCAGGCAGCGAAAAGGGCTCGGGCCGGACCCGGACCGTGGGCGAATCCAGTTTCGCCAGTTCAAACAAGGCGGTGACCAGCTTCCCCAGCTGGTCCGACCGCTTCTGCGCAATGGCCAGGTACTTTCTTTTTTCCTCGTCCGTGATCGTTCCCTCCTTCATCTGCAGTGTTTCGATATATCCCTGCAGGGACGTCAAGGGTGTGCGCAGGTCGTGGGCGACATTGGCGAGGAACTCCCGCCGAAGCATATCCGATTCTCTCAGTTCCTTTATCTGCATGGCAATACGGTCCGCCATCTGCCTGAATATCGCGGTCAGCCGGTCGATCTCGTTTTCATTGCTGCCTCGTTCATGGGGCAGGAGAGGAGGCGGCTCGGAAAATCCGCTCTGGCGGAACGTTTCCATGGCAGCGGAAAGCTGCCGGAGCGGTCTCGTCATCCGATTGAACAGCAGAAGGCCCGCCAGCAGGACGAACAGAAGCCCTCCCATTGCGGCCCAGAAACCGAGCTTCAGGATATAACTGCCCTGGAGCATCTGGGCCTCGGCGTCGAACTCCTCCCCGCCCAGGATGATATAGAGATAGCCCTGGACGCTGCTGTCCAGCATGATGGGCGCGACGGAGAACACCTTCCTCATCGCGGGGTCGCGCGGGTCGTCTCCCTCTATGGGGAGCGCGGAGGTTTTATTGAGCATCCGCTTGATCGGCTCGAGGGAGACCGACTGCCGCTTCACTTTTCCGGGAGGCGCCGAGAATGCCAGTATCTTTCCGTCCGGATCGAGCAGATACACTTCAATCCCGGGATTTACGACCATCAGCATATGGAACACGTTCTGCAGCGCCCCCTCGTTGACCTTGCCGCCCGTGAGCAGCACCTTTTCGGCTACGAGCTGCTGTGCCAGGATCCTGTTCAGCTTCTGGTTGACTTCCTGGAAATAGAGGCGGGTCGTATACACCGTGAGCAGGGTATAGAGGACGCCGATGGCGAGGAAAAGCCCCAGCAGCACGGCAGCGAGTCTTGTAGAGAGGTTCCTGAACATGGTCTTAACCATTGTCCGGAGCGTCCGGCTCCGCGAATTTGTAGCCCACTCCCCGGACGCTCAGAATATACCGCGGCTGGGCCGGGTTCTCCTCGATCTTCGCCCTGAGCCGGTTGATGTGGGAATTGACGGTGTGCTCGTATCCCTCGTACCCGTACCCCCAGACCTGGTTCAGCAGCTCCATGCGTGTATACACCCTCCCGGGACGCTTCGCCATCTGAAGCAGGAGATCGAACTCCTTTGCCGTCAACAGAACGGGTTGTTCATTGAGCAGAACCGTTCTTTTTTCCGTATCCATGACCAAACCGCCGGCGGCAACAACTTTCTGTCCCGATGCAGCCTGCGATCTGAGCGCCTCCTCGCGCCGGAAGAGCGCCTTTACGCGCGCAAGGAGCTCGGGAATGCTGAAGGGCTTGGTCAGGTAGTCGTCGGCTCCCATCTCCAGGCCGAGAACGCGGTCGAGCTCCGATGACCGCGATGTCAGCATGAGAATGGACGTATAGGTGGAGGCGGCGCGCACCTGGCGGCAGATCTCGATTCCGTCAACGCCGGGAAGCAGCAGGTCGAGAATGATCAGGTCGAACTGTTTCGCGAGCGCCAGTTTGAGCCCCGCATCGCCCTCATAAGCGACGCGCACATCGTGTCCCGCGTCCTTCAGGTGGAGCTCGATCAGCTGGGCGATATCTCTGTCATCCTCGATGACAAGGATTCTGCGCGCCATTGTTCCCCCGCTTCCTTGGTGGAAAGCCGTCTTCCGCAGAGCCGGCCCTGTCTTCTGCTGCGGTGAAATAATTATACCCCGTTTCCACCGGCTCGTGCGAATGAGCCGCGAAGGTTACAGCTCCGCCTGCAGGGCGCATTCGCTTGAAAAAAAAGCAGGCGGTTCATCCGCCTGCCCGAGTTTGATCATATGATGCAACGGTCACCGGACCCGGGTGCAACGCTACTTGCCTGCAGGCGCCATGGGTGCTGACTTGTCTTTCATCATGTCGTCTTTCATCATGTCGTCTTTTTTCATTTCTTCTTTGTTCATCCCGTCTTTTTTCATGTTCTTCTTCATCTGCGTCTGTTCTTTCTTCTCAATCGACGGCGCCATGTCTTCCTTCTTTTCCTTGTCCGGGGCGGCCATCATGCGCTCCTCGGCGATTGCAGCGCTGAAACTGAGAGCAATCGACAATGCCATGAAAAGGGCAGCGGTTTTTTTCATAGAGTTCACCTCCTTTCCTTCAGATTTGCCTTCCGAATCACTATAGCGGCTGAAGATCACGCTCTGGTCACGGAGAGATTCTTATTTCATCACGAAGGATAACCGTTTCGGCAATACGGGACAGGATCATCGGAGCGCCGCGCCATTCATGATGGCGAATGAAAACCCCGATGCCCCTGCCGCTTGAATAAACTTTTGTTGCAGTCCGGGGTCTTATTAATACAGAAGCGATCAAGGGCCCGTTCCGGGTGAGCTGCAGTCGATCCGCCCGGAAACGCGGCAAGAAAGATACGAGGCTTGTATGAAAACATTGAGACTGCTGTTCATCGGGATGCTGCTGATCGCCACGAGCGGCTGTTTCCCGGTATTTGTACCGGGAGATGGCCGCCACGGGGATCATGAGCACTACGATCATGGAGATCATGGCGGTGGCCATCATGGGGACCGCTATTAATAATGTGGAAGTCCCGGCTCGCTCAGGAGGCGGGAAGTTGTCACAACGGTTTCGCTCCTGATATTTTTTTAACTTATGCTGATCAGCCAATTTCACTTTTTCGTCAGCAGGGAGAGAGATAAGGCAGCACTTCCAATGCTGGCGCAGGGCCGTCCCGGCGTCAGAAATTTTACCTTCCCGTGATCTTGACGTGACCTGCGTCTGGTAGATTTCAATCAGACCCGGAACGGATGTGCGGGAGATTCAGCATGAGGAGGCACATTCCGGCAAAGGAGGAAACGGAGCCATGAAAAGAACAGCAGCAGTCCTGACAGCGGCCATATTCATCCTGTCTCTTGCGGTGGTCGCTCACGCAGCAGAGACCCGGAGGGGGACCATCAAAGACGTGGATGTCAAGACAGGAACGATCACCTTCTGTCCGGAAGGCACCACCACGGATATGATGCTCAAAGCAGACAAGGACCTCGACCTCAGGACCGTGCGACCGGAAACAAAAGCCGAGGTCACGGTGGATGGGGGCGCTGTGAAAGGCGTCAGGGAGATAAAGCAGCCGAGGAAAGCGGCCGTGGGTTGCTAGAGGGGTCTTTCTCTGACAGGTTCTTTTTTACGATCCCGCGGTCACTCTCCCATCACGAGAGACGCCATCAAGGCCACCGACCAGACGATGTCGGACAGGGAGAGCTGAAAATCCACGGTGGAATCGAAGAAGAGCGTCACCCGGGCCGGGTATTCCTCATCCTCCAGCCAGAGGATCACGGTAACGGGTACGCGGGGCAGCGGGTACAGCCTGACTGCCGCATCGCCGTAGCGCACGAGCTCGGCTCCGAACCTCAGGCCTCGTTCGACAAAGGCCGGCTTGTCCCGTCCAAACCGCTCTTCAATGCGGTCCAGCGGCAGCAGGTGGGTGCCCGAGAAAAACCGCTGCCCGCCCTTCACGTCCAGAGGCCTGATGAGCCGGCCCGTTGCAGGAATATTCTTGGCGCTCGTAAGATACCACAGGACGGACAGGCGGAAAAAATCCTTGTAGCGATCGAGGAAGAGCGCGGACTTCGCGTCCCGGCTCTCGATCGTCCGGTTCTCGGGCGAGACCAGGAACTCGATGCCGAAGCACCTGACAGCGTAGGACCGCGATGACGGGTCGAAGGATACGCCCGCATTGAAGCAGACGTTCTCCGGCCGCAGTTCGGAAAGTGTTTCCCACGCCTTCGCTTCACCAAACACGGTCTTGAGGGGGACCAGCTCGGGTTTTCGCTCCTCTTTCCGGACATGGTGCTCAATGCGTTCTCTCACGTGCTCCTCCCCTGTAGCCCGCACATCGGATACGCCCGGCCTTGTCAGATCATCGTAACTCTACTCTTTGACTGGCTTTTTTACAAGCACTTCCTCATGAATGATACCTGCGACAAACGGCATGGCTTGTACGAGTAGTACGGCGGAGAAGCATCCGGCTGTCGAGGAGGAGAGTCGGTCATCTGCGGGTTTCCGGAGATGAGGGAACATGCTATCATGAGGGAAAGAGGATTTGATTTTATGAAAGCGCGCTCTCTCAGGATGGCGATCATCTTCATCGGACTGCTCCTGGCATACTTCCTCTACCCTGTCGGATTGCTGACTACGCCAAGAGGTTCCTGGACCCTTGAGCAGATTTATCGGGGGGCCGCTACCCTTGTCATTGTATGCTGGACCGTGACCTTTGCGGTCAATGTGCGCGATTGAGTCTCGGACGGTCCCCCCGGCCGCTCAGAGTGTATCCCAGAACGACGTACAGAGATGGGCCGTGTCGAAGTTCGACTCGACCACGGGCGCGGGCGGCACGAAGGACTGGCGTTCGTCGGTTCCCGCGTTATACGGCAGCCACTGGGGTTGACCCGGCGAATTGGGATCGCCTGTCTTGGCAAAGTGCGTCCAGTAGCTGATCATTGCCTGCGAGAGCTGCAGTTCGTCAGCCGTGAGCGGAGCAGGCTTCCCATTCCTGTTGAAGAGAAATTCCACATCTGCACTATGGTAGGCGCCCAGCGGAAAGTTCAGTCCGGGAAACTTCGGCCCCGGCGCGCTCTCATCGTTGAACTCATAGGCGTAGACCGTCACGTATTGCGCCAGACCCATCATGGCGCGTCGCGCCGTGCATGCGAAAATGCCGTCCGTGCCCGCTGCAGCCAGCTGGAGTTCGCCTTCGTTGACCGGCGGACTGGCGCCCAGCGGATACTCCGCCATTACCGTCGGGGTCAGAGACGACCCGAACACTGTGGTTGTCGCGCTCGAATACTGCGCGTTGGTCAACGGGAGGGTAAAGTCGTTCGCCACGAAATACCGGTATTCATCATGGTTCGTGCCGGTCATCACCGGCACGCGGTTAAATGCGCCGCTCGCGAAGGCCGAACCCGTCGTCTCGGTCAGCAGCGCTCCATCGATAGTCGGGAACGTGTTGCCTTCATTCGCGACCAGCGTCGTCGCGGCCACCGCGCGCAGGCATGCGGCAGTCTGGCTGCTGCATCCGACCGCGGTCGCCAGGGCGGTGCCCGCCCTCACCAGGGGCGGCTTGCCAGTCGTCTCTGCTGTCGCGATAGGAAGGATCTGGACGCGGTAATCCGGCGCGAAACCCGCATACGCCCCGCTCTGGGCTATCGCCCGTTGAAACAAGCCGGCCGCAAGCGGTGACGCGAGCTGGCTGTAAACGCTCAGGCCGCCGGCGGATTCTCCGAAGATGGTGACGCGGGCGGGATCGCCGCCGAACGCCGCGACATTTCTTTTCACCCACCCGAGCGCAAATTGCTGGTCCATGAAGCCGTAATTGCCGGCCATATGGCCTTCTGCATCCAGCGCCGGCTGTGCAAAAAAGCCCAGCATCCCCAGGCGGTAATTGATGGTGACGACGACCACGCCGCCCCCCGCCACAAGCGGTGTCGGATCAAATTCGCTGCCGGCTCCGCTGGTCAGTCCGCCGCCGTGGATCCAGACCATCACCGCGTGCGTGGTCGCCACATCAGGCGTGTAGATATTCAGGAACAGACAGTTTTCGTCTCCCCCGCCCGCCTGCGGACACTCGCTGCCGAACTGGGTTGCCTGAAAAACTCCCTGCCATGCACCGAAAGACTGCGGCGGCATCCAGCGCATTGCCCCCACCGGCGGCGCTGCGTAAGGAATGCCGAGATACTCGCTCATTAATGTAGTGGTGATTCCCGTGACCATCCCGCTCTCGGTCTGGACCGTTGATTCACTTTGTCCCCCGCCTCCGCCTCCGCCGCCCCCGCTGCATTGCACGAGCGCGAGAGCTGATATCACTACCAATAATGACGATATTAGGAATCTGCTCTGTTTTTTGCTGGCATTCATGAGCTCCTCCTGAGCAACAGCGGCATGTGTTCTATCCATGGCGTCAGGCACGGAGGTACACACTCAACGAAAAATACGGTAAAACAGCCGGATGTCACATCCGCTTCCCCTTCATATGTTTGCCAAAAAGAAAACCGGGCATGCCTCCGATCTCGCATTCGGCAGCCCGGCTGTCATTTCGTACAAGACCCGGTGTTTTCCGTCCCCTCCCGCGAAGGACCACGCCCGGTGCTCATCATTCTGCATGAGGGGATAGTAATAAATCCCGCATCTGTAAAAAGCGTAGCGCGGGGGTTCAACACTGTCAAGGTTCGCTACAGCGCAGGTGAAGAGAATGCCGTGATTCAGGCGGTGCTGTTCTTCATATGTCTCGTTCGCTGACAGACTGAAGCATGCACTGGAATAAATAATCCCACAGGGCAGGCCGGCCCCCGGCCGGAGCGTTGTGAGACGGGGAGAGGTATCGGAAATAAAAGTCCGGCGGGTTCTTCTTGACTTCAGGCGCAAGGAGAGTGTAATAATTCCCGACCCGCTCTCACGGATGTCCCGGCAGCTCTTCACTGCTGGTTTGCAGGGGCCCGGCTGACCTGCTGATGACCAAGGGAAAAGAGGAAGGCGATGGACTTCGAACCGATTCAGTTTACCAGGACAGGAACCATAACCGTCCGCGCAGCGCTCCATGACGTGTTCCCCCTGCTCTGCCCCAAACGGGAGGAGGAGTGGATCCCCGGCTGGCAATGCGAAACGATCTGGTCGCGCAGCGGCCACAATGAAGAAGGCGCAATATTCAGAACCTGGATCCCCTACGGCACGGAACTCTACTGGACCACGATTCACTACGATATGAACCGGAAGCTCGTCGATTTCCTGATCACCGCTCCCCGTCTCTTCATGTTCCGCTTCAGGATCGAACTTGCCGTGCGCAGCGAGAGGGTCGACATGGCCTTCACCCAGACCTTTACCTCAATATCGAAGGAAGGCAACGGATTCCTGGAGAACTACCGGACTGAGGATTATCAGGGAAGGCTGAGAAGTCTCGAAGGTTACATGAACCAGTATCTGGAGGAGAAAGCCGAAAGCTGAACGGGAGGATTCCTTGCTGCTGGGCCGTGAAGTGATCGCGATACAGAAAACGGGGTGATGTCGCGCGGCGGATGATCACTCAGTATCCATCGGTTTTTATTCGAGCGCTTTGCGCACTTTTACCGCAAGCCCATCAATGGTAAACGGCTTCGGTATGAAATGAATTCCTTCCTCCAATATGCCGTGATGAGCTATAACATCCGCGGTATAACCGGACATGAAAAGACTTTTAACGTTAGGATAACGGGCGAGCAGCCGTTTTACCAGTTCACGTCCGTTCATTTCAGGCAGGACCACGTCTGTCATGACCAGATGTATCATCCCCTCGTGCTCTCCGGCCCGGCGAATGGCTTCTGACGGCGAACTGGCTGCTATCACCTGATACCCCAGCTCTTCGAGCCAGAGTCTGCTGAGTTCGAGGATCATGGGTTCATCCTCGACCAGCAGGATCGTCTCGGTCCC
>DATHDE010000284.1:0-14234 GCA_035490495.1 Nitrospirota bacterium
ATACGCATCGGCATGTGATTTTGTCCGCGTTGATCTGGTTGATCAGCGCCCAAATCTTTTTTTTGTCTTCAGGAGTACCCATGGACGAATTCATGGCAGCGGCCAGAGAAGAAGCCGAGGCGGGAAAGGCCGACGGAGGGATTCCCATCGGCGCGGTGCTGGTGTACGGGGGGCAGATCATCGCGCGCGGCCGAAACCGGCGTGTTCAGTCCGACAGCCCCATCCTGCACGCTGAAATGGATCTGCTGCAGAATGCCGGCCGGCTTGCCCCGTCCATCTATCGTGCGTCCACGCTCTACACCACGCTCTCGCCCTGCAGCATGTGCAGCGGCGCAATCCTGCTCTACGGCATACCGCATGTCGTGATCGGAGAAAATCTCTCCTTCAAGGGTGAAGAAGAGCTGCTGAAGAGCCGCGGTATCAGGGTGGATGTGCTTCAGGATCAGCGGTGCATGATGCTCATGATGGCGTTCATTAACGAGAATCAGGAGCTCTGGTTCGAAGACATCGGCAGGGACGCGCCGTGAATAATATAGAACGGGGAAGTGTCCGGGCCGCCGGGGCATTGCAGGCCGGCCGTTTTTCATCTCATTGACTGCACACTGCTGCACATGGTATCATCACCCGTTTGTAACGGAACCGAGGAAGGGTCCAGGATACAACAGTATCGTGAATTCTTCCTCTTCGCCGGCTGCATGCTCCAGGCTGCTTGTCGCCCAAACTCCTCATGAACAATACCAGCACAAGTAAAAACGCGGCATCCTCCCTGCCGCAGACCCTCCCCTGGCTCGCCGCAGTCCTGGGCGGCGTGCTGGGATTTCTCGGCTATGTGGGCTTTGACCAGTTCTATCTCGAATGGATATTCCTCGTGCCGGTGCTCTGGGCGATCGAAGACCAGCCCCCGCGCCGCGCATTCTTCATCGGCTGGGTGGCCGGCATCGTGGGTCACGGCGGCGGATTCTACTGGATCGTCACGATGCTGCGCGAGTTCGCAGATGCATCGTGGCCGCTTGCGATCGGCGGACTCCTGCTGCTTGCAGCCGCGAACGGACTGACCTTTGCGGTCTGGGCCTGGGCGACACGGCTTCTCTGCCGCGAACGGGGGTGGAGCGCCGCGTGGGTGTCTCCGGTCGTCTGGACCACGGTTGAGAAATTCTGGCCCCAGCTCTTCCCGAATTATATAGGCGCGAGCCAGTACAAGCTGTCGCTTCTCACGCAGATTGCCGACATCACCGGCATCCTCGGTGTCTCGTTCGTTCTTGTCGGCATCAACTCCGCCGTCTACGAGGTCATAGCACGGATCCGCACGAAGCACCGGCGCCCCTGGCAGCCGGCCTTGGTGTGCGCCGCGGGTATCGCCGTGGTGGTGATGTATGGAGCAGTCCGCATTTCGTCGCTGGACAGGAGTGCATCGTCCGCGCCGGCGCTGACCGTGGGGGTGATCCAGACAAACCGCGGGGCCGGGGATAAACACGTGGATCAGGCCCTGTTCCTGCGCGAGCACCAGGACCTGTCGCGCGGACTGGCGAGGCAGCAGCCCCTCGACCTGCTTGTCTGGCCCGAGAGCGTGCTCTTTGCAGCCATGAAAACGCGCGAGGGGGTTCTTCCCCCGGCGGTCGTGGATGAACTGGGCACACCGCTGCTCTTCGGCGCCGTTATCCAGGTCGATGAACACGGCGAGCGCCGCCTCTACAACAGCGCCGTACTCGCGGACGCATCGGGACGCATTCTCGGCACCTATGACAAGATGGTGCTCGTTCCGTTCGGAGAGTACATTCCCTTCGGCGACGTCTTCCCGCGGCTTTATTCGTGGTCGCCCTATTCGGGCCGGCTCTGGCCGGGCGAGTACAGGGAACCGCTCTACCTGAACGGCCATGCACTTTCCGTGAACATCTGTTACGAGGACATTTTCCCCGGCCAGGTCCGCATGTTGATGGAGGGCGGGCGGGATCATCGCATACCGGAAGCCATGTTCAACCTTACCAACGACTCCTGGTATGGCGACACGGTCCAGCCCATGGAGCATCTCGTTCTCGCAAGTTTCCGCTCCATTGAACACCGGCGGCCGCTCGTGCGCTCGACCAACACCGGCATATCGGCAATCGTGGATCCCGTGGGCAGGATCAACCATCGCACAGCGCAGTGGACGAAGGCCTCCCTTGTCGGGAAGGTCCCGCTCATGCACGGCCGCACGGTCTATGGTATGTTCGGCGACTGGTTCGGATGGGTATGCGCAGGCACGGCCCTGCTCGGATTCGGCCGGATGCTTCGCAGAAGGCGCACCGCTTCAGCTTCCGCCCGGACAAGCCATTAGCCGCGGTGTTCAACCCGGGATGTTCGGGGAAAAAAGGATTCGAAGGACTATCTCACTGCAGTACTGCGGTATCCTTTTTCTGCTGGTGTGCAGCCCTGCAGCGTCATCCAGGAAGGGTCAAGACGCCGCGGGCGCAGAGCACGAGGTGCTCAACACAAGGCACGAAGGATCATGCTGTCCAGCTCGGGGAAGGGGATGTTCCCGAGGCCGTGGCGGTCGCGAAGGTATTCAAGACTGTTGTAGCTGACCCAGACTTCACCGGGCGTCGCCTCCCAGACCACGACCTTGAACGGCAGGTCCAGGGCCAGCGATGGGTGATCCTTCATGAGCGGCGCTTCTATACGGGCATCGCCGAAAATCAAAACCTGCGATGCATGTATGTCGATGCACGATTGCTTTGCAATGAGCTGCTGATCGATCCGGGCAAACACCTTCATCCCCCGCGACCAGACGAGGGACTCGATCCGGTCCATTGTTTCCGCAACGTTGTATTTGCTCTGCTCATTAACGACCCCGTCGACTAAATGAGGACGATCCATAAAACAAGCCCTCCCTGAACAACGCCGGTGTGCCCGCATATAACTCCCCGCCGAAGCCGGCTCCCGGAACTTTTCCCGTGGAAACTCCTTTCTCTAATTAAATCCGGATCGAAAGGCTATGTCAACCTGCACGGGTATATATTTTTGCTGACGTTCAGCTCGATGTCGGCGTTCTGCGGGTCAGTCCTTCGATCCTTCGCTCCATGCCCGTCTATTGCAATTTTTGCTTTTTATCCTTTCGACTCTGAGCAAAAGCACTCAACCCCTTTTTTTCTGCAGGCTTTGGCATACAGCGGAATAACTCTTTGTTTTTGTACACGCACTTGCAGATGCAGGCGCATGCTGATGCTTGCTGCGAAGGAGAATCCAGACAACGGCATGTTTTCAACAAATGTGACAGCGATCACACTATGAAAAAATCGTGTACGCATTTCAATTACATGGACTGTGGCGCGCAAGCATACAACAACAGGCATCGGGTTTGCAATAATCCGAACTGTCGCATGCTGGTTTCAGCGCTTGCATGTGCTTTTTCCGTACAGAAAATACGAAATACGAAGACGTCAGGAATTAGCTGATAGACGACAATACTCAACCATCCGCGAGGATGGGGCGGAAAGCCTTCAGGATCTCTCAGAGACAGCCGGGCTGCCGAAATATCTTCACGATTATCGGCGTCCGGCTTTTTTTACGCGGGGGTATTCGATCGAAAGTACAAGGGAATGCTCTCCATCCGTGACATGAGCGGGTCCGGCCGGCAACAACACGATTGCGGACAACGTGAATCATATACGAAGCGAACACCCCCGCATTCAGAAAATCGCGGGGCATCTTGCAATAAGGAGGGTATGACATGAGGAAAAAAACAATCGCCGTTCTCTTCTCGGGAGCAATGGCACTGAGCTTCTCATTGTTCGGATGTGGCGGAGGCTCCAGCGTGAGCAGCACAGGCTCGGCTTCAAAAGTATCCGGTGTCGCGACGACGGACACCGCGGTGGCCGGAACCGTTTCGGTGAAGGACTCTTCTACACCTGCCCAGGAGAAGACCGTATCAACGGCAGGCAACGGATGGTACACCGTCAATACCAACGGCATGACCGCGCCCTATGTGCTGAAATCGGCATGGACAGACACGGCAGGTAGCCATGAAATGTATTCACTTGCCGCGCAGAACGGCCGGACCAACATAAACCCGGTAACGGATGCAGCGCTGATGGCGTCTTCGGACAATATGGACGCCGCAGGTCTGTATAATGCGCCGAGCCGCGAACGCTATGAACGTTCGCGCATGAACTTCCGCTCCATTATCGACCAGCTCCGCACGGTGCTGGCGCCACTTTTTGCCCTCTACCAGACCACAGACCCGGTGACCGATGACGACGGCGACAGCGAAGGCGGGGCCGACTGGCTTCGCGCCATGTTCAAGGACGTTTCCTTTGTGGTGAAATCGGGAAACCTCATCGTGACGAACAGAAAAACAGGCGGCATCATTTACCAGGCGCCGTTGAGCAATGTCACGTCCGGAACGCTCGATACCGCGAACCTGCCCGGTACAACTTCGACACCGCCCTCCGTCTGTTCATATACGTATTCTGCCTGGGGCGCCTGCATCGCCGACGGTACGCAGCTGAGGACAGTTCTCACATCGACGCCAGCCGGCTGCAGCGGGACGCCCGTCCTGTCGCAATCATGCACGTATGCGCCGCCGCCGACGCAATGCACATATACCTACTCCGCCTGGGGCGCATGCCAGTCCGACAGCACGCAAAGCCGCACGGTCCTCAGCTCCGCACCAGCAGGGTGTACGGGCACCCCGGTGTTGACACAGGGCTGCAGTTACACACCGCCGACCACGACCTGTACGTCATTCACCTACTCTGCCTGGGGCGCATGCCAGTCCGACAACACGCAGAGCAGAACCGTGGTGTCATCCTTGCCTTCCGGCTGCACCGGAGGGTCACCGGTCCTGACGCAGGCATGCACGTATGTTCCGCCGGTCACGACCTGTACATCGTTCACCTACTCTGCCTGGGGTGCATGCCAGTCGAATAACACCCAGACACGCACGGTGGTCTCGTCTTCTCCTTCCGGCTGCACCGGAGGATCACCGGTCCTGACGCAGGCATGCACGTATGTTCCGCCGGTCACGACCTGTACATCGTTCGCCTACTCTGCCTGGGGCGCATGCCAGTCGAACAATACCCAGGCGCGGACGGTGGTCTCGTCACTGCCCGCCGGCTGCACCGGAGGATCACCGGTCTTGACGCAGGCATGCACGTATGTTCCGCCAACCTGCACATCGTTCACCTATTCGGCCTGGGGCGCCTGCACCAACAACACACAGACCCGGACCGTTGTGACATCTCTTCCTGCGGGCTGCAGCGGAGGCTCGCCGGTCCTGTCGCAATCCTGTACCAGCAATCCGGTAACGATGTCCACGGTACAATCAACATGTACTCAATGCCATGGACTTACCGTGAACACTACCGTGTTCAAGTCCGGCGGCTTCTCGGTTTCGGGGAGGACCGCTTCCGCCTGGGTGACGGCGCTCACCGGCATGTTTTCACCTCCAGCCGGAACAACCGTACAGAATTTTGCGGATTTCCTCATCACCGTTCCTTGATAGCGATCACCAAGAAATATGATTGAGATCCGGGGACATCCTTTATGGGATGTCCCCTTTTTTTATTTTCGCGAGATTGCTGCTCGTAATGAGAAGCGGGCGTGTCAGGGCATAACACTTGTGTGCCAAACGGGGCGGCAGTCTGCCTGCGTTATCACAGGGATTCGGTATAGGAAGGGGTGTACTTACTTGGCGGTCTGCCGGCAGTAGGATTCTGCGAGGTAGTCGAGCAGCTTGCGTCTTTCCGCCAGATCCATTTCCAGGTACAATTTGCTGTCGATCAGAATATCGATGAGCTCCTGCTCTTGTTCCTGGGTGATGCTGCTATCCTGTTTATTACCCATATCTATCACCTACTTTGCTGTATCAACTGATCATGAAAAAGCATACTTCATGCCAAGGTTCAAACTGTTTAATATCAGTAAATTAAGGTCAAGGCATGCATGTGATTTTAGATAGCATGGGTCAAAAAACGTACTTGAGTGGTCATAATTGCCTACTACCATAGTTGCTAAGTAGAATTGCCTTGCCGTCCCTTCTGGAGAGGCTTTGATAAAAGGCGCAATTGACAGGTGTTGAAATATAAGTACAATGAGTATCTGCAATCTATCAATGACCGAGGTGACCTGATGCATCCGAACATCCAGGATCGACGGACAATGCTCCAGCGGATCGCCCGCAGGGTAATGCTTGAACGGGGGCTCGCTCCTGATTTCTCCCGCCAGGCCCTCGCTGAACTGGCGGCAATCCAGGGACCTGCAGCCGAGGCTGAAGGCCCGATGCGCGATCTGCGGGATCTGCCGTGGTGTTCCATCGACAACGACGACTCCCGCGACCTGGACCAGCTGACAGCGGCCGAGACGCGGCCGGACAGCTCCACGCGGATTCTCGTCGCCATCGCGGATGTTGATGCGCTGGTCAGGAAGAACTCCGCGATCGACGAACATGCGCAGCGCAACACCACGTCGGTCTATACCGAGGCGGTGATATTTCCCATGCTGCCCGAGAAGCTTTCCACGGACCTCACGTCGCTCAACTATGCGGAGGTGCGGCATGCCGTCGTGATCGACATGGTGTTCGGCCGGAGCGGATCGCTTCAGGAGTCGGATGTGTACGGCGCCCTGGTCCGGAACAAGGCGAAGCTGGCCTACCGCAGCGTCGCTGCCTGGCTCGAAGGCGAGGGGGCGGAGCCGCCCGCAATCTCCGCCGTCGCAGGGCTGGCTGATAACCTGCGCCTGCAGGACCGGACAGCTCAGATGATAAAAAGCCTCCGGCACGAGCATGGCGCGCTGACCCTGGAGACGATTGAGATGAAGCTGGTCTTCGACGACGGCGATCTGAAGGAAGTGGGCGAGGACGTCGGAAACCGCGCGAAGGACATCATCGAAAACTTCATGATAGCAGCGAACGGGGTCACGTCGCGTTTCATTGCGGCAAAAGATCTTCCGTCGCTCCGGCGGATTGTGCGCACACCCAAGCGGTGGGACCGGATCAGGGAGATCGCGTTGGAGCGGAACTTCGAGCTGGCCGAGGCGCCCGATTCAAAATCACTCGAATCTTTTTTAACGCAGGCAAAGGCTTCTGATCCCGATGGCTTCCCGGACCTGTCTCTGTCCGTGATAAAACTCATGGGCCCCGGCGAATACGCGGTGCAGATGCCCGGCTCTGCGGTGACCGGGCATTTCGGCCTCGCCGTGAAGGATTACGCGCACTCCACCGCGCCGAACCGCCGCTATCCCGACATCATCACGCAGCGGCTGATCAAGTCCACGCTCACGGGCAGCAGGGTCCCCTATGAGCACGATGAACTTGAAGCGCTGGCAAGGCACTGCACGGAAATGGAAGACGCTGCAAAGAAAGTGGAGCGGCAGGTCAGGAAATCCGCGGCAGCAATGCTGCTCGAACACCGTATCGGAGAGCTGTTCGATGCGATCGTGACCGGGGCGGCCGCGAAAGGCACGTGGGTCCGTCTCATGCATCCGCCCATCGAAGGCCGCCTCGTGAGCGGTTTTGAAGGCGCCGACGTGGGGCACCGCATGCGCGTGCAACTCACCCATACGGATGTGGAACAGGGCTTCATAGATTTCAAGAAAGTCGAATAATCGTAGTGGATGCGGATGAACGCTGATACTGCCGAAGACGCCTTTTATTTATGGTCTCATTACAGCTTTCCGCATCCCAATATGTCATCCCCGAAAGACTCTGTCGGGGATATGGTTTTAAAACCGGATTCCCGATTAAACATCCGGGAATGACCGCTTAACTGTTGTATCTCTTTCGAGACCGCTCATGATACGGGAGATATGTGTTGAATGAGCATGCCACCTATCTGCTGCATCCAATCGGGATCGTGCGCTCCGTGCTGATCAAACCCGAGGATGCGCCGCGGCAGGGATTTCTCGGCGCGCCCGAAGCCTGGATCGAAATTTACCCTCAGTACCGCGATGCGCTCCAGGGAGTCAACGTGAACGATGAAGTGACAGTGCTTACCTGGTTTCATCTCTCCGACCGCTCGATTCTGAAAGTCCACCCCCGCAGCGATCCCAGCCGCCCGCTCACCGGCGTGTTCGCGACACGGGCGCCGGTGAGGCCGAATCCCATCGGCCTGCACCGGGTCACGGTGCTCGAAATCGTTCCGGCCCGCGGAATCCGCGTCCAGCCACTGGAAGCGGTGGATGGCACGCCGGTGATCGATATTAAAGCGGTTCTGCGGGAAGCGAAGGATTAACAGAAAACATGCGATGCTGATAGCGTCTGGTTACTGTTATACAGTGACAACTGCATGCAGGGTATCGATGAAAGAAATGATGAATATGACGTAAAATTTTGGGTTGTAAATTGCAATTCGCCAATATAATATTATGCAGCATGCTTCTGACAAGGAGAGCGCGCGGTTGCGCGAGGCGAGCGATCGAGGTATGAATGCTTCCTCAAAATGACCAGAATGCAAATCCGGCAGTCTTGAAGAGTTAAGCGATAACGCACTTCGAAACGGCAGAACGGGCTCTATGCGTAAAAAAAGTCAAATTAAAAATCCCTGGTGGTGGCTAATCCAGGCTGCACTATTATCACTGTTTACTAGTGCAGCAGCGTTCTGTTGGGCGGATGACAATGTTCGAGCGCAGCCTGTACCTGCCAGCAGTGATCGCCGCATATTATTTTTGGGCAATGAGGCGCTCCCGCCGATGAATTATATGAAGGATGGCAAGCCCACAGGCTTAGTGATTGACATCGTTAATGCCCTTTCAAAACGCATGCATCGTCCGGTGGTTGTGCGACTCACGAACTGGACCGAAGCCCAGCGACGCGTTCTCGACGGGCAGGCAGACGCTCTGCTTCAAATCAATTCAAACCCCGAACGTCTCAAAATCTACGATTTTTCAGAGCCGCTGCTGACTTCTGAATTCTGCATATTTACCTCTTCCAGGCGACATGATATTACCACCCTGGCTGATTTGCGAGGTTTAAAGGTCGGCGTGGAAGAAAACGGGCTTCCAATACTGTTACTGAAAGATGACCCCCGGATTAAACTGAACGTTATGCCGGATTATGTTCAGGGCTTCAGAATGCTCACAGAGGGAGTCGTGGATGCACTGATAGCCGACAAATGGGTGGGGAGCTTTGTGTTGGCTGAAAATAACATCAGAGGCATCAGGGTAATCGAAGAACCCATAAGCCGGAGTTACTCGACGATTGCCGTGAAAAAAGGGAATGCTGGCCTTTTAAAGGAAATCAATGCTGGATTGGCGGATATCCGGCGTGATGGCTCGTATGACAGAATTATAAAATCCTGGCAATCCATGGAGGTTGTGTTCGAAACACGCGAGCATAAGCGCCAGCAGAAACTGCTCATGGTTACTATATCGGCGGCACTGATCGTGTCGCTCGCTGTTATTGTAATGCTGATCAGGGAAATCCAGAGGCGCAAGCGCGTCGAAGCAGCGCTAAAACAGAGTGAAGAGACACTCAGTGAGAACAGGGAACGTCTCCAACTTTTTATTGAACATGCACCAGCCGCACTTGCCATGTTTGATCGCACTATGTGCTATATCTCGGCTAGCAACCGGTGGTGCGACGATTACGGATTGGGCAACCGGCAGCTTGTTGGCATATCGCACTATGAAATTTTCCCCGAGATTACTGCTCGATGGAAGGATATCCACCAGCGAGGTCTTTCCGGAGAGGTGGTCCGGGCTGAAGAGGACCTGTTTGAGCGTGCCGACGGTTCAATCCAGTGGCTTCGCTGGGCAGTTATGCCGTGGAGAAACTCAGCCGGGCAGGTCGGCGGGATTGTCATTTTTACTGAAGATATTACTTTAAGGAAACAAGCCGAAGAAGCGCTGAAGCAGTCAAACATCGAACTTGAGGCTGCAAATAAAGACCTCGAAGCCTTCATCTACTCCGTGTCGCATGATCTTCGCGCCCCGCTCAGGGCCATGGCCGGATTTTCGAAAATCATGATCGAAGACTACGCCGAAAAACTTGAGCCTGCAGGAAAGGACTACCTGGAACGTATATACAAAAACGGCGAAAAGATGTCACAACTTATTGACGACCTCCTGCGGCTGTCGAGGCTTTCACGGCAGGAGATGGAGCGAACGGAAATAGACCTGGGCGAACTTGCGGAATCAGTTGTTCTGACAATGCGCGATACGTATCCGGGAAGAACCGTCAACACTATCATCAGCAACGGCGTGAGGGCATCGTTAGACCCGAATCTGATGCGTATTGTTCTCATGAACCTTTTTGACAACGCCTGGAAATTCACGGAAAAGACGAAGAACGCTCGGATAGAATTCGGCTGTCTGCAGGGAGACGGCAAGGACACCTTCTTTGTTAAGGACAATGGGGCGGGATTCGACCAAACACAAGCGGAACGCATGTTCTGGCCTTTCCACAGGCTTCATTCCGGAGCGGAGTTCCAAGGCACAGGAATCGGGCTGGCCATTGTGGAGCGGATTGTTCAACGCCACGGGGGAAAAGTCTGGGCCGAGGGTGAGGTCGGCAAAGGGGCAACGGTTTATTTCACGCTGTAGTACTGTTAATCTGATAATAAAAGTGCGGAGCCAGTCAATGCATGATTCAACCGGATATTAACTGCTTTTTCTACTGAATGAGATTCTATGTTTGCGTGTAATTGACAGGACACTTTCCTTCGATGGCCGCGACTTCGAAGGTGGAGTTCACACCACAGCATTGAACCTGAATGCTCACTGGTAGGTAAACTTTATAGAATTAATTATTTCCTCTCTCGTAGTTCTCTAATGAGTTAGTATCGCACCTATTTTCTTGCGGTTTGTCTGAGCTGCATTCAGGCTATCCCCGAAGTGAAAAATCCATCCAGGGTCCGATCCAGAGCCCCGGATGGGTCTTCGGCAGGTTACGACTTCATCGCCGCAAGCACGACGGCCGGCTTCATCGGCAGTTCCCGCACGTGCGCGCCGGTGATCCTGAACACTGCTTTCGCGACCGCGTGTGCGATGGGCGGCAGGGCGTGTTTCCTGATGCCGCCGGGCTTTTCAGGACTCTTCACAATGTGCACATCCCCATCCGGCGAATCGGCCATGCAGCTCGGTTCTTCATCATCTGCGAAATTCTCTAAGTTCATGACATGTCTTTTCAGCTTGTTTCAACTTCAATGTACAGACAATAACGTGTCCACTATGAAATTAATTCGTATCAGCGGGAATATAAAGGTTAATGGTTTATTAGGATCTGAAAGATAGTGGTTGGCGCATATGTTCCGAGGTCTGTGATGAAGAAGCAGAAACTGCAATGGTTTTTAAAAGCAATTAGCGGTATCACAATAGGTATTCAGATTCCTGGATTTTTAATGCATTTATTTGCAATCTCTTGTTATCACCCGAAAATACCCCGTGTGAGCGGCCGTTTCCTCTTGACGTTATATTACCATGTATACTACTATCGACTACTATGAGTGGAGCTATAAGACCGGAAAAGAGTTCGAATCTTCACCTTCCGTCGCTGCGAGTGGGACCGTGCATGCGCGGTCGAACGACAATTATCTCTACACAATAAAATATAGGGACTCTCTTGCGATCGGAGGAAATGACAATGAAGAGCCAGTGCTTTTCGATTTCATTGGTAATCGTTCTGTGCGGTTCGTTTTTAGCAGCATGCGGCGGAGGTGGAGGAGGCGGTACTCCTCTCAGCTCTAATCCGACAGCGACAATGCTCTCGATCAACAGCATCACGGTCGATCCACAGCCTGTCGTGACCTCGGTGAATCTATCCGCATCAGTATCAGTGCCGGCCGGCAAAACATTAAGCTACGACTGGACTGTAGGCGGGATCAAAGTCAGCACAGCGAGCAGTGAAACCTGGACTTCACCAGGCATTCCGGGCAGATACACCGTTGATCTGGTTGTGAGCACAGGGACAGAGACAGCGTCCATGAGCTCGAATATGACCGTGACCAGTCTGAGTCCGTGGCCGAAATTCCATCGGAGCATCGAGGGGACCGGTATAAGCCCGATAGACACAAGCGGAATCACAGGATTGGTCACCAAGTGGAGCTATTCCACGGGCAATGTAATCACTTCCTCCCCGGCCATCGGAGCGGATGGAACCGTGTACGTAGGGTCGGGTGACGCTAAGCTTTACGCGATACATCCCGCTGGTACGCTCAGGTGGAGCTACCCCACGGGGAATGCGATAGACGCCTCGCCGGCCATCACCGCTGACGGAACCGTGTACGTAGGGTCGTATGACACCAAGCTTTATGCGATAAATTCCGCTGGTACGCTCAAGTGGAGCTACACCACGGGGAATGTGATCTTCTCCTCCCCGGCCATCGGTGCGGACGGGACCGTATACATAGGATCGGAGGACAGCAAGCTTTACGCGATAAATTCCGCTGGTACGCTCAAGTGGAGCTACACCACGGGGAATGGGTTCTACTACTCCTCCCCGGTCATCGGCGTGGACGGGACCGTGTACGTAGGATCTGGTGACACCAAGCTTTACGCGATAAATTCCGCTGGTACGCTCAAGTGGAGCTATCCAACGGGGAATGTGATCCGATCCTCCCCGGCCATCGGTATGGACGGGACTGTATACGTAGGGTCGGAGGACACCAAGCTTTACGCGATAAATCCCGCTGGTACGCTCAAGTGGAGCTACCCCACGGGGAATGACGTCGACGCCTCTCCGGCCATCGGCGCGGACGGGACCGTGTACGTAGGATCTGGTGACACCAAGCTTTATGCGATGAATCCCGCTGGTACGCTCAAGTGGAGCTACCCCACGGGCAGTGGGATCATCTCCTCCCCGGCCATCGGCGCAGACGGGACCGTGTACGTAGGGTCGGAAGACACAAAGCTCTACGCGATAAATCCCGGTGGTACGCTCAAGTGGAGCTACCCCACGGGGAATGGGATCATCTCCTCCCCGGCTATCGGCGCGGACGGTACCGTATACGTAGGCTCGTGGGACACCAGGCTTTACGCGATTGAATAGAGTCAGTATCCTGGTGGGCGTATGCCTGCCGCTGTACTCAGTTGCATCGATACGTTACGCTCCTGCAACAACTCCAAGTGGAGCCATCGCATCGGAAAAGTGAGTCTTCGCCTTCCGTAGCCGCCAGTAGGACCGTGAATGTGAAGTCGAACGACACTTAGCTCTATGCAACAAATTAAGGTGCTCATGGTTAGCATAAAAAAACCGAGTCCGTCAAAAAGCGTTTTTTCCGCGTTCTTTGTTCCTGTTCTGCAGACCACTGCTGCATTTATTGTGCTCCTTGTGCTCATGGCAACGGTCTTTACACGAAATGCCGTCTATAAGACGACGGTCGGCCTCTGGGAAGACGCGGCCAGGAAAAGCACGAATAAGGCCCGGCCCCACTACAACCTCGGCCGGCTCTATTCCGACCAGTGGAGGAGCGACGAGGCGTTGAGAGAATATCAGGTCGCGGAGAGAATCGACCCCCTCGATCCGGTCACGCGCTACAACATCGGTAACACGCTGCTCGTACTCGGGAGAGGTCCGGAGGCGATCCCGGAGTATCGGGCAGCACTTAACCTGCAGCCGAATTATCCTGATGCGCTGCACAACCTCGAGGTAGCGATCCGGATTCAGATCGACAGCGCAGTCGCGAGAAAGGATAAGCAGGCGGAGGCGGCGTGGAGGAACAATCTCGGGAATCTCTTTTTCATGCGAATGGCTTTCGATAAGAGCCGGCAGGAGTACGAAACAGCACTCAGGCTTGCACCGGGATTTTCAGAAGCACAGTATAATCTCGGCAAGATTTTCGATGAACTTAACCGTAAAGGCATCACTAATAAAGAATAATATCCTAGAGTCAAATGGGGTTACCTATGAAAGAGGATTTCGAGCACTGGGCAAAGGGAGATATCTCATGAAAGAGTGAAAAAACCAGTTTTGTGGATTGTCTGTTTTCAATTAAGAACATATGGACATGAAGTAAAGTAAATTGCAGTCAGTTTCACTTTAGTTAACTATAACGTTTATCACCCGGAATATTAATGCCTTAACCGATTAGATTGCCGCTCTCGAATGTTTCTGTGTCATAACGAAATCCCACCCATAAGTTCTTTTTATTGTTGTGCGCTCTTTTGCAATCTCTTGTCATCACCCGAAAATACCCTGTCTGAATAGTCATTTTTTCTTGACGACCTGTCCCATCGTATACTACTATCGTACAGTAAACGTCATAGTTGAGTATTCTCATTTCCAATGGCGAAAACTGGTTTAAGACAATACAGAATTCGGTGTAAAT
>DATHDE010000285.1:0-4828 GCA_035490495.1 Nitrospirota bacterium
CGCGGCCCGCATATAAGCTCTTTCCGGGCGTTACGCCCGGCTGGGATAATTCGCCGCGGCGGAAAAAGGACGCGATCATCTTCAAGGGCAGCGATCCGAAAATATACGGGAGATGGCTGCGGCATGCCGTGTCCGAAACAATGCAGCGCTTTAAGGGGGATGAACGGCTTGTGTTCATCAATGCCTGGAATGAATGGGCTGAAGGCAATCATCTGGAGCCGGACCTGAAATGGGGATTGCAGTACCTGGAAGAGACAAGAAGGGCGTTACAGGGCTGATCCTGACCCGCGGTCGGAACCGGCGGCGCACGATCCCGAGCCGGTTCAGGACAGCTGTTCGATGAAAAGACAATGATCATGCAGGAAATGCCGCTGGTAAGCATCATCATACCCACCTACAATGACGGTCCGGTCGTCTGTCAGGCCGTTGATTGCTCGCTGAACCAGACCTACAAAAACCGCGAGGTCATCGTTGTCGATGACGGATCGACGGATGCAACGGAACAGCTCCTGAAAGAACGATATCAGGATAAAATTGTCTACGTGCGTCAGGAAAACAGGGGGCCCGGCGCAGCGCGGAATAGGGGCGTCCGGAACGCCTCGGGAAAATACGTGCAGTTTCTCGATGCCGATGATCTGATCGACCGCGACAAAATCCGGATGCAGATCGACCTGCTGAAGGGCGTCCCCGGCAGGGCCTTGAGCTATTGCGATTATGTTTACTGCGATATGGACGATATTACCGTGATCCACAAGGATCGGTATTTAAGCCCGGTATTGCAGAAGGAAAAGCCCTATTACGATATTATGATGAAGTGGGAAACGGAGTTGAGCATTCCCATGCACTGTTTCCTCTTTGATGTTGCGTTGTTCAAGGAGAATGGCATCGCTTTTGATGAGAGACTGCCGAGCAACGAAGATTGGGACTGCTGGATGGATATTTTTGCTTTACAGCCCCACGTGGTTTATATTGACAAGGTTCTTGCGTACTATCGCATACGGAGGGGCTCGCGGTGTTCAAACAGGCTGAAGATGAGGAAAGGCTACCTCTGGGCGATCGATAAACAGATCCGGAAGAACCGGGAGCAGCGGGATCTTGTCGGAAAGCTCTCCATCAGGAGAAAACAGATAAAATATCGTTACCGCGATGTCAGTCCGCTGATGAGACTGCTCGGCCTGTTTCCACCAATCGTCAAGCAGCTCTACCTGGAGAAGGTCCGCTGGGGCATCCAGCGGCTGTTCGATTGAGCAAACTTATTGTGAAAGGATGCTTTAGCTCGCATGGCCCGTCTAATCGCTTTTTATCTGCCCCAGTATCACCCGATTCCCGAGAATGACAAATGGTGGGGCAAAGGCTTTACCGAATGGACGAATGTTGCAAAGGCAAAGCCGTTGTATGAAGGGCACTACCAGCCGCACGTGCCAGCTGATCTCGGCTTTTATGATCTCCGGGTGCCCGAGACGCGCGCTGCCCAGGCTGCAATGGCAAAAGAGTACGGCATCGAGGCCTTCTGCTATTATCACTACTGGTTCGCGGGAAAACAAATACTCGAAAGGCCGTTCGATGAAATTCTGCGATCGGGCGACCCCGATTTTCCCTTTTGCCTGTGCTGGGCAAACCAGACGTGGACAGGAGTCTGGCACGGCAGTCCGAATCGTGTGCTTATCGAACAGACCTATCCCGGCGAGGAGGATCACCGGGCACATTTCAACACGCTGTTGCCGGCGTTTCTTGACAGGCGTTACGTCACGGTTGACGGCAAGCCGCTGTTCCTCATATACCGTCCCGGAGAGATTCCCGATGTCCGCCGGACAATGGATTTGTGGAGGAACATGGCTGCCAAAGCAGGGCTCAAAGGTTTGCATATCGTCGCCGTGCTGCACCACAAGAATGTATGGATTCCGGAGAATCATGGTTTTGACGCGTGTGTCAGGAGTTACTTGAATCCGCGAAGGGAACAGTGGGTTTCCTGGCGGCAGCCGGTAAAGAAAATAGTTCTTTTCTACCAGCAGCAAAGAGGAATACCAACTGTCTATCCCTATGAAAAAGTAATGATGGATGTTTTTCCGGACAAGGCGGAACACATCAAGGACTACCCCTGTCTGCTGCCCAACTGGGACAACACACCCCGCAGCGGTGCTGAGGGAGTGGTTCTTCACGGCTCAACTCCGGAGCTTTTCAGGAGACAAGTGAGAAGGGCGCTCGAGTTTATTGAAGAGTGTGACGGGGAGCACCAGATCATATTTATTAAATCGTGGAACGAATGGGCGGAGGGAAACCATCTCGAGCCGGATCTCAAATACGGGAAAAAGTACCTCGAGGCCTTGCGGGAAGAACTGGGACAGACAACTGCTATCAAGCCCCGGGATGCCGGTTCTCTGTCGGCGGTCCCGACAGTTTCCATTGATACATAGTGGCTGATAAGAACTATGGACATCAGCATCATCATCTGCTCGTATAATCGTTGCGGGAGTTTGCGCCGGGTTCTGGATACCATTCAGCGATTGAATGGTATTCAGGAATACTCCCTTGAGACGATTGTCGTGGATAACAATTCAACGGATGAGACAAAAGCCGTTGTCACAGAATTTTCCACCTCAGGCAGAGGAATCATCAGATATCTTTTTGAAGGACGGCAGGGGAAATCGTACGCCCTGAATACCGGGGTACAGGCTGCGCACGGGGAAATCCTCGTTTTCACCGATGATGATGTCAGCCTGCATCCTGATTGGCTGATGAACATACAAAAGACGTTCGCGCAGCACAACTGCCTTGGCGTCGGCGGGAAGATTGTTCTCCTTTTGCCCGAGAAAAGACCTTCCTGGCTCAAGACAGACACACCCACCCCCTTCATGAATGCTTTTGGCGGCTTTGATTGGGGCGATACGTCCTGTACTCTCAAAGCGTCGCCGTTCGGCGCCAATATGGCCTTCCGAAGCGAAGCATTCAGAAAATACGGGCTTTTCCGCACTGATATGGGCCCCTCCGGTAACAATCCGCTGGGAAAGAGCGAGGACACTGAATTCTCCTCGCGCCTTCTGTCGGCAAGTGAGACCTTGATGTACGCACCGGATGCAATCGTATATCACCCTGTTGATGAAGCAAAAATGCAGAGGGGGTATTTTGAACAATGGTACTTCAACCTGGGAAAGGCTTCGATGATGCGTTCGGAGCTCCCTGAGCAAACTGCTTATATATTCGGAGTTCCCCGGTACTTCTATCGGCAGCTTCTGACGAAAGGCCTCAGATGGATGCTGACCCTAGACTGCAGCGACCGATTCTGCCGGAAATTGGAACTCTATGAAATAGTGGGAGCACTCACTGAGGCGTCACGCAGACATCGGCTAAACAAAGCTCGGAGATAGAAAAATTCGGTGGTTGGCATGAACGGCGAAAAGCTCAAGAATGATCTGCCCATCATGGGAGATGTCGGCGTCATCGGCCTTGTTCCCGACGAATGGACCGGGACCTGGCAGCCGCGTCACCATGTCCTCATGCGTCTAGCAAAGTATTTCAATGTTGTATGGATCGATCCGGCAAAGGGGTGGAGAGATCTCTGGCTTCATTCCACACATCAGCAGCGGCGCGACAGCGAACAGATCATGCCTGCTTTTTCCGTGTACCGGCCTGGCCGGTTCCTTCCGCAGCTTTATAAGCCGCGGCTTGCCGCGCTGATGACCGAGCGAATCCGGTACCGTCAGGCCGTAAATATTCTGAAGAAGCGCGGGTGCAGCAGTACAATCCTGTATGTGTGGAGGCCGCAGTTCGGACATGTCCTGGACCTGATCGATCACGATCTCAGCTGCTATCACATCGACGACGAGTACACATTCTCCGACGTGGAAACACCCATCGGCGAGGACGAGGCAAAATTGCTTTCGCGGGCTGACCAGGTATTCATCCACTCCCCCGGGTTGATGAAGAAAAAAGGACATCTGAATGCCCACACCATGATCGTGCCGAACGGCGTGGATTACCATGCCTACGCGGATCCGTGCGACGAGCCTGAAGACTTGAAGCACATTCCTCGTCCACGCATCGGCTATACGGGTGTGTTGAAGAAGCAGTTGAACTGGGATCTGCTTGTCCGGTTATCGGCCGAGCATAAGGACTGGTCGTTTGTACTCGTCGGGCCTGTCGCATCGCACTCGGAAATTGCCCCTGCTGTCGAAGAGCTGTCGCGGCGGAGCAATGTCCATTTCCTCGGGTCCAAGTCGGTGCTGGACCTTGCTGCGTACCCGCAGCATTTCGATGTCTGCGTCATGCCGTATCGGATAACCGACTACACGAATCACATCTATCCCCTGAAGCTTCATGAATACCTGGCCGGCGGAAAGCCGGTGGTCGGCACGCCCATCAGATCGCTGCTCGATTTTACCGGGGTTGTCTCCCTTGCAGCGAATGCGGAGGAATGGTCGGCTGCCCTGGCTGCTGCACTTGCACCAGTGGAACAGTTGCCTGCACGCGTGCAGGAGCGGCAGGCCATTGCGCGCCAGCACGACTGGAATAAACTCGTAAAGGGGATTGCCGAAACAATCTGCAGTCGCCTCGGCCCCGCGTATGAAGAGCGATTTGAGAAAAGTTTTCGACAAGCGGAGACGGACTGATGAAGCTTGTTATCACCATCGATACGGAAGAAGACAATTGGGGAAGCTATGATTCACAGGAGTACACCCTTGAAAACATCAAGAACATACCCGTTCTCCAGGAACTGTTCGACAGGTTCGGCGTAAAGCCCACCTACCTTATTACCTATCCTGTTGCAATGCATGGCGGATCCCTCGCGATTTTAAAGGAAATCAAGGACAGCAACAGATGCGAAATCGGA